>DIZV01000089.1:422-6781 GCA_002427995.1 Chloroflexi bacterium UBA6019
GCCGGCGCCGAGAAGTGGCACAGCGCGATGGTTCCCCACGGTCCGGTCGAGTCCAATCCAACCTGGCTCGAGTCGAGGCGCCTGGGCAACGAGCTGAAGCGGCTCGACGCCGTCTGCGGAAGCCGCCACCGGGCGGAGGTCGCGATCCTCCACGACTGGGAGTCCTGGTGGGCGTTGGAGCTTCCCTCCAAACCGACCACCGAGCTCCACCAGATGGACCAGCTGCGGGCCTACTACGAGCCGCTCTTCGACGCCAACGTGACGGCCGACTTCGCTCATCCGGAGGGCGACCTGTCTGGGTACCGGCTCGTCCTGGTGCCCAATCTCTACCTCGTCAGCGACGCGGCCGCGGCCAACCTGGAACGGTTCGTCGAAGCCGGCGGCACGGTGGTCGTGTCCTTCTTCAGCGGGATCGTCGATCCCAGCGACCACGTCCGGCTGGGCGGCTACCCGGGTGCGTTCCGCAGGCTGCTCGGCCTCCGGGTCGAGGACTTCACGCCCCTTGGGTCCGGAAAGTCGATCGACGTCCGGCTCGAGACGGGGGCGGCCGGCAGCGGCGTGCTCTGGTCCGAGCTGATCGAGCCGGAGGGGGCGGAGGTGATCGGCAGCTTTATTGGCGGCGACCTGGAGGGCCGGCCGGCAGTCACCCAGCACGGTTTTGGCCGAGGCGTCTCCTACTACGTCGGCACGCGTCTTGACCCCCGCTCGATGGAACAGCTCCTGCGCCGGGCCTGGACCGAAGCCGGGGTAACTGCCGTCCTCGACGCTCCGCCCGGGGTGGAGGCCGTCCGTCGCCATACCCGCGACGGGGGCTCGCTGCTCTTCCTGCTCAACCACGGCGACGAGGCGGTGACGGTGGCGGTGCCCGCGGGTGCCGGCGACCTGCTCTCGGGCAGCCGGGTCGGCGCGCAGGGGCTGCGGCTCGACCCCCGCGGGGTGGCCGTGCTCACCGAAGCAAGTAACCTGACCGCCGGGGAAGCCTGAACCGAATGCCAAAGATCACCTACATCGGCGCCGGGAGCTCGACCTTCGCGGCTCGACTGATCACCGATCTGGTCGCGACGCCGGACCTGGAGAAGGGGACCTTCGCCCTGGTCGACATCGACGCCGAGCGGCTCGAGCTCTCCCGCCAGGTCGCCGAGAAGGTGATCGGGGTCTCGGGCCGCGACTGGCAGGTCACCGCCACGACCGACCGGGCGGAAGCGCTCCCCGGAAGCGACTACGTGATCAACTCGATCGAGGTGGCCGGGCTCGACTGTGTCGAACCCGACTACGAGATCCCGCTCAAGTACGGCGTCGACCAGTGCATCGGCGACACCATCGGGCCGGGCGGGATCTTCAAGGCGCTGCGGACGGGCCCGGCCTGGCTCGAGATCATCGCCGATGTCGGGCGGCTGGCCCCGAAGGCGATTGTCATGAACTACACCAACCCGATGTCGATCCTGACCCTGGCCGCCAGCCGAGCCTCGAGTCTTTCCGTGGTCGGGCTCTGCCACAGCGTCCAGGGAACCTCGAGGCTGCTGGCCGGATTCCTCGACATCTCCTACCAGGAGCTCGAGTGGCGCTGCGCCGGGATCAATCACAACGCCTGGTTCACCACTCTCGCCCACCACGGTGAGGATCTGTACCCGCGGCTCCGCGAGCTCGCCCGCCGGCCCGAGGTCTATGAGCAGGACCCCGTCCGCTTCGAGGTGATGCTCCACCTCGGCGCCTTCGTGACCGAGTCGAGCGGGCACTTCTCGGAGTACGTGCCCTACTTCCGAAAGCGGCCGGACCTGATCCGCAAGTACACGCGGGACGGTTACCTTGGTGAATCGGGCTTCTACGCCCGCAACTGGCCGACCTGGCGCCAGGTGAACTCGGCCGTCGTCCGCGAGCTGGTCGCGGGCGACCTCCAGCTGGAGCTGACCCGCAGCCACGAATATGCGTCCTACATCGTGGAGGCGGTCGAGCTGGATCGGCCGGTCGAGATCCACGGCAACGTGCTGAACGAGGGCTGGATCGAGAACCTGCCGCCGGGGAACGTCGAGGTGGCGTGCCGGATCGACGGCGCCGGTATCCATCCCTGCCGGTTCGGGCCGCTGCCCGAGCAGCTCGCGGCGCTCAACCGCGTGCACATGGCGGTCCACGAGCTGGTGGTCCAGGCACTCCTCGAGCGCGACCGCGAGAAGGCCCGACTGGCCCTGATGCTGGATCCGCTGACCGCCGCCGTCTGCTCGCTGGAGGAGATCAGCCGGATGTTCGACGAGATGTGGGAGGCCGAGCGGCCCTCCCTCGCTGCTTTCGAGTAGGACCCTTCCCGGCGATCACACCGGCCGCCGGCTCAGGAGGAGGGCTTGCGGGCTGCCGTCCGCCTCTTCTGGGTCAGCTGGTACACCTCGTCCCGCAGCCGGTCGAACATCGCCGCCTTGAATCGGATCTCGACCTCCGGGTCGGCGACCAGGGAGTTGAACTGGCCATGGCTGGCGACGAGGGCCCGGACCGGCGTGCTCGCCACGACATCCGCCATCGACTCCCGCCGGGTGAACATGCTCGGGAGGCCGAAGACGTCGCCCGGGCCCAGTTTCTCGTGCACTCTGCCGCCGACCGTCAAGGCCACCTCGCCGTCGAGGACGATCCAGAAGGTGTCGTTGCCACGCCCTTCCCGCATCACCTTCTCTCCTGTCGCCACGGTCACCTCGTCGAGGTTCGCGGCGAGTGCCCGGAGAGCGCGGGCGCTGAGGCCCGCGAAGATCGGCAGCTGCTTCAGCTCCACCAGCTTGGGGTTGGTCGGCCGGCGGGTGAAGCGGATCAAGGCTGTGTTCGCGATGGTACGCCGCCGTCGAGCGTCAGCACCAACTTTCCCGGCACGCTCCGGTCGGCCACCCGCTGAACTGCGTCCGTCATCTCCTCCCAGGGCAGCACCGCCGCCACCTGGGGATCGAGCCGTCCCGCCGCGACCTGCCCGGCCAGGTAGGCGAGGTCCCGACCGGGCGGATCGGCCGCGAAGCCGTGGAAGAGCATGAAGCCCTGGAGGCGTACCGCACCGCCGAGATAGACGTCCCGGATGTCGAAGGTGGTGGGCGCGAGCGAGCTGTTGCCGAACATGACCAGGGTTCCCTCGGGGTGGACCATCGTCGCCAGCCGAGCCAGCGACTCGCCGCCCGACGACTCGAGGACGAGATCGAAGTCGCCCTGCAGCTGGTCCAGGTCGGTGACCACGTCGGCGGCACCCAGCTCTCGCAGCCCGGCCGCCCGCTCGGGGCTGCCGACGATTGCGGTCACCTCGGCTCCGCCGAGCTTGGCGAGCTGGACGGCGAAGCGGCCGACGCCACCGGCAGCGCCGGTGACGAGCACCCTCCGGCCGAGGATGGCGGGGCCGAGGCGAAGAATCCGCAGCGCGGTCAGCCCGGCGACGGGCAGGGCCGCCGCCTGCGCGAAGGAGACGCCGGCCGGGAGCTCGGCCAGCCAGGAACCGGGCACCGCGACCCGCTCGGCCCAGGCCGCCCCGCCGAGGACCCCCACGACGCGGCTTCCGGCCGGCGGTCCGGACGGCGCCGGCACCTTGACGACGCCGGCCAGGTCCCAGCCGGGCCGCCAGCCGTCCTCCGCCGCCCGGAGCCGCCACACCTCGCCCCGGTTGAGCGAGATCGCGTGGACCTGGACCAGGGCCTCGCTCCGGGCGGGCTCCGGCTCGGGCAAATTGCGGATCGCGATGCCCCCCGGAGCGACCTTGTCGGCTACCAATGCGCGCATGCCCATATCAAAGCGGTTAAATGCGACGCGTGGGGGAGGACCTGGAACCGCCAGTCGGTCCCGTCGATGCGCTGAAGGTCCCCCGCTTCGCGGGCCCCACCACCTTCGCCCGGCTGCCGACGCTGGACGCCGTCGGCCGCGCCGCGGTCGCGATCGTCGGCGTCCCCTTCGACAGCGGGGTAGTCTACCGGCCGGGCGCGCGCTTCGGCCCGGCGGCGATCCGCGCCGGGTCGAAGCTGATCCGCCCCTACAACGCCTGGACGGACACCCTTCCTTTCGACAGCCGGCAGGTCGCCGACGCGGGTGACATCGCCTGCACCCCGTTCGCGATCGACCAGGCGATCGCCGAGATCGAGCACGCCGCCAAGGCCACCCTCGAGAGGGCTGACCACCTGCTCGCCCTGGGCGGAGACCACACGATCGCCCTACCCCTGCTGCGGGCGACGGCNNCCCTTTCGGCGCGCCGCCGAGGAGGGCCTCCTCCAACTCGACCGGTCCGTCCACGTCGGAACTCGCGGCCCCCAGTTCTCAGCCGCCGACCTGGCGGCGGACGCGGGCCTCGGCTTCCAGCTGATCGACGGCCAGGCCATCGACGGGAAGGGAGCGGGCGCAATCGCGGCGGCGATCCGGGCAAGGGTCGGCGGCGCCTCCGTCGCCGTCTATCTCTCCTTCGACATCGATGTCCTTGACCCTGCGTTCGCTCCCGACACTGGGACGCCGGAGGCGGGAGGCTGGAGCAGCCGCGAGGCGATTGCCGTCCTCCGCGGCCTGCGGGGTCTCCAGCTGGTGGGAGGCGACGTCGTCGAGGTGGCTCCGGCCTACGACCACGCCGAGATAACCGCGATCGCGGCTGCCAACGTCGCCTTCGAGATGCTCTGCCTCTTCGGCTAACCTCGCGCTGTGAGCTCGAGCCGGGAGGCGACTTCGGACGGGTGGCTGCCCGGCGACCACTGCGACCGCGACTGGATCTGGGACCGAGAGGTCGAGACGGAATCCCCCGCGGCGAGCCGGGCCCGCGCGGAAGTCGCCTGGGAGGAGCAGCGCCGGCACCTCGCCGAAGGTTCCGCCTTCTACCGCCGCAAGCTCGGGGAGGCCGGGGTCGGGTCCACCGGCGTGGCCCTGGCCGACCTCGACCGGCTCCCCTTCACGACCAAGGACGAGTTGAAGCGGGCGATCGACGAGGAACCGCCCTTCGGGTCCAATCTCTCCGTGGCGCCCGAGCGCGTCAAGCGCGTTTACCAGACCAGCGGCTCGACCGGTGTGCCGAGCGTCCTGGCGCTGACCGCCGAGGACGTCCGCACCTGGACCGCGATCGGGACCCGGACCTATTACGCGACCGGCATCCACGACCACCACTCGGTGCTCTCCACCTTTGCCGCTGGCCCCTTCGTCGCCGGGCACACCCACTTCGTCCTGAGCCGGATCGGCGCGCGCTCGGTGCCAGTTGCGCCGGGAGACACCGACCGCGTCCTCTTCGGGCTCCGGGCGGGCCTCGCCGACACGTTGCTCGGCACGCCCTCCTTCGCCCAGTACCTGGCCAACCGGCTCGAGCAGGAGGCCGGCGATACTCGCGGCCTTGCCCTCGCCCACGTCGTCACCGGCGGCGAGCCGGGTGGAGGCATCCCGGCGGTCCGCGACCACATCCAGGACGTGCTCGGAGTGACTGTCAACGAGGTGATGGGGATCGGCGATGTCGCCCCCTCGCTCTTCGGCGAATGCCCGGCTCAGCAGGGCATGCACTTCTGCGGTACCGGTTACCTCTGGCCCGAGCTGGTCGATCCCGACTCCCGCGCGCCGATCGCCATCGAGGCGGGCGCCGTCGGCGAGCTGGCCTACACCAGCCTCGTCCGAGAGGCGATGCCGGTCGTCCGCTTCCTGAGCGCCGATATCGTGCGAATCGAGGGGTCGGCCTGCGGGTGCGGGCGCACCAGCTTTCGGATGCGCTGCATCGGGCGCCGGGACGACATGTTCATCGTGCGGGGCGTCAACGTCTACCCGACGGCGATCCTCGCCATCGTCGGTGAGTTCCGACCCCAGGTCACCGGTCGCGCCCGGGTGATCCGCCGCGCTGACGCGGTCAGCGTCGACCCGCCGGTGCCGGTCGAGGTCGAGGTGCCCGACGGCGCCGAGTTTGAGTCAGGGCTGGCGGCGCGGATCGAGGCAGCGGTGCGCGCCCGCCTGATCTTCCGCTGCCGGGTCGAGCTGGTCCGGGAGTCGAGCTTCGGCGACAGCGGTTACAAGACCCGGCTCACCGTGAGCCGGCAATGACCCGGCGAAAGCGGCTCCGCTCCGACCTGGCCTGGAGCACCGCGGATCGGATCGTGGTCCGCGGCCACGACCTCGCCGAGGAGCTGATCGGCAAGGTTTCGCTCGGTGACTTCGCCTTCCTGGAGCTGAAGGGTCGGTTGCCGACGCCGGCCGAGTCAATCGTCTTCAACGCAATCGCGATCACGCTCGTCGAGCACGGCATGACGCCAAGCGCGATCGCCGCCCGGATGACCTACCTGGGCGCTCCCGAATCGCTCCAGGGCGCGGTCGCAGCCGGCCTGCTGGGCCTTGGCGACCGCTTCGGCGGGCCGGTCGACGACGCGGCCCGGATGCTGCAGGAGGCGCTCGCCGAGGCG
>DIZV01000089.1:6896-14590 GCA_002427995.1 Chloroflexi bacterium UBA6019
GCCGCGGGCCGGCTCATCGCCGGCCTGGGCCATCCCGTCCACAAGCCGGTCGACCCCCGCGTCCCCCGGCTCTTTACGGTCGCCGCCGCCAACGGCCTCTCCGGCCGCCACGTGGAACTCATGGTCCGGATCGGCGAAGCGGCCGAGCGCGCCACCGGCAGGGCTCTGCCGATCAACGCGACCGGGGCGATCGGCGCCATCGCGAGCGAGCTCGAGATTCCCTGGCGCACCTGCCGCGGCCTCGCCGTGATGGCCCGCGCGATCGGCCTCGTCGCCCACCTCCAGGAGGAGCTCGAGGACCCGCTGGCGGGCGAGATCTGGGCTCGCGTCGAGGAGGAATCGTCCGAGCATCTCCGGCCCGGGTGATCGGCGTTCGACACCGGTTCGGCGCGCAACTAAGATGGCCCCAGCCAGCGGGCCGGGGTTGAGGTAGCAGCCGTGCCGGAGTGCGTTCCCGGGATCCACCATGTCACCGCGATCTGTGCCGACGTGCAGCGGACGGTCGACTTCTACGTCGGGGTCCTCGGGCTCCGCTTCGTCAAGCAGACGGTCAACTTCGACGTGCCTGACACCTACCACATCTACTTCGGCGACCGTCTCGGCAGCCCGGGGACCGCGCTGACCTTCTTCGGGTGGCCGCACCTGCCCTGGCGGGCGGCGGGCGGTGGGCAGGTCGGCGTGGTCGCCCTGGCGGTGCCCGAGCGATCCCTCGGCTTCTGGGCGGCACGCCTGCGCGGGCTGGGCGTCGAGGCCTCGCGCGGCGAGCGACTGGGTGCTGGATTCGTCGGCTTCGAAGACCCCGACCGGATCCGGCTCGAGCTCGTCGGCCAGGCCTCCGACGAGCGCTGGAACCAATGGCCGGACAGCCCGGTCGCTCCCGAGCACCAGGTGCGCGGCTTTCACGCTGTGAGCCTGGCTGTCGTCGAGGAGGAGCCGAGCGCCCATTTCCTGGAGCAGACGATGGGGTTCCGCGAGGTCGGGCGGGACGGTGGCCGGGTGCGCTTCGAAACCGGCTCCGGCGGACCCCAGGCGATCCTCGACCTGGTTGTCGACCCGGCGGCCGGTAAGGGGGAGGAGGCGACCGGCACCGTCCACCACGTGGCCTGGCGGGCCGTTGACGACGCCCACCAGCTCGCCTGGCGGGAAGTCATCGCAGGCACCGGGCGGCCGGTGACGCCGGTCATCGAGCGCAAGTACTTCCGCTCGATCTACTTTCGAGAGCCGGGCGGCGTGCTCTTCGAGATCGCCACCGACCAGCCCGGCTTCACCGTCGACGAGCCGGCAGCGTCGCTCGGCTCCGAGCTCCAGCTGCCGCCCCAGCACGAGGAGCGGCGTGACTCGCTCAAGGTCAACCTGCCCCCGATTGCGGTTCCGGCCACGGTCGGCCGCGGCACGGGAGGGTAGGCGAAGCGATGCCCGGTCCGCACGATGGCCAGCCGGTGCTGACGGCGGGCGAGCCACTGGAGCGGGCATCGGCGGCGATGATCCTGGTCCACGGCCGCGGCGCGACGGCGCGCGACATCATGACCGTCGCTGCCGAGGTGGCTCAACCAGGCTTCGCCTTCCTCGCGCCCCAGGCGGCCTCCGACACCTGGTACCCGCACCGCTTCACCGAACCCACCGAGCTGAACGAGCCCTGGCTCTCCTCCGCCCTGGAGACGGTGCGCCGTGTCCTGGGGCGGGTCGAGGCGGTCCTGCCGGCTCAGAGCGTGATCCTGCTCGGGTTCTCCCAGGGCGCCTGCCTGACGCTGGAGTTCGCCGCTCGGAACGCCCGCCGCTACGGCGGCGTGGTCGGGCTGAGCGGCGGCCTGATCGGGCCCGAGCCTTCGCTGCGGGGCCATGCGGGTTCGCTGGCCGGCACCCCGGTCCTGCTCCTCTGCAGCGATGTCGACCCGCACATCCCGGTGGAGAGGGTGCTGCGTTCGGCCGAGGTGATGAGAGAGCTGGAGGGAGAGGTCACCGTCGAGCTGTATCCGGGCCTGGGCCACGAGGTCAACCTCGACGAGCTGAACCGGATTCGTGACTTGATGGCGGCGCTCCCGCGCCGCGAAAAGATCGGCGATGCGGCAAACCTCGATTCCAAGGAGGCATGAGCAAATGAGCGCAGTCATTTCCCCGGTCAACCCGATGGCGGCGGAGGGCAAGACGGTCGTCCTGGACGTCATGCGCCGCGATCGCCGCAAGTTCTTCGACCTGGTCGAGGATCCCCGGAACTGGAATGTCCAAACCCGCTGCACGGAGTGGGAGGTCCGCGACCTGGTCGGCCACCTGATCGATGTCATCGAGGGCTACCTCTCCCGCTGGGAGGCCGCCAAGAAGGGCGAGGCGCCCGGCGCGCTCGGCCTCCAGGTCATGGGCGAGGCACTCAACGGCCACGCCCTCGAGTTCCGCAAGCTTTCCCGGGAGGAGGCAATCGCGCGCCTGAAAGAGGATGCGGCCAAGATGGACGCGATCTTCGAGGCTCTGACCCCCGAGGAATGGACCAGTTTCCTGGTGACGCATCCCTACATGGGCCCCGTTCCGGCCGGCTTCTACCCTGCCTTTCAGATCATGGATTACGGCATCCATCCGTACGACATCGAGTACGGGCTGGGCGACAAGCTGGCCGAGATCGACGAGGCCAGCGCGGGCATCCTGATCCCCTATTGCCACGTGATCATGCAGTACACCGTCGACGAGAAGTCCGCCCGGGGAGTGGACATCGTCTACGGCATCGAGGTCTCCGGCCCGTGGGGCGGCCGGTGGCGCGTCACCGTCAGGGACGGCGCCTGGTCGGCGGCACCCGAGGAAGGGGATTTCAAGGGCTGCGAGGCCGTCTTCCGCTATACCCCGTCGGATTTCGTGCTGACGGTCTTCGGGCGCTTCGCCGGAGGCGCCGCAACCGGCGATCCCGAGGTGATCGAGAAGGTCCGAGGACTCTTCTTCCGATTCTGAGACGCCGCCTGACCCTATGGGCGGCGGACCTCAGCCGGTGGAGCCCGCCGCCCCCTCAGGACCGGTTCAATATTCGTGAAGTGGCGCCCGGCTCGGCGCCGGCGCTGGCGACCGCGATGGCAGCCGAGGCCGAGCTCGCTGAGGTCCGCTTCGCCAGGGGCTGCCGCTGCTTCGCGGCTTGGGAGGGAGCCGATGTCATCGCCTACGGCTGGCTCTCCCGGCGGCCGGAATGGATCGGCGAGGTCCGGCTCGAGATTGCCCCGGCCGCGACCGACGCCTACGTGTGGAACTGCGTCACGCTGCCCGGGCATCGCCGGAGGGGGCTGTTCCGAGCCCTTTTGGTGTTCATCTGCGCTCGATCACGCGAGGAGGGCCGCTTTCTTCTCTGGATGGCGAGCGCGGGTGGGGGGGCGGAGAAGGCGGTCGTCGACGCGGGCTTCAGCCCGGTCCTGGCGCTGAACGAGCACCGGCTCGCCGGGTGGCGCCGGTTGGCGGCGTCCGGAGCGCCGGGGTCCGAGCCTGACGCCGTCGCCGCGGCTCGTGCCGGGCTCGCCCTCGGTCGGCGGACCGTCATCGGCCGCCGGCCGGCCCCACGTGTGCATTAATCCCGACCAGCCAGCGAGCCCCGGGGGGCGCTCGGAACTGAGGGTGCTAGTCGATCCGGATTGCGTCGGCGATCTCGCGCAGGAGGCTCGACCGGTCCGCGGCGCGGGCCAGGATCGGGATCGTCGCGGTCGCCTGGCTCCGCCGCAGGAAATCGCGGATCCAGCGCTCGTCCTCGCGCCCAACGGCCTCGCCCAGGATCACCGCCGCCGGCCGGTGCTCGGAGGCGAGGTCGGCCGCGTCGTGCACGCCCGACCCCAGGAAAACGGTATAGGAGCTCTGGCCCAGCCGGGCGGCGAGGCCTCCCTCGGGGTCGACGAGGACGAGGCTCCGCGAGCGTGCCACCGGGATTGCGATCGTGAACACGCTGCCCTCCTCGGGGGTGCTGCTGAGGCGGATCGAGCTGCCCATCAGGGCGAGGAGCCGGCGGCTCATGGCCAGCCCGAGCCCGGTTCCCTGGAGGCCGGCATTGGTATGCGGCTCGACCTGGACGAATTCCTCGAAGATCCGCTCCTGGTCCTCCGGCGCGATGCCGATCCCGGTGTCGGCCACGGACACCTCGGCGATCTCGCCGACCCGGCGCATCGTCACCCTGACCTCGCCTCCGGGAGCTGTGAACTTGATCGCGTTGGAGAGCAGGTTCAAGAGCACCTGGAAGAGGCGCCGGCGGTCTGACTGCACCCAGACCTCGGTTCCGGCGTCGAGCGTGAGGCGGAGCGACTTGTCGTCGGCGAGGGGGCGCATCTTGGCTACCGACTCCTCCAGCAGCGGTCCCAGCTCGAGTCGCGTCACATCGACCTCCATCTGCCCGCCGGCGATCTTGCTCAGGTCGAGGATCTCGCTGATCAGGCCGAGCATGTGGAGGCCGCTCGACTGGATGTGTCGCAGCTGCCGCAGCTGCTTCTCGGTGAGCGAATCGGCGCCCTGGTGGGCGAGCAGCTGGGAGAAGCCGAGGATCGAGTTGAGCGGCGTCCGCAGCTCGTGGTTCATGGTCGCCAGGAAGCGGTTCATCGCCCGGCTCTCGGCCTCCGCCGTCACTCTCGCGCTGGACGCCACATTTCGCATCCGCTCGACGTCCCGCCAGCGGCCGACGACGATGCCCACCGCCCAGGCAACCACAATCCCGGGCGCGTCGGCGACCGAGATCGCGTCGCGCAGAGGCAGGGACGGGCTCATGACGTGGGCGAGGGCCATGTTGATGGGCAGGAAGATGGCCATCGCCAGCGCGCTGCCGGGCCAGCCGTAGAACCAGGCGGAGACGATCACCGGGAGTGAGATCAGCACCCCCGCGCTGCGGCCGGTCGCCGGCGCGATCAGGATGTAGACCGCGAGGTAGGCGAGCGTTGTTGCCAACAATGCGACCGCCGGCCACCAGAGCGCCAGCTTGGCGAGCAGGGACCGCGCCGCCAGCTCCCGCCCGGGGGTGGTCGCTGCCACAGCGTCAGTATCGGGCCCGGCGGCGAGATCGGGAATCCCCGCCGCTCCCCGGGAAGCGGCGGGCCCCTATCCCCGTGTGGGCTTGCGCCGGGGCGCTGCGCTCGGTCCGCGAGGTGCCAGCGAGGGGCTGTCCCGCGACCTCATCAGCAGCGGCCGCCAGTCGTCCGGCTGTGCTTTCGCCAGGGGCCGCCTGCGCTTCGGCTTGGTTTCGGATCGGGGTGCCTTCGGTTCCATCGCCCACCTCCCGGGCGTCTCGCATTATCGCGCGCCCCGGCCCGGAAAGCCGCCGCGAAATCAGCGCGCCGCCATGTCGCACCTCACCCCCCGAGGGCTGAGGCGCGCTTCAGCGCGCGCGGTCCCGGCGAGCCTGGCAGCCGACGCAGGTTGTGGTCTCGGGCGCGAACTCCATTCGCTCCGCGAGGATCGCCTCGCCGCAGTCCTCGCAGTAGCCGTAGCGGCCGAGCGCCAGGCGGTCGAGCGCCCTGGCCAGCTGATCCTGCAACGAGGCCCTCACATCGGCGACGCGCTGCGCGATCTCTCCGTCGATCACGACCTGGGCCAGGTCGCCCTCGTCGCCGTCGGTCCGGAGCTCGGGTACCAGGGTCAGCGAAGGTGCGCCCGGCACCGCCTCGGACGCCAGCTGCCGAAGCCGCATCTCGCTTGCCGCGATCATTGAATTCCAGTCTTGCTCCACCCTAAAGTCTCCTCCAATGGGGACTAACGAAATGACTAAATGGACTATAACATTTACGGAATCTTCAATGGCAATAGGGGCGGCAAAAGTGGCGCCCGGGGGTTCGCCCTGAACGGGCGATCGGTTCTCAGGCTTGGCCGGTCGACCCCTCGAGCAGCTCGAGCATGACGGCCTCCTCCGCCGCCTCCCGGTCCGACTCGGCGGCACCGTCATGGAGCGGTGAGGTCCGACCGAGGAGGCCGGCCATCACCTCGCCGCTGACCGACTTCGAGTAGTAGTAGCCCTGGCCCCGGCAGCCGAGCGACTCCAGGATCTTGGCCTGCTCGCGGGTCTCGATCCCCTCCGCGACGATCTCGACGCCGAGGCTGTGACCGAGGCCGACGATCGCCCGCAGGAGGGCGGAGTTCTTCGCACCCCGGCCGGAGGCGCGCACGAAGGCCTTGTCGATCTTGATCACATCGATCGGGAAGCGGGCCAGGTAGCTGAGAGAGGAGTAGCCGGTGCCGAAGTCATCGATGGCGACCTTCATCCCCGCGGCGCGGAGCCGCTGGAGCACCGCCGCGGTTTCCTCGCCCTCGCGGATCACGGCGCTCTCGGTGATCTCGAGGGTGAGGCGGTCGGGGGCGAGCCCGGTGCGCTTCAGGATCTGCCGGATCTCGTTCACGATGTTTCGCCGCTGGAGCTGGCGGACGGAGAGGTTGACACCGAGCCGAAGCCGGCGGTCGGGGAAGAGGTCGTCCCAGGCGCGGACCTCCCGGCACGCCTGCTCCAGCACCCAGGCCCCGATGCTTGCGATCATCCCTGTCTCCTCGGCCAGAGGGATGAAGCGGTCGGGCTCGACCCGTCCCTTGGTTGGGTGGTGCCAACGGACCAGAGCTTCGACGCCGTAAACCTGCTCGGACTCGATCCAGACGATGGGCTGATACTCGACCTTCAACTGGTCGCGCTCGATCGCGACGCGGAGGTCGTTCTCGGTCTCCAGCCGCTCGAGCGCGGCTGCGTGCATGCTGACCTCGAAGACCTCGTAGGTGCGCTTGCCGCGGCCCTTCGCACGGTACATGGCGACGTCGGCGTTGCGGAGAAACTCTTCCGGGTCGAGCGATTTGGGGGTGGAGATGGCGATGCCGATGCTGAAAGCTGCCGTCATCTCGATGTCGCCCGCCAGCAGGGGCAGCCGGAAGGCACCCAGGATCCGCTCCGCCACCGCGGTCGGGTAGGCCTCGTCGGGGATCGAATCGAGCAGGATGGCGAACTCGTCGCCGCCGAAGCGGGCGACGGTGTCGCTGGGGCCGACGCATTTCTGAAGGCGCCCGGCCACGGCGAGCAGGAGGGAGTCGCCCGCGGCGTGGCCGAGGGAATCGTTGACGTGCTTGAAGTCGTCGAGGTCGAGGAAGAGCACCGCCAGGCTGCCGCGATCGTCGCGGTGGCGGCCCAGGCTGGCCGCGACCCGGTCCTTGAAGAGGGTCCGGTTGGAGAGCCCCGAGAGGGGGTCGTGGTGGGCCTGGTGCCGGAGCTTGTCCTCGGCCGCCTTCTGGGCGGTGACGTCCCGGGTGTTGAGCACGACCGCCCGGACGTGGGGATCGGCGAGCTGGTTGCTGAGGATGGTCTCCATGTAGCGGTAGCTGCCGTCGCTGTGCTTCCAGCGAGCTCCCAGCAGCTCCTGGCCGAAGTCGGCCTTGAGCAACAACTGGAAGGTGGCGTTGGCGGTGTTCAGGTCGTCGGAGTGGATGACGCGCCAGAGGGTCGTGTTGAGCAGCTTCCCGGTCTCGTAGCCGAGCAACTTCTCGACCGCCGGGGTGATGTAGGAGATCCGGCCCTGCTCGTCGAGCAGGGTGATCACGTCGGACGAGTTCTGGATCAGTGACCGGAACCGGGCCTCGCTCGACTTCAGGTTGTCAGTCGAGCGGCGGAGGTCTTCGGCAAGGTTCACCCGCTCGAGGGCGAGGGCGACGCTGGAGCCGAGGCGGGAGAGTCCGTCCTCGAGGCCGCTGGGCAGGGACTCCTCGCCCGCCACCGCGATGAAGCC
>DIZV01000089.1:14707-15396 GCA_002427995.1 Chloroflexi bacterium UBA6019
GCCGGTGGGAGGGAGCTGACCTTCTCCTCGCTCAGGTTGACCAGCTGGGCCGGAGGGCCGGTCGCGACGCGCCGTTGGATCCGCGAAGACCCGACCGACATCGTGGCGCGGGCGCCGCGGACCTGCTCGACCAACCCGATGGCGCCACGGATCGCGGCCCGGTAGACGGCGTCCACGCTATCGACCGCGACCAGGTCGTCGGCAGATTGCGTCAGCACGCGCTCCCGCCGGAGCACCTCGATGTAGCTGACCAGAGTCGTCTTCACCTGGTGCATGAGCCAGGCGCCGAAGGCGAAGCCGGGGACGTTGACCAGGATCTGGGCCGCGTACTGCGGGTTCGAGGTCTCGATCGCGGTCGCCGAGACCGTGCCGATGAGGGAGGCGAGGAAGAGGGTCGTGATCGTGGTCACCCCCCACGCGGTCCCGTAAAGGGAGCGGTAGAGGAGCACGCCGTAGAAGAGGAGGTAGAGCCGCACCGGGTCGGTGATCTGCAGGCCGACCCCGAAGAGGGAGGCGCCGGCGATGATATCCAGCCACAGCGCAAGCCGGCCCCGCCAGTAGCCCAGGGCGGCGTAGAGAACGAGGTAGGTGAGCGAATAGGAGGCGATCAGCTGGGTGATGTCCTGTCGCGGGCCGCGAAGGAGGAGGAAAGCGGCGTAGGCGGCATTGAAGACGAAGAAGAGGAGGAA
>DIZV01000089.1:15593-17214 GCA_002427995.1 Chloroflexi bacterium UBA6019
TGCGGCTTCCTTCCTAACGGCCGGGTGCGCATCCGGCCGGGGCATCTTACCAGTGAGGAGCCGCTTTCAGACCCCCTTCAGGTCAAACCGACCGGCACCGAAGAGCCCGATGTCGTGCCGCGTCCTCCCTTCGAGAGCGAGGTCGGCGAGGATTTCGCCGACGACGCTGCAGAACTTGAACCCGTGTCCGCTGAACCCGGCGCCGAGCACGACCTCGGGGTGCTCGGGATGGAGGTCGATCAGGAAGTGCTCGTCGGGGGTGTTGGTGAACAGGCAGACGCTCATGGCCAGGGCGGGTCCGGACCCGTCCGGCAGGTAGCGGGCGGCGAACGCCCGGAGGAGAGCCTCGTCGACCGGACCGGCCCCGCCGCGGTCGAGCAGGTCGGGGTCGACAACCTCGTGGCGGTGGTGGAAGCGGCCGAGCTTGAGGCCCGGTGGTCCGCCGGCAAAGAGGGGGAAGCCGTAGTACATGCCCTCCGGCACCTCCATCACGAAGACCGGGAAGGCGTCCTGCCGGAACCGCTCCGGCCGGGCGACGTCGAGCCAGCCAACGACCTGCCGCTCCGGCACCAGCACCGCCGCATAGCGGCCGGCTAACTTGCCGTTCCACGCGCCCGCGGTGAGCACCAGCCGGCCGGCCTCGTAGCTGTCCTGATCGGTGTGGACGACGACCCCGCCCGAGGTTGCCTCCCAGCCGGTGACCGCCTCACCCTCGCGCAGCTCGGCGCCGGCCGCGCGCGCACCCGCGGCGTGGGCCTCGATGCATCTCTCGGGCACCAGGAAGCCACCCTCAGCCTCCAGCACGGCCATCGTCTCGGCCGGCAGGCGGTAGGCCGGAAAGCGCCGCGAGACTTCCACCGAGTCGAGCACCTCATGCTCCAGCCCGTGCTCATCGCAGGAGCGCAGGCAGCCGTCGAAGACCGTGGTTCCGGGAGCGCCGACGTGGAGACAGCCGGTCATGTGGAGCAACTGGCCGCCGTGCTCTCGCTGCAGTTCCCGCCACAGCTCGTAGGACCGTCTGAGGAGAGGGACATACGACGGATGCTCGAAGTAGGCCAGGCGGATGATCCGGCTCGCCCCGTGCGAGCTGCCCATCAGGTTGGGGATCGTGAAACGCTCGAGGCCGAGGACACGGCGCCCGCGCCGCGCGAGGTGATAGGTGGCGGCGCTGCCCATCCCGCCGACCCCGGCGACGATCACGTCGTAGCGCCCTGGCACGCGCCAACTCTAGTTGGCCACCGGCACCTCCTGGTCGAGGTCGAAGAGGGTCCGCTTGCCGGGGCAGGGCAGGGGCCCGACGGCTTGCGGCTCAGCCAGGACCCAGGCCCAGAGCCGGCCCTCCAGCGGCGGCAGGCCGGCGCTCTTCCAATCGTCGCGCCGGACCGGCCGGCAGTCGACCAGCTCGGCGACGCCCACGACGGCGCCGAGCGTCGCCGGATCGGGTGCCGGCAGTCGCAGCCGCGCCGCGGTCTCGACGCTCGGAGATGCCGTAGGCCGAGGAAGCGTGGAGCAGCAGCGGGCCGCGGTAACGGGTCGCCCAGGTGCGGATCTCGATCGTCTTCGTCCCGGCGAGGATGAGGTCGACCCAGGGGTGGCGGATGGAGAGTGCCTTCATGTCGGC
>DIZV01000089.1:17310-18302 GCA_002427995.1 Chloroflexi bacterium UBA6019
CGCGGCTCGCTCCGCGAGGAGTACAGCCGGAAGCGGCGGATCAGCTCCTCGCGAAGGTCCTCCGGCTCGATCACCGCGTCGACGATCAGGTTTGCCGCCAGCTTGTAGAGGTCGATGTCCTCCATGTACGCCGCCTCCAACTCCCGGCGCCGTTCCGCCTGCTGCTCCAGGGGCAGCTCGGCGAGCTTGTTGAAGAAGACAGCGTTGACCGCCGGCGCCGGGCCCATCACCGCGATCTGGGCGGAGGGGAGGGCGATGGTGCAGTCGGGGTCGTAGGCCGGCCCGGCCATCGCATAGAGGCCGGCGCCGTATGCCTTGCGGACGATGACCGAGATCTTGGGGACGGTGGCCTCGGAAACGGCGCTGATCATCTTGGCCCCGTGGCGGATGATGCCCTGCCGCTCGACGTCGGTCCCGATCATGAAGCCCGGAACATCGGCGAGGAAGAGGAGGGGCACGTTGAACGCGTCGCAGATCCAGATGAACCGCGCCGCCTTGTCGGCGCTGTCGACGAAGAGAACGCCCCCCTTCTGCTGCGGCTGGTTGGCGACGATCCCGACCACCTCTCCGCCGAGCCGCGCGAAGCCGGTCAGGAGCTCTTTGGCGAACAGCTTCTTCACCTCGAACCAGGAGCCTTCGTCGACCAGCGCCTCGATCACCTTGCGCATGTCATAGCCGCGCTGGGGCTCGGCCGGGATCAGTTCGGCCAGCGGCCTCCCGGCGTGGGCGTTCTTCGGCTCCGCCGCGGCCGGCTTCTCCGACCAGTGCCCCGGCAGGTAGTCGAGATAGGCGCGGGCGGTCTCGATCGCCGCCCGGTCGTCGTCGACCAGGAAGTCCCCGCAGCCGCTGACGGTGCAGTGCATCCGGGCCCCGCCGAGCTCCTCCAGCGAGACCTTCTCCCCGACCACGACCTCCACCATCCGGGGCGAGCCGAGGTACATCGAGGCGTTGCCCTCGACCATGATCACGACGTCGCAGAAGGCCGGGATATA
>DIZV01000089.1:18492-20021 GCA_002427995.1 Chloroflexi bacterium UBA6019
ACCTCGTTGAAGAAGATCCGGCCGGCGTGGCGCCGCCCAGGGAACATGTCGATCTGGTCGGTGATCCGTGCCCCCGCGCTGTCGACGAGGTAGAGGAGCGGGACGCGGAGCCGGGCCGCGGTCTCCTGGACCCGGATTATCTTCTCCACCGTCCGGGCACCCCAGGAGCCCGCCTTCACCGTCGGGTCGTTGGCCATCACCGCGACCCGCCGCCCGCCCATGGTGCCGAGGCCGGTGACCACCCCGTCGGCCGGCAGGTCCTCCGCCAGAACGTTGGCGAACAGCCCGTCCTCGACGAACGAGCCGGGGTCGAGGAGGAGGTCGAGGCGCTCCCTGACGGTCAGCTTGTTCTGCTCCCGGAGCTTGGGCAGGTAACGGGCGCCGCCCGCCAGAGCCTGCTCGCGGAGCTTGCGCGACCGCTCGCTCACGCCGTCGCCGCCCAGGGCTCGAGGCCCGCCTTGTAGAGCTTGCCCGGCAGCGGCCGGCCGAGCTCCTCGGCGAGCCGGCCGGCGATCTCGAGCAGGCGCGGCACCGAGGCGCCGCTCGCGTGCCCCATCAGCTCCAGCATGTGAAGGAGGTCCTCGCTGCAGACGTTGCCGGTCGAGCGCGGGGCGAAGGGGCAGCCGCCGATGCCGCCGATCGAGCCCTCGAACTCCCGGACGCCCGCCTCCAGCGCGGCGAGGACGTTGGCGACGCCGAGCCCGCGGGTGTCGTGGAAATGCACGGCGATGCGGTCTTCGCCGAAACGCACGACGGCTTCCCGGCAGAGGTACCCCACCGCAGCCGGCTGGGCGACTCCGATCGTGTCGGCGATGGAGAGCCGGGCACAGCCCGCCTGGAGGAGGGCGTCCGCCACCTCCAGCGCGCGCTCCCGACTGACGGGGCCATCGTAGGGACAGCCCCAGGCGACGCTCAGGCTGCCGACGACCTCCACCCCGACTGAGCCGGCCGCGGCGCAGATGGCGCCGATCTCCTCCAACGTCTCGGTGACGCTCCGGTTGAGGTTCTTATGGTTGAACCCGTCGGTCGCGCCGACATTTACCACCACCGTCTGCGCCCCGACCGCGAGTGCCCGCTCGAGCCCGCGGCGGTTCGGGACCAGGACCCGCAGGCGGGCCTGCGGCTCAGGCCCCAGCCGCCCCATCAGCTCCTCCGCGTCGGCCATCTGCGGCACCCATTGCGGCGATACGAAGGACGTCGCCTCGACCATCTCGACCCCTGCCTCCAGCAGGTCTCGGACGAGGCGCTCCTTGACCTCGGTCGAGACCGGCTCGGGCCAGTTCTGGAAGCCGTCGCGAGGGGCGACCTCGACGAAGCGGATCGCGTCGCCCATCGCCCTTCAGCGGCCCTTGAATTCCGGCTCGCGCTTCTCGAAGAAGGCGCGGATGCCCTCTTTGCTGTCCTCGGTGAGGGCCACCAGGGTGAGCTGCGAGTGGAGGAAGGCAAGCGCCTCCTCGAGGCTCATGTCCTCCATCCGGTAGAAGGCGTCCCGGCCCAGCCGGAGGATCGCCGGCGACTTCCGGGCCAGC
>DIZV01000089.1:20245-20779 GCA_002427995.1 Chloroflexi bacterium UBA6019
CTGCGCCGCTGTCCAACGGTCGCCGAGCAGCATCATCTCGAGCACGACCTTACGGGGGAGATTGCGAGCCAGCACCGCCGAGATCATCATCGGCCAGACCCCGACGTTGATCTCCGGCGTCCCGAAGGTTGCCGACTCCACCGCGAGGAGGATGTCGCACGCGCAGGCGAGGCCGAACCCGCCCGCGAGGGCATGGCCGTTGATCCGCCCCAACACGGGCTTGCCGAGGTCGCGGAGGGCAAGGAAGAGCTCGGCGATGGTGCGCCTGCCCTGGTGCCGTTCGAGCTCGCCTGCCTCGGCGTCGAAGGCGGTCGCCAGGTCGGCCCCGGCGCAGAAGGCGCGGTCGCCGGCCCCGGTCAGCACCATGACCCGCACTCGCGGGTCCATCGCACACCAGGCGAAGGCGGCGAGAAGGTCGCGCACCATCGGCGCCGACAACGCGTTGCGCTTCTCGGGCTGGTTCAGGGTGACCGTCGCCACCCCGCCATCGAGCACGACGAGCACGGCCTCCAAGCCCGGAACAGCCACTTCGGA
>DIZV01000077.1:0-14483 GCA_002427995.1 Chloroflexi bacterium UBA6019
CGAGTCGCCGCCGAACTTCTCGAGGAAGGCGTCGGCGAGCGTCAGGGCGACCATCGCCTCGCCGATCACGCCGGCGGCCGGCACGACGCAGATGTCGGAGCGCTCGTAGTGAGCCTCGACCTTCTCCTTGCTCCGGAGATCGACCGACTGGAGCGGCTTTTTCATCGTCGAGATCGGCTTCAGGGCCACCCGGAGGTCGAGCGGCTCGCCGTTGGTCATCCCGCCCGTGATCCCGCCCGCCCGGTTGGAGAGATGGCGGTAGCGGCCCCGCTCGTGGGCGATCTCATCGTGGAACTCGGAGCCGGGGCGCTGCGCACCGTCGAAGCCGGCGCCGAAGTCGACCCCCTTGACCGCGTTGATGCTGAGGATCGCCATCGCCAGCCGGGCGTCCAGCTTGCGGTCCCAGTGGACGTAGGAGCCAAGGCCGGGGGGCAGGCCCCGCGCGACCACCCGGAAGGTGCCGCCGAGGGTGTCGCCGCGGCCACCGGCGGCGTCGATCGCCGCCACCATCCGGTCCGAGGTGGCCGGGTCGGGGCAGCGCACGACCGATTCCTCGACCTGGGCGGCCGCCAGGAGGTCGACGTCGACCGCCTCCTGGGGCAGCAGGACCTCCCCGATCGACTGGGTGAAGCTCAGGACGTCGACGCCGAAGTGGCCGAGCAGCTTGCGGGCCACCGCGCCGGCGGCGACGCGGGATGCCGTCTCCCTCGCGCTCGAGCGCTCGAGCACGTTGCGGATGTCGTCGTGGCCGTACTTGAGCACCCCGGCGAGGTCGGCGTGGCCCGGCCGCAGCCGCGTCACCGGCTGAGGAGCAAAGCCCTCCTTGAGCGGCGTCATCTCCGCCGTCCAGTTGGCGTGGTCGCGGTTCTCGAGCACGATCGCCACCGGGCTGCCGATCGTGAAGCCGCCCCGCACCCCGCCCACGAAGCGCCCGGCGTCAACCTCGATCTGCTGCCGGCCGCCGCGGCCGTGGCCGCCCTGGCGGCGGCCGAGGTCCCGCCGCAGGTCGTCGGGTGAGATCTCCAGCCCCGCCGGCAGCCCCTCGATCAGCACCGTCAGCTGGGGACCGTGGGACTCGCCCGCCGTGAACCAGCGCAGGTGTCCCACGGGGCTAGACCGCAGGCGTGGCCGGGGGTTCGGGAACGCCCTGGTTGCGGAGCGTCTCGGCGCGGGAGAAGACCTCGTCGCGGAAGCGCTGCGGGTGGGGCAGGGCGTTGAGGACCTCGGCGCCCGCCGCGCCGGCGGAGTCGATCTCGATCCGCCCGTAGCCGAGCAGCCGGCCGAGAAGGCTCTGATTGGTCGCGATGTCCTGGACCCGATCGAGGGCGATCACCTTCGAGGCCCGGCTCACAATCCCGGTGTCGAGGATCACCCGGCGGTCGGTGATGGTGAAGCTGCGCGAATTCCAGCGGACCCAGACCACGACCAGGCTGAGGCCGAAAAGACCGGTGACGGCGAGCGTGCCGATGGTCTTGTAGTCGCTCGGAACGGAGGGCAGGAAATCGGCCACGACGACCAGCACCAGGAGCGCGATCGGGAGCAACAGGGGCTTGATCATCACCACCCAGTGCTGCCGCTCCTTCAGGACCAGGTTCTCGCCCGGCATCAGCTCGTGTCCCATGCGGTGCCCTATTTTGCCCCCAGTTGGTAGAGAACGACCAGCGCGCCCGCCGCGAGGAAGGGTCCGTAGGGAATTCCGTCCTTCATCGTCAGCACCCGGAAGATGACCAGCAGCAGGGAGATTACGCCGGCGAAGAGGACGCCCAGGAAGAGAGCGCTGACGATGGCGACGTCGTGGACGCCCACGATCAGGCCGATGAAGGCGACCAGCTTGACATCGCCGAAGCCGAGGGCGTCGGCACCGAAGAAGAAAGCGCCGGCGAGAGCCAGGAGCAGGAAGAGGAGGCCCGCCGCGAGCCCGGTCAGGAGGCTGGCCACCAGGCCCAGGTGGGGGGTGAAGAAGCTCAGGGCGAGGGCGGCGACCATCGCCGGGACCATCACCCGGTCGAGGATCAGGCGGTGCTCGAGGTCGAAGAAGATCACCTGGACGAGGACCGCCACCCAGAGGCTCTTGACCAGCAGCAGCGGCACCGGGCCGAAGCGGAAGCCGAAGAGGCCGAAGAGCAGCGCGGTGAGGATCACCGGCCCCCAGACCTGCCACGGCCGCGAGCCGAACTCCAGCTCCTCCACCCGGCAGAGCCAGACCGTCAGCCGGCGGATCCCCAAGCCTGCCGCCGCTCCGACGAGAAGCCAGGCGGCCGCGGTCAGAAGGGCGGTGGTCACCTCGCCAGCGCCGCCCGCATGGCCGCCAAGGGAGCCGGGAGAGAGGTCCATCCGGTGAAGGATGCGGCACCCTGGGCCAGGAGCACCGCCCAGCCGTCGGCGGCGGGCAGCCCGGCGGCCCGCGCGGAGGCGACCAGGGGGGTGCCCCCGCGGACGTAGACGAGGTCGATGACGGCCTTGCGAGGCAGGTCGGCAGGCCGGATCACGGCCTCCCCCTCCCGCCCCACCGGCGTGCAGTTGACGACCAGGTCGCACTCCCGCGAGAGGACGCCGCGCAGGTCCCAGTTCTCCCGGGTGAGGTGGACCAGCTCGGCGTCTCCGAGCGCAACGGCCGCGGCCCGGGCCGAACCACCGCGGCCGAGGATCGCCGCGCGGCCGCCGGTCCAGCCCACCTCGGCGAGGGCCGCCCGGATGCCGGCGACGTCGGTGTTGCCACCGACCAGGCGCTCGCCGTCGCGGCGGATGAAGTTGACCGCCCCGACCTCGTCCGCCAGCTCGTCGCAGGCGTCGAGGAGTGGCATCACGGAGAGCTTGTGGGGGATCGTCACGTTGGCGCCGGCGTGGTTTCGGAGCCGGAGGGCGGCGACCGCGGCCGGGAGGTCGGCGGGGGCCACGTCGAAGAGCTCGTAGCTCCAGCCGTCAAGCCCGGCGGCAGCGAAGGCGGCGTTCTGCATCGCGGGGCTGGCCGAGTAGGAGATCTGGTGGCCGAGGAGGCCCGTCAGCAACCGTCTCCGACGACGCCGTACTGCCGCTTGAGGGCGTCGAACTCACCGTTGGTGTGGGCGAAGTGGGTGTGGCCGGCGCAGTCGGCGAAGTAGAAGATGTATTTCTGGTCGCGCTGGAGGGGGGTGACGCAGGCGTTGAGCGCCGCCTTGCCGGGATTGCTGATCGGCCCCGGCGGGAGCCCCGGGTAGCGGTAGGTGTTGTAGGGCGAGTCGACCTTGAGGTCTTCCAGGCTGAGGCTCTGGGCACCGCTCGTCCGGCCCAGCGCGTAGAGGACGGTGGCGTCGACGTCGAGCGCATTGTGGATCTCGAGGCGGTTGTAGTAGATGCCGCAGACGATCGCCCGGTTGGGATCGGACTGGACCTCGCGGTCGACCATCGAGGCCAGGATCACGATCGTGTCGACGGTCTGGCCGGAGGCCTGGACCTTCGCCCGGAGGTCGGCGGTCAGCACCTTGCGGAACTGCTCCAGCTGGGCCTGGACGAGGTCTTTGGCGGTGGCGCCCTTGTTCAGCGAATACGTCTCCGGAAGCAGGTAGCCCTCCAGGTTGTCGGCCCGCCCCGCCACCTTCGGCCGCTGGGCGACGAAATCGAAGGACTGCCAGTTGGCGGGGTTGGCGGCGTCGAGGTAGTCCTGCGCCTTGCCGTGCCCGGCGGCCTCCCACTTCCTGGCGGTGCGGTCGATCGTGTAGCCCTCCGGGATCGTGAAGGTGATCTGGTCGGTCTGGGCGTGCTGGAGGGCGGCGGCCACCTGCTCCATCGTCATGTGCCGGTCGAGGCTGTAGTCGCCGGCCTGGAAGGACGGCGCGAGGTTGTTCAGCTTCAGGTAGACGGTCCACACCTCGCGGCTCCGGATCAGGCCCTTGGAGTAGAGGTCGTCGCCGATCTCGGTGCTCGACTCGCCGGTCGTGACCGTGAAGGCGACCTTCTGCGAGTGGTCCGAGGCGGGCTGCTGGGTCTGGCTCGTGTACCAGCCGTAGGCTCCGTTGGCCCCGAACCCGAGCAGGCCAACGACCACCACGAAGATGAGGAGGCTTTTCAACTAACGGGTCCCATTCTCAATCGTTCTCGGTTTCCAGCATGGCCATGATCCGTTCGAACTCCTCGCCGTCGATCGACACCAGGCGGCCGTCCTCCTCGCGCAGCACGAGGACCAGCTCGGGATCCTCGACGCCCTCCACCAGGTAGTAGGTGACGTCCTCGACGTCGAACGCGTCGTGCAGCGCGAAGACCAGCTCGGCGCCCTCCTCGTCGATCAGCGTCACGGTCTCGACCGGCGGCTCCTCCTCAGCCACGTCGCCGCCGCTCCAGGAAGGCTTCGAGGACCAGCGCCGCGGCGAGCTGGTCGACCAGGCCCCGGCGCTTCTCGCGCCGCACCCCCTGGCCGACCAGGTGGCGCTCGGCGGCGACGCTGCTGAGCCGCTCGTCGTGGAGGGAGACGGGCAGCCGGGTGCTCCGCTTCAGCTCGTCCGCCAGCGCGCGGGCCAGCCGCGCCGCGTCGCCGGAGGAACCGTCGAGGTTGCGGGGGAGCCCCACCACCAGCTCGACCGCGCCGACCTCCCGGGCGACGGCCGCCACCCGTTCGGCCAGGGTGGCGGCGGGCTCGGCGTCGAGGGTTCGGAGCGGCGAGGCGAGGCGGCGCGACTCGTCGCTCAGCGCGAGTCCGACGCGGCGGCTGCCGGGGTCGACGGCGAGCACTCTTCCTTCCATCTCCAGGAAGGGAGGTTACTGGGTCGCGGTGCCGGCTCCGCCGGTGTCGACGACGTACTTGATCCCGATGTGCGAGCTGAGGAAGGGCAGCAGCGGGAGCGAGAGCGGCTTTTCCCTCACGTCCGCCGACTCCACCGGAAGGGTCTGCAGGTAGATCCGCGCCGAAGCCGTCGACGATCCGAGGAGACGATTGCGGATCTTGTCGAAGTCCAGCCGGGGGGCGACGAAGCCCTTGGCGGTACCGGCGAAGGAGATGTGGCCGTCGGCGGTCGACTGGGACACGTGGAAGTCGCTCTGGACCGGGTTATCGGTCAGAGCGAAGCCGGCCGGCACGTGCTTGGCCAGGTCAGCCTTGAGCGCGGCCTTGACGTCGTCGACGCTGTAGACGGCGCCGTTGCCGGTCATCGAAACCGTCGCCGCGAAGAGCGCCACGGTGTCGTTGACCTTGTGGTCGGCGGTGAAGGTCGGCTGGTAATCGACGGTGTCGGCCAGCTTCTCGGTGCTCTGGGCCTGCCGGGTCAGGTCGTCGATGACCTGGCCGCGAAGGTCGCCCTCGAGCTGGGCCTTGGCGCTGTCGAGGTCGCCCTGCGAGATGTAGGTCTGCTTGACCTCATCGGTGCCGCTAGCCGTGGCGCTGATGTTTGCTGCGTGCAGGCACAGCGGGATACTTGGGTCGTTCCTAGGATTGTTGATCTGCGTGATCGTGTGGTCAGGAACGTTGCCGGCGACACCCGGAAGGACCGCCAAGATATTCACGGACGCTTCCCCTGGTGGCACTTTGATTTCTGCCTGTTGCACGAATTGAATCCCAGAAGTCGTGCTCACAATCTGGCCCGCCTTCATGTCGTAGGTAGGGCCGCAGCTGTTCGTGTACGTAACTAGTCCGGAGGCAGCCGCGGCTGGCGTGTCGTGCACCCCGGTCGCCTTGAACTGCTGTGAGAGGTCCTTCTTGGCGGTGATCTGGCGCACCTTCACCGGCGCCGCCCCCGGCGCCGCGTCGATGTTGGCGGTGTCGCTCAGCGGCTGCGCCCGGGCGGTCAGCGTGATCGACGCGGTGGGGACGATCACCGCCGCCGAGATGAGGGCGACCAGGACGATCAGCGCCGCCCCGATGTAGAGGGCCGTGCGCCCTCCCGAGCTGGACGCGCTCGCCATCCGGTGCTGGGGCGCCATCGACATCTTGGGCACGCGTGCGGGCGCTGCTTCGGGGACCAGCGCGGGACCCGCCGCGGGCGGTGCCAGGAGCGCCACGCCGGCCAGGGGGAGCGCCGGCTCGGCCTCGGGCGCGCCGTACTCCTCCATGTCGGCAAAGGCGTTGAAACCGTTGTCGGAGGCGAGCTGCTGGACCGCGGCGTCGCTCGAGATGATGGCGATCCGCTTGCCGAACTGGCGCGCGTAATCACGGAGGAGCCGGAAGTTGAATCGGCTCTGGCCGATCCGGCTTCTCGAGGGGACGACGACCGGGACGTCCTGGGCGGACGTCCGGCGGAGCCTTTCAATCAGCTCCGAGATCTCTTCTTCTACGTCCAGATAGATGGGCTGTGCTGGCATGTTGAGTGGGTCGTACCTCTATCGGGGCGGTAGGTTACACCTTCATTGACTTCAGGACGCGCCGCATCACCGAGTTGACAGCGTCCTTTTCGTCCGCTTCGAGGCGCAGAGCGTGGTTCGCGAGCGCCATCGGACCGATGTCGCGGGGGGAGTTCAAAAGGCCGGTGGTGTCGTTCAGGCCGCCCACGTCGGAGGGCTGGAGGAGCCGCACCTGGGGCTGGCGGGCGAAGGGGAGGCCCTCCGCCCAGGCGCCCCGTTCAAGCTCTTGGAGCACCTCCGGCAGGAGGCTTCCGCCGCCGCAGAGGTAGACGCCGGAGGGCAGCCGCTCCCCTCGCGAGAGCTCGTCGAGGCAGAGCACGAGGCCGCGGATCAGGACCTCGGCGTCGGTGCGCATCAGCCCGCCGATCCGCGCCTCCTCCTCGGGCGCGAGCAGGCCCTCGGAGTGGCGCAGCTTCTTGGCCTCGGCCTGCTCGACCGAGATGCCGAGGGCGGTCGAGATCCGGCGGGTGAAGGAGCGGCCGCCGAGGTTGAACATCCGCGTCCCCTCGATGCCGCCGTCGCGCATCAGGGCGACGTCGGTGGTGCCGCCACCGATGTCGACGAAGATGCCGCCCGCCTCGAGCACCTCGTCGACAGCGCAGGCACGGGCGATCGCGTAGGGCTGGGCGACAGCGGCGACGAGCTCCAGGTCGAGCTCGACCACCACCGTCTCGATGGCGCTGATGTGGGTCAGCGGCGCGAAGGTGTTGAAGACTGTGATGTCGAGGTTGTGACCCTGGAAGCCGAGCGGGTTGGCGACCGGGTAGCCGTCGATCCGGACGGCGGTGATCGCGGAGTGGACGAGGCGGGCGTCGAGCTCGCCGTAGCTGCGCTCGAGCTCGAGCAGGTGCTGCGCCTCGCGCAGGGCGCGCTTTTGGAGCAGGTTCAGGAGGTTGCGGATCTCGCCCTCCCGGATCTTGCTGTCGGGCTTGGTCCGGGGGTAGGCGGCGGAGGAGCAGAAGCCCTTGACCAGCTCGCCGGCGACGCCGACGACGGCCTGGCCGGGCGGCGGGTTGAAACCGGCCATGTCCTCCGCCGCCTCGAGGGCCCGGTTGGCCGAGCGGATGACCGACTCGATGTCGGCCACGGCGCCGCCGCTCATCGCGATCGGCTCCTGCGGCTCGCGGCCGACGCCCAGCACGCTGCCCTCCCGCCGGTCGCGGCGGATGACGAGTGCCTTCACCATGTCGGTGCCGATGTCGAGGGCCGTGAAGTGGCGGTAGTAGTCGTCCCGCCGCTTGACCAGCTTGAACTTGCCCATTACTGCAGCGATTTCTCCAGAGCTGTGAAAGCCTCCTCGGCGCTCCGAGCCAGCTTTCCCTGGGTGAGGTTGGGCGGCCCGCCGCCGGGTCCGAAGGCCTCCCGGATGATCTTGGCGTCAACCGCGGCCGCCGCGCTCTTGACGACGTAGGCGTCGGCGGAGGTGACCGCCACGACGCCCTCGCCCCCCTGCCGCTCGAGCATCCGGTCGGCGACCGCTCGGAGCTCGTCCATGGTCTCAGCTTCGACGCTGGCCGTGGTGAGGGTCACCCGCGCCGGGCGGCGGCGCTCCTCCACCTCGCCGCCCTTGAGCTGGGCGCCGCGGAGCTGCTCCTCCAGCCTCTCGACCCGCTTCTGGGCCTCCCGGAGCCGCCGCTCGAGCTCGGTTCGCGACGTTGCCGCCTCCGCCTCGCGGCGCTCGAGCTCGTCCTCCGCCGCCTCGCCGGCGACCAGGTCGATCCGGCGGAGGCCGGCGCCGACGCTGCGCTCGGAGCGGACCAGGACCAGGCCGACGTCGGCCGAGCTGGGGACGTGGGTGCCCCCGCAGAGCTCGCACGTCCATTCTCCGAAGCAGACGACCCGGACCACCTCCCCGTACTTCTCGCCGAAGAGCGCCATCGCGCCCGAGGCGCGCGCCTCGGCCAGCGGCTTGAGGGTTTCCCCGAAGGGCAGCGCGGCCCTCACCTGCTGGTTGACGAGCCGGCCCACCCGGCGCAGCTCGTCGGGGGCGACGGCGCGGTTGAAGGAGAAGTCGAAGGTCGTGTGGTCGGGCCCGACGTAGGAGCCGCGCTGAACGGCGGTCTCGCCGAGCACGGTGCGGAGCGCCTTGTGGAGCAGGTGGGTGGCGGAATGGTGGCGGGCGGTCGCCTCCCGCCGGGCGTGGTCGATCTCGGCTCGAACCGCCTCGCCGGTTCGGAGCTGCCCCAATTCGACGGTACCGAGGTGGGCGATCACCTGGTCGGCCGGCCGCTGCGTGTCCTCGACTCGGAAGCGGCCCTCGGCCGCCAGCAGGTAACCGGTGTCGCCGACCTGGCCGCCGGACTCGGCGTAGAAGGGCGTGCGCTCGAGGAAGACCTCGACCTCCTCGCCCTCGGCCGCCGACTCGACCGGCCTGCCCTCGCGGTAGAGCGCGGTGATCACCGACTCCGCCTCGATCTCCCGGTAGCCGGTGAAGACCGAGCGGGGGAGCGCCTTGACATCGGGCCAGCGCTGGCCGGTCATCGTCCGCGAGCGCGTGCGCTGGCCCGCCATCGCCACCTCGAAGCCGGCGCCGTCGACCTCGAGGCCGCGCTCTGCCGCCAGCTCCCGGGTCAGGTCGATCGGGAAGCCGAAGGTGTCGTGGAGCTTGAACACCTCCTCTCCGGGCAGAACCTCGGGGTGGCGGGCGGCCAGGGTCTCGAACCGCTCCATGCCCTGGTCGACCGTCCGCAGGAAACGGCCCGCCTCGTCGTCCACCGCCTGCCGGACCAGCGACTCGCGCTCGCGCAGCTCGGGGTAGGCGCCGCCCATCGCCAGGACCACGCTCGCGACGCCGTCCGCCAGCGGGCGGCGGAGCTTGAGCCGGCGGGCGTGGAGGGCGGCGCGCCGGATCAGCCGGCGGAGGACGTAACCGCGGCCCTCGGTACCCGGCAGCACGCCATCGGCGATGAGGAAGGTCATCCCCCGCAGATGGTCGGCGATCAACCGCTCGGAACGTTCCAGGCGGACCTCGGCGTGGTCCTGGACGAAGCCGATCAGCGGCGCGAAGAGGTCGATCTCGTAGATGCCGCCGACGCCCTGGAGGATCGCGGCGATGCGATCGAGGCCCATCCCGGTGTCGATCCCGGGCCGGGGCAGCGGCGGCAGCGAGCCATCCCGCTGCCGGTCGAACTGCATGAAGACGAGGTTCCAGAACTCGAGGAAGCGCTCGCAATGGTCGGGCCGGCAGTCCGGCTGCCCGCAGCCGACCTCGGCCCCCCGGTCCCACCAGAGCTCGGAGTCCGGCCCGCAGGGACCCGTCTCGCCCGCCGCCCACCAGTTCTCCTCGTTCCGGTAGACCCACTCCGGGTTGACGTCGGTGAGGCTCTTCCAGAGCCCGTCGGCCTCGTCGTCGGTCGGGTGGATGGTGACCCGGAGCCGGTCCTTGGGCAGCCTGAAGACGTCGGTGACGAGCTCCCAGGCGAGCGGGATGGCCCCCTCCTTGAAGTAGTCGCCGGTCGGCGCGAAGTTGCCCAGCATCTCGAAGAACGTCGTGTGGCGATCGTCTCCGACCTCCTCGATGTCAGCCGTCCGGAAGGACTTCTGGCAGGAGGTCAGCCGGGGCGCGGGCGGCCGGCTCACGCCCTGGAAATAGGGCTTGAGCGGCTGCATGCCGGCCGAGATCAAGAGTGTCGTCGGGTCCCGCTCCGGTATCAGGGGGGCGCTGGGCAGGACGAGGTGATCGCGGCTGGCAAAGAACTCGAGAAAACGCGTTCTGGTTTCGTTCCCGGTCATGCCGTGGTGCGCCACCAGTTTACCTTTACGCGGAAATGGCCCCCCTGCTCCGGGTTCTGACGCAGAACCTCTACCTCGGGGCGAGCCTCTACCCGGTCTTCCTCGCCCGCGACCGCGCCGAGCTGCAGGCCGCCGCCGAGCGCGCCGTCGTCGAGCTGGAGGAGTCGGACCCGCGCGGTCGCTGCGGCGCCGTGGCGGCTCTGATCGAGCTCGCCCGCCCCGACATCGTCGCGCTCCAGGAGGCCGCCGTCTGGCGGGAGGGCGACCGCGTCCGGGCCGACCTCGCCGCCCTGGTCCTCCAGGCGCTGGACGGCCGCTACCAGCTCGCGGGCCGCTGGTCAGCCGCCCGGGCGGCGCTGCCACCCGAGCTCGGAGGCCGCTCGGTCGAGCTCGGCAACGCCGTCCTCGTCCGCCGCGGCCTGGCGGTGGAGTCCTCGAGCGGGGAGTACCGGAGCCGCCTGACGCTCCCCCACCCCCTGCTCGGCGAGGTCCACCTCCGGCGGGGTTGGGTCGCCGTCGACGGCGAGCTCGAGGGACGGCCGTTCCGGTTGGTCGACACCCACCTCGAGGCAACCGAGCCGGTGCTTCCCGCCGCGGTCGCCGTCCAGCTGGCGCAGGCGGAGGAGCTGGCGGCCGGGCCGGCGGCGGTCGCGCCGGTGATCGTGGTCGGCGACCTGAACTCGGACGACGCGGCCCGCGGCGTCAACCGGACCGAGAGCCGCAACAACCTGGTCCGGGCCGGCTTCACGGATGCCTGGACGGCGCTCCGGCCGGGCGAGCCGGGCCTCACCTGGCGCCTCGGCGACGAGATCGCGCGGGAGGACGCGGAACTCGGCGCCCGCCTCGACCTGGTCCTCACCCGGGGCGCGGTGCGCGCCCTCGAGATCGAGCGCCTCGGCCAGGACCCCTCCGCCCGGACGCCCTCCGGCCGCTGGCCGTCGGACCACCTGGCGCTGGCGGCGACGGTGGAGCTCGGCTAGGGCTCGGTCTCCTGGGGGACCACCTCGCGGAGGTGGTCGAGAGCCGCTCGCTGGAGCCGGGACACGTGCATCTGGGAGATGCCCAGCTTCTTGGCGATCTCCGATTGCGACATCTCGTCGTAGAACCGCATCGCCATGATCGACCGCTCGCGGGGAGTCAAGTGCGCCATGGCGCGGCGCAGCACATCGCGCATCTCGACCCGCTCCAGGTTGGGGTCGGCGTTGCCGATCGACTCGAAGAGCGAGCGGCCGTCGTCGCCGTCCGAGCCGATGGTGGCGTTGAGCGACATCGGCGCGTGGGCGGGGCTCATCTCCATCGCCTCCAGCACCTCCTCCTCGGAGACCTTCAGCCGCTCGGCGATCTCCGCCACCCGGGGGGTCCGGCCGAGCTCCTTCTTGAGGTCCTCGTTCATCCGGACGACCTGCTGGTAGAGCTCCTGGAGCCGGCGCGGGAAGCGGATCGCCCAGCCCTTGTCGCGGAAGTAGCGCTTGATCTCGCCCGTGACCGTCGGCGTGGCGAAGGTGGTGAACTCGTTGCCGAGCTCGGGATCGAACCGCTCGATCGCCTTGATCAGGCCCAGGAAGCCGACCTGGACGATGTCGTCGAGCGGCTCGCCGCGGTTCATGAATTTGCGCGCGAGGAAGTAGACGAGGCTCCGATAGCCCTCCACCAGCCGTTCCCGGATCCGATCCCTGGTCGCCGGGTCGGTGGTGGCCCGGTACTCGCGGTGAAGCCGCCGGAGCTCCTCCCGCGGAATCTCTGGCCGGCTACCCAATCAGGTACTTGACGAGCTTGAAGCGGACCCGGTTCGGGCCGAAGGCGGGCCGGAAGTCGTCGACGAAGCAGCGGATCATCTCGTTCGCGATCCGATCGAGGGCTTCGTCGTGGGCGACCACGCGATGCTTGGGCCGCTCGGCGAGCTGGGTCGCCCGGGGCTGCACCGCCTGCACCTCGACCTCGAGCCCGCGGTCGGTGGACCAGAAGGTGAGCTTGAGCGTCGCCTCGTCGCCCCACGCCTCTCGGCCGGCGACGATGGCGCTGTCACAGGCCTGGGCGACGGCGATGTTGAGCTCGTCGATGTCCTCCAGGCTGAAGCCGACCATGCTTCCCAGGGACGAGGCCGTGCGCTTGGCGGTGGAGATCATCTCCGGCCGGGCGAGCAGTTTCAGCTCGGCCAATGGCTTGCGGGTCGGGTCCTTCATGGGCTGGAGTCCCTCAGGCCTCCGGCGTTCCGTTGCCGGTGAGGTCGGTGACGCCCGCGGACCGGGTCTCCAGCTCCTGGCGCCGGCGCCGCGCCGCGGCCACCCCGTCGCGGACCGCCCGTCCGACCGGGTGCTCCGGATCCTTGACGGCGGTGCGCGCCCGGTCGGCATAGGCGCGGGCCTTGCCGCCGAGGTCACCCGAGCCGGTCAGCTCGATGGTTCGCGTCCGCAGGCTGTCGACCTGGTCACGGCCGGGACCGGCCGCCAGGTAGGCGCCCGCGGCAAGGCCGATGAGCCCACCGAGGAAGAACCCCCAACCGAAGCCGCCGCCTTCCTCTTGCTCTTTCGCCATTTCGGTTCAGTCTCCTTCCAGCAATGACCGCCACAGGGTGGCGGCGCCAACCCTGACGCCGTGGGCGGCAGCGGCCGCCGTGTTCGCCGGTCCGCGCAGGCTCTTCCGCACCCTGCCGCCCATCTCCGCCGCGCCCGATCCGACCGTGCGCAGCCCGACATTGACGCCCGCCGTGATGTCGTTGACGTTGCCGAGGCTCTGGCGCACCTCCGGCAACGTCTCTCGCATCTCCTCGGTGGTTGTCACGACCAACTCCTCGACCGCGGTCAATGTCCTCGTCAGCCGGTAGAGCACCCAGGCCAGGAAGACGGCCAGGACGAGTGCCAGGATTCCGAGGGCGAACAACGGGAAGTTCTGCAAGTCGTTGAATACCTCCGAACGGGCGATGCGAAACCTTGCCGGCTAGCGAAAGTGTATTGGCAGCCTCGGGGCCAGTGGCTGGAGCAGGGCGGCGAAGAGCACGCCGGGGAGGATGTTGCCCTCGCCGATGTGGACCGACGGCAGCTGCAGGTACTGCCAGCCCTGGCCGAGCGCGTACCCGATCGCGGTCAGAAGCAGGATGGCGGGGTAGTTGCGCCGGGAGTAGGGCAGGAAGGCGTAGAAGACCTGGCTCGTGATCAGGGCCAGGAGCGGCGCCAGCAGGAGGGCGGGGTGCACCTAGCGTTGGTGTACCGCCGCCGAAGCGAAGACCCTTGGGTTGTCCTCTCGGACACTAAGTGGGTTCTCTGCCGTGGCTTTCCGACGTCCCGTCTGGCGGGCTTGCCGTCTGGCTCCGAACTCCGAGATCCCTTTGACGACGATATTGGGCAACGCGCACTTGGGTCCCCGCTCCGGCGGCGGTAGGTTCATGTTACCCGCGGCGGCGGCGGCCTAAGCGCGATCCCCAGCTCCTCCAGCTGTTTGGAGTCGACCGGGCTCGGAGCGCCCAGCATCAGGTCCTGCATCGACTGCGTCTTGGGGAAGGCGATCACGTCGCGAATGTTGTCGGTGCCGGTCAGCAGCATCACCACCCGGTCGGTCCCGAAGGCAAAGCCGCCGTGGGGCGGCACCCCGTACTCGAAGGCCTCGAGCAGGTGGCCGAAGCGGGCCTGGATCGTCTCACCGTCCAGGCCGAGGATCTCGAAGACGCGCTCCTGCAGCCGGCGCTCGTAGATCCGCAGGCTGCCGCTCCCCAGCTCGTAGCCGTTGCAGACGATGTCGTAGGCGTGCGCCCGGACGTCGTAGGGCCGCTCCTCGATCTGTGGCAGGTCCTCCTCCATCGGCCGGGTGAAGGGATGGTGGCCATAGGTCAGGTTGCCGTCGTCGTCCTCGTCGAAGAGATACATCGGGTAGATCCAGAGGAAGCGCCACTCGCCCTCTCGAACCAGCTTCCGGCGCCGCGCGACCTCGGCCCGCACGAGGCCCATCACCGTCTGCGCCTTCCGGCGCCGGTCGGCGGCGATCAGCACCAGGTCGCCCTCGCCCGCCCCGGTCGCCCGCCGGATGCCGGCCCGCTCGTCATCGCTGAGGAACTTGTCGAGTGGTCCCGGGAGCCAGGCCAGGCCCTGCCCGCCGGCGCCCTTGGCGAGCACCGCAAGCTCGTCCAGCTCGCGGCGATGGAGGTCGGCGCCACCGGGCACGCTGAGGCCCCGGACGACGCCGCCGGGGGTGTCGAGCACGCGCCGGAAGACCTGGGCCTGGGTGTCCTTCAAGAGCTCGCCGAGGTCGGCGATCTCGAGCTCGTAGCGCAGATCCGGTTTGTCGGTTCCGTACTTGAGCAGGGCCTCGCGGTGGCTCATCCGCTGCCAGGTGGCGGGCAGCTCGACGCCCAGCCGTTCCTTCCAGATCCGCCCGAAAAGGCCCTCGAGGACTCTGAAGACGTCCTCCTCGTCGTTGAAGGACATCTCCATGTCGAGCTGGGTGAACTCGGG
>DIZV01000077.1:14669-16007 GCA_002427995.1 Chloroflexi bacterium UBA6019
TAGCGCTGGACGCCGGCGACCATCAGCAGCTGCTTGAACTGCTGCGGCGACTGGGGCAGGGCGTAGAACTCGCCCGGGTGCAGGCGGCTGGGGACCAGGAAGTCACGCGCGCCCTCCGGTGTCGCCTTCATCAGGATCGGGGTCTCGACCTCCCAGAAGCCGTTCTCGTCGAAGTAGGCGTGGATCACCTTGTTCAGCCGGTGGCGCGTCTCCAACGCGTGCTGCAGCCGCTGCCGGCGGAGGTCCAGGTAGCGGTACTTGAGGCGGAGGCTCTCGTCCGCCTCGCCCTCGGTCGGGAAGGGCGGCGTCCGGCTCCGGCTGAGGACCTCCACGGCACCGGCGAGAACCTCCACCTCGCCGGTCGCGAGCTTCGGGTTCTCCCGACCCTCGAGCCTCCGGCGGACGGTCCCGCTGACCTTCACCACATACTCGTTGCGCAGCTCGGCGGCGGCGCCGGCCGCGGTGGGCGCGTCGGCGGGGTTGAAGACGACCTGGACCAGGCCCCAGCGATCGCGGAGGTCGATGAAGATGAGTCCTCCGTGGTCGCGGCGGGTCGCCACCCAGCCGTAGAGCTCGACCTCGCGCCCGGCGTCGGTGGCGCGCAGCTCGCCGCAGCGGGGCGCCGTGAAGCCGCTCACGCCAGTGCCTTCGCCAGCTCCGACCAGCCGACCTCACGCTGGTCCCCGCTCGCCATCTCCTTCAGCTGGACGACGCGGCGCCCGGCCCCCTCGGCGTTGAGCAGGGCGACCCAGGGCGAACCGACCCGGTTGGCGGCGCGCATCTTGGCGCCGAGGCTCCGCTCGGTGTAGTCGACGGCCGTGCTCCGGGCCGCGCGGCAGAGGCGGCCGACCTCGGCCAGGGGCTCGGGACCGACCCCGTCCCCGATCACGAGCACCTGGGCCGCCGCCGGGACGGGCACCTCGATGCCCTCCTCGGCGAGCATCGCGACGGTGCGGTCGAGCCCGGTCGCGAACCCGACCGCGGGCGTCGCGGGCCAGCCCAGATCGGCGGCCAGCCCGTCGTAGCGGCCGCCGCCGCCGAGGGCGTTCTGCTGGCTGCCGATGGCGCCGTGCCAGAACTCGAAGGCCGTGCGGGCGTAGTAATCGAGCCCGCGAACGATCCGGGGGTTGAGCGAGTACTCGATCCCGGCGCCATCGAGCAGGCGTTGGACGAGCGCGAATGCGGCCCGGCAGTCGTCGCAGAGGTAGTCGCCGATCAGCGGCGCGTCCTGCAGCAGCGCCTGGTCCTCCTTGGCGTCGAGGACGCGGAGCGGGTTGGTCTCCAGCCGCCGCTGGCTGTCATGCGAGAGGCGCTCTTTGAGCGGCTCCAGGAACTCGA
>DIZV01000172.1 GCA_002427995.1 Chloroflexi bacterium UBA6019
GTGTCGAGCAACTCGACGAGCACCTTCGCGATCCCCGCTCCGATCCCCTCGATCGACTCCAGCCGGCCCTCCGCCCGGAGCGCGGCCAGATCCGGCTTCAGCCGGTTCAGGGTCGCCGCCGCCTTTCCGTACGCCCGGCTGCGGTAGGCCTGCTCGGGATCGTGGCGGAGCCGGTAGGCGATCTCCGCCAGCACGGCGGCGGCTTCCTCGGCGGTCAATGCGCCTTCAAAAGTAATTCGTGAGGCGGATCGAGGGGTCCGAAGAACGCCTCCAGGCTCGGGTCGTGGGGTGGGATCGCCACCTCCTTCGGGTCGAAGCTGAGCCGGCGCCAGCCGTGCGCCTCGAACCACCCGGGGTCCACCGGGCTGACCAGGGCCAGGGTGCCGCCCGGCCGGGTGCACCGCTCCAGCTCTCGCAGCGCACGCGGGTCGGGCCCGAGGCTCGCGCAGGAGACGGTCAGGTCGGCCCAACCCGCGGCGACGGGGAGGTCGTCGGCCGTCGCGTCGAGCACCGCGATGTCGGGCAGCCGCTCGCGGAGGATCTCCCGGAGCGGGCCGGCCGGCTCGATCGCGATCAGGGAGCGGGCGCGCGGGGCGAGCTCCACCGTCAGCCGGCCACTGCCGGCGGCCACCTCGAGGACCCGCGCACCGTCGGCGGGCAGCGCCTCCAGCACCGCTGGATGGATCGGCTCGACCCGGCTCAGCTCGTCCCAGCGTTCCGGTCGGAGGTGATAGACCAGGCCCCAGAAGAGCGCCCGGACGACCCGCCGGACGGCCGCTTCGTCGCCGGCTTCGAGGAGGCGCCGCTCGTCCCCGGGCACTCCCTCGAGAAGGCGTTCGAAGACGTCCGCGGGAAGTCGCTCGAGGTCGCTTCGGCCGAACTCGGCGGCCCCCGGCGGGGCGGCGGCGACGGACTCGGAATAAGTCACCAGATGTAGAATTATGGATAGTCAAATGCTCAAGATCGGTCCCCGCGGGGAGGCGGGTCCGGGAGTCGCCTCCGCAACCACCCTGATCGTGACCCGGAGGGCCACCTTCGCCGCCGCCCACGTCCTCCGCCGCGGCGACTGGAGCGAGCAGCGAAACCGCGAGGTCTTCGGCGCCTGCGCCGGGGAGCACGGCCACAACTACACCCTCGAGGTCTCCGTCACCGGGCCGGTCGACGCCGCCACCGGGATGGTGATCAACCTGAAGGAGCTCGACCGGGCCATCCGGAGCGCCGTCGTCGACCAGGTCGATCACCGGCACCTGAACCGCGACGTCCTCTTCCTCGACGGCGTCATCCCGACCGCCGAGAACCTGGCGCTCGCCTTCTGGTCCCAGATCGACGCCAACCTCGAGGGTGCTCGCCTGGAACGGTTGAAGCTGGTCGAGTCCGAGAACAACTCGGTCGAGATCCGCCGGTGAGCATCTACCGTCCCCGCTTCGAGCCCGACGAGCTGCCGAGCGTCGTCGCCCACCTGCTCGAGGAGCTCGGCGAAGACCCCGCTCGGGAGGGCCTGATCGACACCCCCCGCCGGGTCGCCGACTCCCTCCGCTTCCTGACCGAGGGTTACGACCTGGACCCGGCGGAGATCGTCGGCGATGCTGTTTTCAACGAGGACTACGACGACCTGGTCGTCGTCCGTGACGTCAACTTCTTTTCGCTCTGCGAGCACCACCTGCTGCCCTTCTTCGGGCGGGCCCACATCGCCTACCTGCCGAAGGGCAGGGTGGTCGGGCTGAGCAAGGTGCCGCGGATCGTGGACGCGTTCGCCCACCGGCTGCAGATCCAGGAACGCCTGACGCGGCAGATCGCGCAGGCGCTCAACGATGTTCTCGAGCCGGACGGCGTGGCGGTCGTGGTCGAGGCCCGCCACCTCTGCATGGAGATGCGCGGCGTCGAGAAGCAGGGCTCAGAGACCCTCACCTCCTGCATGCTCGGCACCTTCCGGGACGATCCCCGGACCCGGGCTGAGTTCTTCGAGCTGATCGGCCGAGGGTGAGGATCGCGGTCGTCGCCTCGCTGGTGACGCCGCTGCTGCCGGTCCAGGCGGGAGGCGCGCAGGCCTTCGTCGCGGACCTGGCGCGGGGCCTGGCCGCGCGCGGCCACCACGTCCTTCTCTACTGCTCGGAGGGATCCCAGGTTCCCGGGGTCGAGCTGGTCCCGATCCGGGTCGAGGCGGGTATCGGTCGAGCCCTGGTGATGCCGGGCGCGCCTGCGGCGGGAGACGTCCCGGAGCTGCGGCGCGGCTTCGAGCGGCTGTTCGCCGAGCTCCGCCGGCGCGGCGCCGACGCGGTCAGCCAGCATGCCTTCGACGCCGAGGCGATCGAGCTGGCGGAGGGCCTGCCGGTCATCCACACCCTCCACCTACCCCCTCTCGTGGCGGGGCTGGTCGTCGCGGCCCGGGCGACGTCGAGCCGCCTCGCCACCGTGTCCAGCGCCTGCCGCGCCGATTGGGCACGCGCTGGGGTGGACGCCGTGGTGCTGCCCGACGGTGTGCCCGACTGGCAGCCGGAGCCGGGGCCGGTCGAGCCGATCGCGCTGATCGCGGGCCGGATCTCGCCCGAGAAGGGCATCGAGGACGGCATCGCCGCCGCGTGCCGCGCCGGGCTCCAGCCGGTGGTGGTCGGCGGCGACTACGACCGCGCCTACCGCGCCACGCTGACCGCTGTCGAGATCCGGCCGCCGCTGGCGCGGCGCGAACTCTGGCGGCTGATGGCCAGGGCGGCGGTGACTCTGATGCCGGTCAAGTGGGAGGAACCCTTCGGGTTGGTGGCGGCGGAGGCCCAGGTCGCCGGCTGCCCGGTGGCGGCCTACGCGCGGGGCGCGCTGCCGGAGGTCGTCGGCGAGGGGGCAGGCGGCTTCCTCGCGCGGCCGGACGACGTTGAGGACCTCGACCGAGCGATCCGCTCCTGCCTTGGCCTCGACCGGTCGCGAGTCAGGGCCCAGGCGCGCGAGCGGCTGCTCCTCGACCGCTCGCTCGACGCTTACGAGGAGGCGCTGCGGTGAAGCCGGTGGCGGTCGTCACGGGTGCCTCGGGCGGACTGGGCGCCGCCATCGCGGCCGAGCTCGAGGGACGTGGCTACGGGGTCGTCGGCCTGAGCCGCTCGAGCGGAGTGGATGTCGCCGACGAGGAGCGGGTGCGGGCCGCCTTTGACGAGCTGGAGCGCCTCGACGTCCTGGTCAACAACGCCGCCGTGCTCATCCCCCGACCGTTGGCCGATACCTCCGCGACGGAATGGGACGAGCAGCTGGGCAGCCTGCGAGCGGCCTTCCTCTGCAGCCGGGAGGCCTTCCGGCGAATGGGGCCGGGCGGCACCATCGTCAACATCTCCAGCCTTTCCGGGGTCGCCGGTGCCGAGAAGTTCGCCGGGATGGCCGCCTACGTCGCCGCCAAGTCGGGGCTGGCCGGCCTGACCGAGGTCCTCGCGGTCGAGGGGCGGCCGCTCGGCATCCGGGTCAACGCCATCAGCCCGGGCGCCATCGACACCCCGATGCTGAAGGTGGCCGGCGTCGCCGGTCGCAAATTCGCACCGGCCGAGGTGGCGCGCGTCGTCGCCTGGCTGGCAGCGCCGGACTCAGCCCCGCTGACGGGGGCCAACCTGCGGCTCGAACCGTGAGCGAGACTAGCCGGCCGGGTCGCTTCGGTCGAAGCGGGACAGCAGGCGCTGCACGAGCGCGCCGCCGATCGCCGTCCCGGCGGCCTGCGCCAGCCTGATCACGATCTTCTGCGTCGTGTTGGCGGGCGGCTCCTCGCCGACCTGCTTGTCGCCGACGTAGAGGCGCACCGGCGGGACCTGCTTGCGGATGCCGAACTCCCAGGACTCCCGCAGGTGCTTGGCGCGCTCCCACCAGGTGGCCGGAATGACGCGCTGGATGCGCTCGCGCGTCGTCGTCGGGCGCGTCAGGCGATAGGCGACGATGCCGCCGACGAGGGCGACCGCCAGCGCGGCTCCAACCCCCGCGGCGATCAGCAGGGCGCGCTTGCTCCGTCGCACGGCGACCTCGCTGCGCTGCCGGAGGATGAGGATCCGGTCCTCGATGTCCTCCCGGGTCGCGGCTATCTGCCGGGAGATTTCATCTGACGAAGTGCCCAATTCCTTGTCTCCTTGAGGCTGTTGACGGTCCGTTCCGGCAGGGCGATGTGCAGCTTGCCGCGCCCGAAGAGCGCGAGGCCCGCCGCGAGCACCAGGTAGAGGACGATCCAGATGGCGGCCGCGAGCCAATGAGGCTCGACCGCGACCACGATCAACACCGGAAGCCCCACCAGCAGCGCCAGCAACGCCAGCAGCCCGGCGCCGGCCAAGGCGCCGGCGGCGATGGCATTGGTGATGGCCAGCTCCTTGAGTTCCTGCTTGGCCAGCGCGATCTCCAGCCGGATGAGGTTCTCAGCTTCCTCGACGAGGCCTGCGGCGATCTCCGGCGTGCTCCCCTTTATGGTCATCTCGCTATCAAGAAAGCATACATCCAAGATCAGGCTCGCCTGGCCGGCCGGGCGCGCTTCGACCGCACTCTCGGGCGGGTCGACGAACGGGGCGCGGGTCTGGCGCCACCGCGCCTGCCGAGGGCGCCCAGGGCGAGGCAGGCGGTGACCGCCAAGGTCACGACAGCGGGTGGCGCGATGGTCGTCAGGAGCGGCGTGCCGACGCTCGCGAGCAGGCCGAGCACCAGCAGCGAGCCGAGGACCAGCTGGGGGCCCACCGCATAGGCGTAGAGGGCCCGCTCGATGGCCGCGGTCGAGCTGCCCAGCACGATCGGGGCGAGGACCAGGGCCGCGGCGAGCGGAATCCGGCCGCCGGTTCCGGGCAGGGCGCCCCCTCCGGCCCCGTTCCACGCGGCCCAGACGCCGGCCGCGACCTGGACCACGGCGAGGGTTCTGACGGCACGAGGAAGGCGGGGCAAGACCGTCGGAAAACATAAAGGATCTTTTATGCTTTAATGCATAAAGAACTGCTTATGTTTCTCCCGGGACAGCAGGGGGACCTGCCCGCCTTCTTCACGGCACTGGCGAACGTCACTCGTCTGCGCATCGTCGAGCGGCTTCTTGCCGTCGGCGAAGAGACCGTGAACGAGCTGGCCCTGGCGCTGCGGATGAGCCAGCCGAGGATCTCCTGGCACCTGCGGATGCTGGAGCTCGGAGGAGTCGTGACGACGCGGAGGGACGGCCGGCTCACCTACTGCTCGGTCGACCTCGAAACCATTCGCCGGCGGCTGACCGGCTTCGAATCGCTGCTTGAGTCGCGCGCCGTGCCGGCTGCGCGGAATCTTCGGAGAGAGGTATCGGGATGAAGAACCCAAACGGGAACGGCAATGGGAACGGCAAGGTCAGGGTCGCGATCGTCGGTGTCGGCAACTGCGCCTCGTCGCTGATCCAGGGCGTCGAGTACTACAAGGATGCCAATGAGGACGAGTTCGTCCCCGGCCTGATGCATGTCAACCTGGGCGGTTACCACGTCCGGGACATCGAGTTCGTCGCGGCGTTCGACGTCGACAAGACCAAGGTCGGAAAGGACCTGTCGGAGGCGATCTGGGCCGGCCAGAACAACACGATCAAGTTCGCCGACGTCCCGAGCCTCGGCGTCAAGGTCGAGCGTGGAATGACCCACGACGGCATCGGCAAGTTCCTCGAGCCTCTGATCAAGAAGGCGCCCGGCCCCACCTCCGACGTCGTCCAGATCCTCAAGGAAACCCACGCCGACGTGCTCGTCAACTACCTCCCGGTGGGCAGCGAGGAGGCGACCAAGTGGTACGTCGAGCAGGCGCTCAACGCGGGGGTCGCCTTTGTCAACTGCATCCCCGTCTTCATCGCCCGCGAGGACTACTGGCAGCGCCGTTTCCAGAAGGCCGGCCTGCCGATCATCGGCGATGACATCAAGTCCCAGGTCGGCGCGACCATCGTCCACCGGATGCTCGCCCATCTCTTCCGTGAGCGCGGCGTGCGCCTCGAGCGCACCTATCAGCTCAACTTCGGCGGCAACACGGATTTCCTGAACATGCTCGAGCGCGAACGGCTGCTGTCGAAGAAGATCTCCAAGACCCGTTCGGTCACCTCTCAGCTCGACTATTCGATCGGCGACGACAACGTCCACATCGGGCCCTCGGACCACGTTCCCTGGCTCGACGACCGCAAGTGGGCGTACATCCGGCTCGAGGGCCGGGGCTTCGGCGATGTCCCGCTCAACGCCGAGCTGAAGCTGGAGGTGCACGACTCGCCGAACTCGGCCGGGATCGTCATCGACGCCGTCCGCTGCTCCAAGCTGGCTCTCGACCATGGGCTCAGCGGCGCGCTCGAGGGCCCCAGTTCCTACTTCATGAAGTCGCCTCCCATCCAGTACCCCGACAGTGAGTGCCATCGCTTCACCGAGGAGTTCATCGCGAAGTACTCGCGCAAGCCGGCGGCCAAGCCGCAGCGGGCGATCGCCGAGTAGGAGCGGGAGAATGTTCACAACCCGCTTCCAGCAGTGGGTCCGGCGCCGGGCCCAGTCCCTGGCGGGCTGGCTCGGCGGGCTGCCGATCACGCCCAACCAGGTGACCGTGACCGGGATGCTGGTGATCTTCGTCGCCGCCGGGCTGGTGGCAACCGGGCACCTGCTCCCCGGCGCCGTCGTTCTCGCCTTCGGCGCCGCCTTCGACATCCTCGACGGCGCCCTCGCCCGTGCCACCCGGCGGAGCCATCCCCTTGGCGCCTTCCTCGACTCGACCACCGACCGCTTTGCCGAGGCGGCCGTCTACATCGGGCTGGCCGCCTACTACGTTGGCCAGCCGAACCCGCGCCCGGCGGTCCTCGGGGTCCTCCTGGCGCTGGTCGGATCCTTCTCGGTCAGTTACGTGCGAGCCCGCGCCCAGAGCCTCGGTTTCAAGTGCGAAAGCGGGCTCTTCGCCCGCCCCGAGCGGATTGTCGCGACCATCGTGGGCCTCGTCTTCGGCGGCTTCGTCCTCTTCGCGGTGATCTGGGCGCTGGCGCTGCTGACCAATTTCACGGCCCTCCAGAGGATCCTTGAGGTCTGGCGCCAGGCGCCGGCGGAGCATCCGGCGGCGATCGACCCGGGCGCGGTGGCAGCGGTGTCCGCTGCGACCCCGGCCGAACCGGAGTCACCCGACCGGCGGCGGTCGGCGAAGCAGAAGCTCGCTCGGCAGCCGGAGCTGTAGCCCGGCCGCGCCTCTTCTCTCGCTCCCGCTAGCCCCCCGAACGTACGCGGGAGGGCAGCGCCCAGCGGCCCCGCAATGCCATGCCGAGCAGTTCGAAGGCCAGAGCGAGAAGCGCGATGGCCGCCGCCGGAGCCAGCACCGGGGTCCACTGCTCGCTGAGGATGTAGTCGCGGGCGGCCGCGAGCAGTGAGCCGAGCTCCGGTTGCGGCAGCAGGACGTCGTTGAACTTGAAGGGCGCGCCGAGAAAGAACTGCAGGTAGCCGAGCTCGCCGAGAAGAACCAGGACGGCGCTGGCCTGGAACGCCGTCTCGGTCACCAGCACCGGCCGGAGGTGGGGCACCACGTGCCGGAAGAAGGTGCGCAGCCGGCTGCTGCCGAGCGCCATGGCCGCCTCTGCATAGGGCTGCGTCAGCACCGCCTCCACCCGGTCGGCGGTCAGCTGGGCGACGTCCCGCCAGCCGACCATCGCCATCGCGATGACGAAGGCGCCGAACGTCGACCAGCCGCTCAGCGCTGTGATCAGGATGATCGCCAGCACCAGGTAGGGGAAGCCCGCCACCCAGCGGCCGGC
>DIZV01000033.1:0-472 GCA_002427995.1 Chloroflexi bacterium UBA6019
TGCCCAACCAGGGCGACGCCTGGGCGTACACGCTGGCGCAGCTGGAGCGCTACCTGGCCCATCCCTCCGCGCTGGAGGAGTACCTGGAACGGGCGGCGCTGCTCGGCCGGCGGACCGCCGAGCTGCACCTGGCGCTCGCCGCCGAGCCGGACGACCCCGCCTTTGCCCCCGCGCCTTCGACGATGCTCGATCAGCGCTCCGTCTACCAGTCGGTTCGCAGCCAGGCGAACCAGGCGCTGGCACTGCTGCGGCGGCCGCTGCCGATCTCGGTCCAGGCCGACGCGCAGTTGGTGCTGGGGCTGGAGGGTGAGGTCCTGGGCCGGCTCAAAGCCCTGCTGCAGCGGCCGATCACGGCGACCCGGATCCGCACCCACGGGGACTTCCACCTCGGCCAGCTGCTCTGGACCGGCGGCGACTTCGTGATCATCGACTTCGAGGGCGAGCCCGCGCGGCCCCTGGCGGAGCGACGCCT
>DIZV01000033.1:580-2012 GCA_002427995.1 Chloroflexi bacterium UBA6019
CTCCGGCCGCGGCACAAGGCCGACCCCGCCCTGGGCGCGAAATGGCTGGCCGAGGTCACCCAGGCGTACCTCGCCGCCTACTACGGGTGCGCGGGCGGCGCTTCCTTCCTGCCCGCCGACGAGACGGCACGCGCCGTGCTGCTCGACGCCTTCCTCTTCGAGAAGGCCTTCTACGAGGTGCGCTACGAGCTCAACAACCGCCCCGACTGGGTCGGGATCCCGCTTAAGGGCATCCTTAGCCTGATGGGAGTCCCGGAGTGAGCGTCGCGCCTGGGGTGACTCTCCTCAGCGACGACGACCTCTATCTCTTCAACGAGGGTTCGCACTACCGCCTCCACGAGAAGCTCGGCAGCCACCTCCTGAAGGTGGGGGAGGTGGAGGGGTGTTACTTCGCGGTCTGGGCGCCCAACGCCGAGTCAGTCAGCGTCACCGGCGAATGGAACCAGTGGGACCGAAAAGCCGACCCTCTCCGCGCGAAAGGCCAGTCGGGGATCTGGGAGGGGTTCATCCCCGGCGTCAAGCAGGGCGCCCTCTACAAGTACCATCTGGTGGCCCGGGGCGGCTCCTACCGGGTGGACAAGGCGGATCCCTACGCCACTCACCAGGAGACCCCCCCAAAGACCGGCTCGGTCGTCTGGGACCTCGCCTACGACTGGGATGACGCGGCCTGGATGGATGCTCGCCACGGCCACAACGCGCCCGACGCACCGTGGTCCATCTACGAGATGCACATCGGATCCTGGGTCCGGGACGGACACGCGCCCAACTATCGCGAGCTCGCCTCCCGGCTGACGGGGTACGTCAAGCAGATGGGCTTCACCCACGTCGAGTTCATGCCGGTGATGGAGCATCCCTTCTACGGCTCCTGGGGCTACCAGACGACGGGCTACTTCGCACCGTCGAGCCGGCAGGGGACGCCACAGGACTTCAAGTACCTGGTCGACCACCTCCACCAGAACGGCGTCGGTGTCGTGCTCGACTGGGTCCCATCGCATTTCCCGGCCGACGAGCACGGGCTCGGCTACTTCGACGGCACCCACCTCTACGAGCACGCCGACCCACGACTCGGGTTCCACCCCGACTGGAAGAGCCTGATCTTCAACTACGGCCGGCACGAAGTTCGCAGCTTCCTCTGTTCGAGCGCCCTCTTCTGGCTCGACGAGTACCACGTCGACGGCATCCGGGTCGACGCCGTCGCCTCGATGCTCTACCTCGACTACTCCCGCAAGGCGGGGGAGTGGCTGCCGAACGCCTTTGGCGGGCGCGAGAACCTGGAGGCGATCAACCTCCTCCGCAAGCTGAACACGGAGGTTTTCGGCGCCCACCCCGACACCCAGACCATGGCCGAGGAGTCGACCGCCTGGCCGATGGTCTCGCGGCCGGTCTACGTCGGCGGCCTGGGCTTCGGCATGAAATGGGACATGGGCTGGAT
>DIZV01000033.1:2051-6870 GCA_002427995.1 Chloroflexi bacterium UBA6019
CACCGCAAGTTCCACCACAACCTGCTGACCTTCCGGGCGATGTACGCCTTCAGCGAGAACTTCGTGCTGCCGCTCTCCCACGACGAGGTCGTCTACGGTAAGGGCTCCCTGATCCGGAAGATGCCGGGCGATGATTGGCAGCGCTTCGCCAACCTGAGGCTGCTCTTTGCCTACATGTTCGCCTGCCCCGGCAAAAAGCTCCTCTTCATGGGGGACGAGTTCGGCCAGTGGCGCGAGTGGAACCACGAGACGGGCCTCGACTGGCACCTCCTCGAGCAGCCGCTGCACGCCGGGTTGGGCCGCTTGGTCCAGGACCTGAACCAGCTCTACCGGAGCGAGCCGGCGCTCCACGAGCTCGACTTCGACTCGGACGGCTTCCGCTGGGTCGACGCCAACGATTCGGAGCAGTCGGTGATCAGCTTCCTGCGCCGGGGCCGGAACCCTGAGCGGCAGCTGCTGGCCGCCTTCAACTTCACACCGGTGCCCCGGCTGGGCTACCGGCTCGGAACTCCGGGCGGCGGCTTTTGGAAGGAGCTGCTGAATTCGGACGCCGAACTCTACGGCGGCAGCGGCCAGGGCAACTTCGGCGGCGTCGAGGCGGAACCGACCCCCTGGCACGGCATGCAAAACCGGGTCACGGTCACGATCCCGCCACTGGGAGCGGTGTTTTTCACGAAGGCGGCGGATTGAGTCCGCTCCCCGCTAAGTTGGGTCACGCGTGAAGCCGATTCGCCTGGCGCTGGTGTGGCACATGCACCAGCCCTACTACAAGGACGACCTCACCAACACGTACCTCCTGCCCTGGGTGCGGCTGCATGCGGTCAAGGACTACCACAAGATGGTGGCGCTGCTCGACGCCTACCCGCGGGTGCGTCAGACCTTCAACCTCGTCCCCTCGCTGCTGGCCCAGATCGACGAGTACAGCCGGGGCGAGGCGACCGACCTTTTCCTGAACCTCTCCCGCCGCCCGGCCGAAGAGCTGAGCGCCGAGGAGCGCACCTTCCTGATCCGCTGGCTCCGGGAGTCGCCGGCGGCGCTCCGGGTCCAGCAGTCCCCGCGCTACCTCGAGCTGGCGGCGCGGGCCCCGGAGGCGGACGCCTTCACGACCGAAGACATCCGCGATCTCCAGGTCTGGTCCAACCTCGCCTGGTGCGACCCGGCCTGGGTCGACCGCGACTCCCGCCTCTCGGCCCTGAAGGCAAAGGACCGCGAGTTCACCGAGGCCGACAAGGGCATCCTCTTCGCCGCCCAGCTGGAGATGCTGCGGAGCGTGATCCCGAAGTACCGCGAGATGGCCGAGTCGGGCCAGATCGAATTGACGACGTCGCCCTACTACCACCCCATCCTGCCCCTCATCTGCCACGTCGACTCCGCCGGCACCGCCTCTCCCGGAATCCAGCTGCCGCACCGGCACTTCTCCCACCGGGAGGACGCCGAGCAGCAGATCGCGCTCGGGCTCGCCACCTTCGAGCGGCTGCTGGGGCGCCGGCCGGTCGGCATGTGGCCGTCCGAGATGGCGGTCGGCGAAAGCGTCGCCTCGCTCGCGGTGCAGGCCGGGTTGGAGTGGATCATCTCCGACGAGGACGTCCTCGCCCGCTCGCTTGACGGCGGACTGCCGCGGGACGGCGAGGGCCGGGTGATGTCTCCCGAGGTGCTCTACCAGCCTTACCGGATCGAGCGCGAAGGTCGCGAGGTCGCGATGGTCTTCCGGGACAAGGTCCTCAGCAACCTGGTCGGCTTCGACTACTACCGGATGTCGGCGCAGGACGCGGTCCGGGACTTCATGGGCCGTCTCCGGAGGATCCAGGAGCAGCAGGGCGAGCACGAGTTCCTCGTCACCGTCGCGCTCGACGGCGAGAACGCCTGGGAGTTCTACCCGCGCGACGGGCACGACTTCCTGAATGCGCTCTACACCGAGCTCGACGCCAGCCCCGACGTTGTCAGCACAACCGTCGCCGACTTTCTCCACCAGGTGCCCGAGCGGCGCCCCCTCCACCGTCTCTTCACCGGAAGCTGGATCAACGGCAGTCTCGACACCTGGATCGGCGGCCCCGAGCACGCGGTGGCGTGGGATCTCCTGGCCGAGACCAGGGACTGGCTCGACGAGTACGCCCGCGCCCATCCCGACCGCGACGAGGTGCTCGCCTCCGCCTGGCGCGAGATCCTCATCTGCGAGGGCAGCGACTGGTTCTGGTGGTTCTCCCGCCACCACGACTCGGGCATGGATGGGATCTGGGACAACCAGTACCGGCTCCACCTGCGCAATGTCTACAAGGTGCTCGACGCCAAGCCGCCGAGCCGGCTCTTCGAGCCGATCATCGTGAGGGAGGGCGCGGTCAACATCCAGCGCCCGACCAGCGAGTTCACACCCCATGGCGTCGACGACCCCGCCTGGGCACAGGCGGGCAAGTTCGAGGTCTCCAGCGGGTTCGGCGCTCTGCACCGGCCGAGCGGCCTGGCGTCGCGCGTGTTCTACGGCTCCGACCAGGCGTCGCTGCACCTGAAGATCGAGAGCTCCCGCGGCCACGACGAGCTCGCCGAGATGGCGGTGACCTACTGGGTCTACTTCTCCGGCGCGCCGCTGAGCGATGCGGAACGCGCTCAGCCGTCAGTCCGCCTCCCACTGCCGGAGGTCTCGGCAGGGGACCTCGGCTTCGAGCCCGGCTTTGCCGCCGAGATCCGCTTCGAGCCTGCCGCGGCCCAAGTGTCGGTCTACCGGATCGGGTCCTGGCAGCGGCACGGCGAGCCGGTCTACCAAGCCGAGGTCCCGGCCGCGTCAGCGGTGGCCTTCTCGCTCCCCTTCGCAGTCCTCGAGAAGGAGGCCGGCGAGCCGCTCGAGCTCGCGTTGGCGGTCGGCCGCGGCCAGGCCGAGCTGGAGCGGGTGCCGCCGACAGGCTCGCTCGGCCTTCGCGTGCCGGGCCCGCTGGTGCTCGGGGCCGACCCCTCCCGCGAGCCGCTGAAAGTCCTCCTCGCCGCCGCCGAGGTGACACCCTTCGCCAAGACCGGCGGCCTCGCCGACGTCGCCGCGGCGCTTCCCAAAGAGCTTCGCCGGCTGGGCCAGGACGTCCGGGTCGTGATGCCCCTCTACCGGCAGATCAACCCTGAAATGCACAACCTCCAGCCGGTGGTCCAGAACCTGGAGGTGCCGCTCGGGTCGCAGACGATCACCTGCACGATCCTCGAGGGCCGGATGGGTGAGGTGCCGATCTACTTCGTCGACTGCCCCCAGCTCTACGACCGGGACGGCATCTACGGCTTCGGCGACGACGACGCGCGCTTCATCTACTTCAACCGCGCCCTGCTCGCGATGCTGCGACCGCTCGGCTTCATCCCCGACGTGGTCCATTGCAACGACTGGCATACAGCGCTGGTGCCGAACCTGCTCGACATGCTCTACAGCCAGGACACCGAGATGTCGCGGATCGCGACCGTCCTCACCATTCACAACCTCGCCTTCCAGGGTGTTTTTGGCTCCGGCGCGCTGCACCTCGCCGGCCTTGAAACCTGGGGCCTGCTGAAGGTCGGCGTGCCACACCTCGACGACATCGTCAACATTCTCGGCCGCGGCGTTCACTTCGCCGACATCGTCAACACCGTCAGCGAGCGTTACGCGCAGGAGATCCAGGAACCGGAGTTCGGCGAGGGGATGGACGCGCTCCTCCGCCGCCAGGCGCACAAGCTGCACGGGATCGTCAACGGCATCGACGTCGAGCTCTTCAACCCGGAAACGGACCCGGCCGTGCTTCACCATTACTCGGCCGCCGAGCCGACGGCCAAGCGCCTCAACAAGGCCAACCTCCGGGCGGTGCTCGGCCTCGCCGAGAGCGAGGCACCGATCATCGCGATGATCTCGCGACTCTACGACCAGAAGGGCCTCGACCTCGTCGAGCAGGCCCTCGCTCCGATCGTCGAGCAGGGCCTCCAGTTCGTTGTCCTCGGCACCGGAGACCGCCGCTACGAGGACCTCTTCCGCTACCAGGCGGCCGAGCACCCGGACCAGGTGTCGGCCTCGATCGGCTTCGACCACCACCTGGCCCAGCTGATCTACGCCGGCGCCGACATGGTCCTGATGGCGTCCCGGTTTGAGCCCTGCGGCCTCGGTCAGCTGATCGGGATGCGCTATGGCACCGTCCCCGTGGTCCGAGCGACGGGCGGCCTGGTCGACACCGTCCACGACCTCAACCCGAACGGCGGGGCGGGGACGGGCTTCATGTTCACCGGGTACGACCCCTGGCAGCTGTTCGCGGCCGTCGTCAGGGCCGCCGAGAGCTACAAGCACCGTGCGACCTGGGACGACCTGGTCCGCCGCGACATGCAGCAGGATGTCAGCTGGACGCAGTCGGCCCGCCGCTACGTCGAGCTCTACCGCACCGCCGTCGTCTCCAACCGCAACCGCCGCGGAGTGCTGCCGGCGGGCCTGGTCAGCTAGCGAAGCGGGGCGAGCGTTGATCCGTCGGCGTATGCACCGCCGGACGGCGAATTAAGACGTTGTTTCGCCGGCGCATCGCTCCCGGGCCCCCGCGCCCTCCGGCTAGACGCCCTTGACCAGGACGAGGCGGGACTCGGCCGCCGCCTGACGGATCGCGAGCAGCGGCCGGTAGTCCTCGGACCCGTACCACTCGAGCGCTCGCTCGACACTCTCGAATTCGAGCACCGCCAGCCGGTTGGGCTGCCCGTCTCCCTCGAGGAGGCGCGCCTCCCCGCCTCGGACCAGGTAGCGGCCGCCGTACTTCTCGAGCGTCGCCGGGACCTTGAGGCGGTACTCCTCGTACTTCTCCGGGTCCTTGATCCGGATCTCGGCAATCACGTAAGCGGCCAT
>DIZV01000033.1:6984-7883 GCA_002427995.1 Chloroflexi bacterium UBA6019
TCACCCTCCCCAATCCGGCAGGAGCCGGAGCTGCTGCACCCGCCGGGCGGCGGGCGCGTAGGCCTCGTCGAAATAGTCGAGCACCATGCGGCTGGCACTGAACTCGGGCGCGAGCCGCTTGATCGACGCTTTCATCATCGAGACCCAGCGGCGGGGCACGCCGTCGGGGCCGCGGTCGTAGTAGACGGGCGCGACCTCGCGCTCGAGCAAGCGGTAAAGGGCCTCTGCCTCGGCGACGTCGTCAGTCCCCTGGCGGTCGAGGGTGGCGCCCGACGGGATCGCCCAGCCGACCTCGGAGCTGTGGGCCTCGTCCCACCAGCCGTCGAGGCCACTGACGTTGAGCACCCCGTTGGCGGCGGCCTTCATCCCGCTCGTGCCACTTGCCTCGAGGAAGCGTCGCGGGTTGTTGAGCCAGACGTCGGCGCCCTGGACCAGGTGCTGCGCGATGTCGATGTCGTAGTCCTCCAGGAAGCTCACGCGGGGGCTGGAGCGGGCGAGCTCGACGATCTCGTGGAGGAGGGCCTTGCCGGGCGTGTCGGCTGGGTGCGCCTTCCCCGAGAAGATGAACTGCACCGGCCGCCCGGCGTCCGCCAGCAGCCGTGCCAGGCGGGCCGGGTCGCTGAGCAGCAGAGTCGCGCGCTTGTAGGGCGTGAAGCGGCGGCTGAAAGCGATCGTCAATGCGTCAGGGTCGAGGGCGTCGCCGCCCCGCGGAGCGGCGTAGGCGACGAGCCGATGGCGGAGCCGCCGGTGCGCCTCCCAGAGGCGCTCGTCGGGAATCAGGTCGACGCCGTCCCAGCGCGGGTCGCCCGGCTTCAGCTCCCACCAGTCCGCACCCACGCACTCGCGCAGGATGCCGGGCGATCTCCTCCGCGATCCAGCTCCGGAGGTGGACCCCGTTG
>DIZV01000169.1:0-1919 GCA_002427995.1 Chloroflexi bacterium UBA6019
AGGGTCACCCAGCGGCGGGAGAGGATCGCGATGTCAGCGCCTCCCCCGCTCCCCGGCAGCTTCACGGTGGGGCGGCGGAAGTCGCCGATGTAGGACGTGTTCAGGTTGCCGAAGCGGTCCACCTCGGCGCCGCCGATGAAGCCGAGGTCGACCAATCCCTGCGCCATCAGCGCCATCACGTTCGACATCCGGGTCGCCCAGAGCGCGCCGACGACATTGGGCGGGTCGCCCATCGTGCCGAGGAATGCCTCCGCCGGGGCGGACCGCAGGAGTCCGACCTCGTAGAGGCCGAGGGCGGAGGGCGCGTGGGTGGAGCGGGCCACCGCGAACGCCAGCACGGGCAGCCTCATGCCGACGAAGACGAGCTCGCCGTCGGCGATCTCGCGGGCGGCGACCGCGACCATCAGCTCCTGCGCCGTGTAGTCACTCATCGCCGTAGTCCGCCGGCGCCGAGAGCCGGTGCCGGCGCACGGCGAGGGCCTCGCGGCCACCGAGCCGCCGGAGGTAGGCCGCCCGGTCCTCGACCCCGAGGACCCACTCCTGCAGCCATTCGAGAAAGCCGGCGCGGGTCCGCGAGCGCTCCCCGTAGGCGCGCATGAAGGCGTGGTCCCGGCGCCAGTGACCCTGCACCGGCGCCGGGTGCGCACCGCCCGGCTCGGGGACCACCGCCACCACCTTGCTCTGCGCCAGCAGGACCCGGTTGGGATCGGAAAGTGTCACCTCGTCGGTCCACCAGCTCCTCGCAGCTCAGGATCACCGCGCTCGCCGCCAGGGCCGCCTCCTCGGCGATGCCAAGCGGACCCCAGGCGTGCGCCCGGCCCTGCGCGTCGGCCCGCTGGACGTGGAGGATGGCCAGGTCCGGCTTGAGGGCCGGCACCCGGACGTGCCCTTCGACCACCGCCAGCAGGGGGTTGGAGCGGAGGATGTCGGACCCCAGCAGCGTCCGGGTCGGGATGTAGGGAGATCCCCAGGCCGCGGCCCAGAGCGCCAGCGCGATCGAGAAGTTGGAGTGGTCGTGGATCTCCAGCGGTCCCGGCTCGGAGCGCTCGGCGGCCCGGCGGTAGTTGTGGCCGAGTCCCTCCGAGACGTTGCCGACCCAGGCGGCGGTGACCCGCCGGGCGCACCCCGCCCCGATCATCTGGTCGAAGAGCGCGTCGGAGATCGGGGCGATCAGCTCCAGGTCGCGCCGGCCCTGGCGGATGATCTCGTGGCCGGCCGCGAAAGGCACCAGGGGCTCGAGCGAGCAGCTCATGGCGACGGCCATCCCGTCGACGACGAAGCGCTCGACCGCCGCCCGCATCGTCATCACCTTGGACACGACGCCTCCATGATCGCCGCTGGGGCTTGAGCTGGTTTGCGGAGATCGAGGTAATCCCGCTGGGGTGCGACCTCAAAGCTCATCTGAGCGGTTATTGTTCGCAGGAAATGATCCGGAAATCCCAAGGGGGCGGAGCGGGGCAGGGCGGGGTCGAATCCGCCCCGCTGCTGGGCGCCCCGGTCGAACACTTCTCCAACCTGCAGGTGGCGCTGGGGGTATGACCCGGTCCCGCTCGCTCGGTTGGCGCTTCCAGCGCGGTCAGGGCATGGTCGAGTACGCCTTCATCCTGGTCCTCATCGCACCTCGTCGTGATCGTGATGTTGATCACCACCGGAGGACAGGTCCGGAACCTGTATTCCGACATCACCTACACCCTGCACAACCAGGCGGGCCTCTAGGAAGGCGGCGGGTCTAGGCTCCGGCCACCCCCGCCAGAAGCGAGACCGCCTGGCGCGCCAGGCCGGTGATCCGGGCCCAGTCCCCGGCCTTGACGGCGTCGAGCGGGAAGAGTGCGGTCGTCAGGCCGACCGCCTTGACGCCGAGCGCCAGGTACTCCGCCACCTGGTCGAGCTCGACCCCGCCGCTGACCCAGATCGGCAAC
>DIZV01000169.1:2152-3272 GCA_002427995.1 Chloroflexi bacterium UBA6019
GCCTGGTGGATCTCGGTCGGCGTCAGCGCGCCCATCACCAGCAGCAGGTCGTGCTCCCGGGCGAGCACGGCGACCTCGGGGACGAGGAAGGGCGTCACCAGGAAGGAGGCGCCCGCGGCGGCCGCCTCACCGACCATCTCCGGGCGGACCACCGTCCCGACCCCGACCGGACCGCCGCCCCCGGCTGCCAGGCGCCGGACGACCCCCTGCCAGTCGGGCACGCCGGTCGTCACCTCGACGGTGCCCACGCCACCGTCGATCGCCGCCCGGCAGGCCCGGAAGGCGGCCTCGGGGTCGTCGGTGCGGATCACACCGGCAATCCGGTTCGGAAAGGCCTCCTCGGCGGTCAGCATCGCACCGGGAAATTATCGGCGAACGAGCACTGTCCGCGCCGGGGCGCCGTCGCTGCCGACCAGCTTCAGGGGCAGGCAGAAGAGGTCGTACTCACCGGGGTCGACCCGGCTCAGGTCGAGGCCCTCGACGACGACGATGCGGGCTTCCAGCAGCGCGTGGTGGACGGGGTGCTCGAAGGCGGCGTGGTAGCTCTCGACGGAGAGGTAGTCGACGCCCACCAGCAGCTTGCCCTCGGCCACCAGCCGGCGGGCGAGCTCGAGGCCGACGGCGACGAACTCGGTCTCGAAGTCGGTGTCGCCGCGGGCCCAGTGCTCCGAGTTGCGGGTCTTGAAGAGGATCCTCTTATGCGGAGTCTCAGGAAGGTCCTGCGGCCGCAGCTCGAGGCCGGGCGGGTTCGCGGCGACGACGAGGCAGGGCCCGACCAGCGTCTCGATCGGGATCTCCTCGATGCCGGTCGAGCCATCGACGAAGTGGACCGGGGCGTCGACGTGGGTCCCGGTGTGCACCCCCGCCTCGAGACGCGACACGTTGGCCGGGTCGCCGTTCGCGATCGAGCTCGCGCGGGTCAGGCTGACCGGCGGGTCGCCGGGCCAGGTCGGGAGCCGGGCGGAAACGGGTACCGACACGTCGAAAATCGTCATCTCAACTCCCTTTTTGACTTGCCGATGGAGGATTCGGTACTCTAGTACATACGTATGACCAAGAACAGTTCGGTCCTGGTTCAGGAGAGCGGATTATCCGCGAAGGAGCTGATCGTACGGGCCGC
>DIZV01000169.1:3433-8337 GCA_002427995.1 Chloroflexi bacterium UBA6019
GCGATCGGCAACCTCCAGTACTACTTCCCGACCAAGTCGGAGCTGCTGATCGAGGCCTGGCGCCACCTCACCGAGCGGTCGGTGGCGGAGCTGCGGACCAGCCTCAACCAGATGACCGACCCGATCTGGCTGATCGAGAGCGGCATCGTCAGCATCTGGGAGAGCCTGCGCCGGCTCGGCGACATCCAGCTGGCGGCCTTCGACCTGCTCGTCCAGGCGCCCAAGCAGGAGAGCCTGCAGGCCTTCCTGCCCGAGCTCTTCACCCGCTACCGCGACGTCGTCGAGGAGCAACTGGATCGCCTCGAGCGCGACGGCCGGGTGCGGCTCAAGATCGAGCGCGAGGTCCTGGTCCCCCTGATCCTCAACACCGTCCTCGGCTTCGGTCTCTATTACGTCGTCACCCGCGACGAGGAGTCCTGCCTGCGGGCGCTGAGTGCCTGGCGCGAGCTCGCCGGCAGCGTGGTGGAGCCGGTCTAGGTGATCGTCTCGGAGGAGCTGGAGGCGATCGAGCCGCTCTGGAAGGCGGGGCTCGAAGCGGCCTACTCGGCCTACATCCCCGCCGCGACCGGCCTCGGCGAGCCACAGGCAGCGCGGGTCGCGCTGGCGGCGGCGCTGGTCGAGATCGCCCTTGAGCTCCAGCGGTTGGGCGGCCAAGCGCCGCCGCCGCCGCCGGACCTGCTCCGCGGCGACCTCTGCCTTGCCCGTGCCTCGCGGCTGCTCGCCGACACTCGCGACCGGCGGCTGCAGATCGCCTTCGCGCGGGCGATCGAAGACCAGTCCGCGGCGGCCGCCGCCGGGCGCGAAGCGCAGCCGACGCGCTCGCGCCTGCTGCGCGCGATCGGCGAGTCCGCGGGCGCGGCGGCATGATCAGCGACCGAATCGCGATCACGACCAACCGCCCGACCGAGTTCGTCGACCTGACCAGCCGGCTCCAGCAGGCGGTGGAGCGCGCCGGCCTGCGCACCGGCCGGATCCACCTCCAGTCGCTGCACACAACCCTCGGGCTCGCCGTCAACGAGAACGAGCAGCTCCTCCTCGCCGACCTCGAGGCGCTCCTGAAGCGGCTGGCGCCGGCTGAGGCGACCTACCTCCACGACGACTTCTCGCTCCGCTCGAACGTCCCCGAGGATGAGCCCGCCAACGGCCACGCCCACGCCCGCAACCTCCTCCTCCAGCCCAGCCTCACGATCCTGGTCGAGGAGGGCGAGATCCTGATCGGACGCTGGCAGGCGATCTTCGCGGTCGAGCTCGACGGTCCCCGCTCGCGCGAGATCGCGATCCAGCTCGAGGGCGAATTCGCCCGGCGGATCGCCGACGGGGAGCGGCGCCTGATCGAGCTCGAGCTGGAACGCCAGCTCCACGCCGACCCGCGGCCCGTCGGCGACCCGATGCGGCGCCTGGTGGAGGCGGGCGGCAAGCGCTTCCGACCCTTCCTGGTGCTGCTCACCTCGCGGCTCGGACCGGACCACGACCCGCTTCGGGCGGCGACCCTGGCCGCCGCGGTGGAGCTGATCCACGCCGCCACCCTGGTCCACGACGACTATGTCGACGAGAGCCCGAAACGGCGCGGGCGGCCGACGGTGGCCGCGGCCGAGGGACCGGCCCGGGCGGTGGCCGTGGGGGACTACTACTTCGCCAAGGCCACCCGGCTGATCGCCGAGCTGGGCAACGCCGACGTGACCTCGACGATCGCCGAGGCGATGGAGGCGATCTGCCGCTCCCAGATCGACGACCTCGAATTCCGCGGCCGCTACCCCGGCGACGAGGCCGCCTACCTGAAGGTCGTCCGGGGCAAGACCGCCGCGCTGATCGCCGCCGCCTGCGTCGCCGGCGCCCAGCTCTCGGGCGCTCCGGCCGAGGTCGTGGAGCGCGTCCGCCGCTACGGCGACGCTGTCGGCGTGGCCTTCCAGATGACCGACGACGTGGTCGACTTCAGCGAGCGATCGGGCAAGCCGATGGGTCAGGACATCCGTGAGCGGGTCCTCTCTCTGCCCCTGATCTACGCGATCGAGGATGCCTCGCTTGGCGCCGAGATCCAGGAGCTCCTGGCCGGCCCGCTTCCCGACGACCACCTCCGCCGGGTGGTCGACCTGGTGTCCCGGAGCGGGGCCCTGGAACGCGTCAACCGCCAGGCCCACGGCCTCGTCCGCGCGGCTGTCGGCGAGCTCGAGGGCGTCGACCTGGACGGCGTCAAGTCGACGCTGGTCGAGATCGCCGAGAGCGTGGTCGACCGCCATGCATAGGCAGGTCGGCCTCGGCCTGGCCTCCCGAGGCGACGTCCGTGACACCGTCCAGCACGCCCTCAAGGCAGAGGCGGCCGGCCTCGAGTCGGTCTGGGTCCACGACAGCTACTTCGAACGAGACCCGATCACCTACCTCTCCGCGATCGCCTTTGCGACGCGCGAGATCCGGCTCGGGGCCGGCTCGTTGAACCCCTACACGCGGCATCCGTTCGTGCTCGCCTCCACCCTCTCGGCGCTCGACGACCTGGCGCCGGAGCGCCTTTCCCTGGCGCTCGGGAGCGGCCTGCCGCTCCGGCTGGCGCAGATGGCGATCCCCTTCGAGAACGCCCCCGCGCGCGTCGGCGAGGCGATCGACCAGGTCCGCGAGCTGTGGGCGGGACGCCGCCTTAACCTCAACGACAAGGTGCCGCCGCTGGTACCGATGTTCCAGCCGCCGCACCGGATCCCGATCTACATCGCGGCCTACACCCGTCCCTACCTGGAGCTGGCCGGGGCGAAGGCGGACGGCTACCTCAGCCGCCCGCTCGAATCGCTGCCGGCCTTCGAGCTGATGCGGCGGCGGGTGCTCGAATCGGCGGCCGAGCACGGGCGCCAGGCCTCCGAGCTCGACTTTCGCGGGTACCTCTTCGCGCTCGTCGACCGCTCCCGCGCGGAGGCGCGGAACCGGGCCAAGCGCGATCCCTTCGTCATCTACATGATCTCGATCCTCTCCGACATCTCGCTCCGGCGGGCGGGCTTCCCGGCCGAGCTCCGCGATACCGTCAACCGGCTCTGGCGGGCAGAGGACTACCACGGCGCCGCCCAGGCGATCCCCGACGAGCTGCTCGACGCCTACATCCTGGTCGGCACCGCCGACGACGTCGCCGAGCGCGCGCTCGAATACAACCGGGCCGGGATGGACGTGCCCCTCCTGCAGCCGATCATCCAGGAGGAGGACCAGGTCCGGGCCGTGCTCGAGGCGGCCGTGACCTACGGGTCCGGCGGGCGGGTCGGCGCTGGCGCGCTGGGAGCCATGGCGGTCCCCTCGGGCCGGACGGGGGTCGAGCGAGAGGGCCTTCTCGGCCGGGCCCGGCGCAAGCTGGGCGCCGTCTACGAGGTCACCCGCCCGTTCAGCTTCACCGCCTCGGTCCTGCCGGTGACCGCCGGCGGCGTGCTCGCCTGGTCCTTGGGCAGGATCGCCGTGCTGCCCTGGCTGCTGGCCGTCCTCGGCGGCCTGGCCCTCCACGCCGGCACCAATGTCATCAACGAGGTCTACGACGTCCGCCACGGCATCGACTCGATCACCTCGCCGCGGGCTTCGCAGGCGATCGTCAAGGGCCGGATCAGCGAGCGGGGAGCCCTGGCCCTGGCCTACGCGTGCTTTGCCGTCACGATCCTGGTCGGCCTCTACCTGACCGCCGTCCGGGGACCGTGGATGATCGTGCTGGGTGCGATCGGCCTGCTCGGCGGGTACTTCTACACCGCGCCCCCCTTCCATTACAAGTACCGCGCCCTGGGCGTGCCGCTGGTGTTCCTGCTGATGGGCCCGCTGATGGTGGTGGGCGGGTTCTTCGCCGCCTCGGGCGGCTTCGACTGGCGGACGATCGCCCTTGCCGTGCCGGTCGGCCTGCTCGTCACGGCGATCCTCCACGGGAACGAGTGGCGCGACGCGGGGGAGGACAAGCGGCTCGGCTTCACGACCCTCTCCGCCGAGCTGGGCCGGTCCTTCGCCCGCTGGTTCTACGTGGCGCTGCTGGTCGGCGCCTACATCGCGGTGGCGGCGGCGGTGATGCTGGGCCTGTTGCCGACCGCGACGCTGTTGACGACACTCAGCCTCCCGGCGACGGTCTGGCTTCTTCACCAGGCCGAGAAGGGCGCCTCCGGGTCCCTCCGCTCGATTGCCCTGATCGACATGTACACGGCCCGGCTGCACGCCCTCTTCGGCGTGCTCCTGATGGCGGGCCTGATCACGGCCCGCCTGGCGGGCTGAAGCGAATCAGGTTGATCAAGGGCCGGGACTTCGCGGCCGGCATGGGCTTGGCGGGGGTCGTCTGGACCGTCGCCTTCCGCGGCCGCAGCCACTTCTGGCAGAAGATGGCGGTCGGCGTCGGCACCCTGGGCGCACTGGCGCTGGCGGCCAACCCCGAGCTCCGCTCCGCCCGGAACCGGCCCCGGCTCCGCGACCTCCCCGTCGGCCTTGGCACCGCCGCCGTTCTCTATGGGATCTTCCGGGTCGGCGACCGCTTCGCGCGGCGCGTCATGCCCACCGGCGCCAAGGACATCGCCGACGTCTACGAGCGCCGGAAGATGGCGCCCCGGCGTTTCATCGCCCCGGCGCTGGCGCTGGTCATCGCACCCGGGGAGGAGCTCTTCTGGCGCGGCCTCGTCAATGGCTACCTGATGCAGCGGCTGGGGCGCGTCCGGGGTTCGGCGCTGGGCGCCGTCATCTACGGCGGCATCCACCTCATCACCGGCAACCTCACCCTTTCCGGCGCCGCCGGCATCGCGGGCGCCTTCTGGAGCCTGCAGTACCTCTTCCAGGGCAGGCTGCCGCCGGTGATCGTGAGCCACGTCGCCTGGGACCTCTGGATCTTCCTCGTCCAACCGACGGTCGAGCTTGACGACTGAGCACAGGGGCGAGGGCCTGGCGCACCGGCTGGTCGTCTTCCTGATGGTCGGCGG
>DIZV01000150.1 GCA_002427995.1 Chloroflexi bacterium UBA6019
CGGCGGCTCCCGGGGGGGCGCCCCCGCGGCCGACGCGGGCGACGCCGCCCCAAGCCGTCGGCTCCGGCAGGGGAAAACGAACCCGGTCCGTAGGCCTTCGGGGCCTTATTCTTTCGCTCCACCCCCTTCATGAGCGAATGTGTCTTCTGCCAGATCATCGAGGGAAAGGCCCCGGCCAGCGTCGTCTACTCGGACGGGAGCATCATCGCGTTCATGGACATCGCCCCCATCGTGGCGGGTCACCTGCTGGTCGTCCCGAGGCGCCATGCCGAGCTGTTGGGCGACCTCCAGGCGGGCGAGGGCTCGGCCTGCTGGGTCGTGGCCGAGGCGCTGGCTCGGGCGCTCCGCGGCTCGGGGCTGCGGGTGGAGGGCGTCAACTTCTTCGTCGCCGATGGCGAGGCGGCATTTCAGGATGTCCCCCATTTCCACATCCACGTCATCCCGCGCCACGCCGGGGACGGATTCAGCCTCTCCTTTCCGGAGGATTACGGCCGGGTGGTGGACCGGACGGAGTTGGACGACGCCGCGGCGCGGATCCGGGGCGGCCTCGACTGAAGGCCGGGACGCCTTCTAGCGGAGCTTTCCGCCGAGCTTGCGGGCGCCGACCAGCCCCGTGATCGTCGCCGAGAGCTCGGCCGGTGTGGTCTTCCACTTGAGCAGGGCAGCTGCGACACCCGCTGGGGCCCGTTCGTAAGACTCCTGGTCGTTGGTGAGAAGGATCACCACCGCGCCGAGCTCGACCATCGCCGTCACGACGTCGCGGCCGCTGCCGTCCGGCAGGCGGGAGTCGACGCACACGACGTCAGGCCGGGAGCGGTCGAAGAGGATGCCAGCGGTGGCGGCATCGTTGGCGATGTCGACCCGGTAGCCGTCCATGCGGAGCTTGATGGAGTAAAGGTGCGCGATGCTGTGGTCATCCTCGACGAGAAGGACGACCGGCCTTGGTTCTTGCATCCGGGCGACAGCATACACAACGTCGCAGTCAGGTAAGGCGATCATTTCACCGTCACGTGGTGAAATGCCGTTGATAGCAACGCGCCGCTATGGCGGTACGGTGACGTGCTGATATGCGCGTGACGGCAATCCCCGTGCCGGGGCTGGAGGCGGTCGGAGAGCTCGACCTGCCGGCCGCCCACCACATGGCTCTGGACGAGGTCCTCCTCGACGCCGTCGCAGCGGGCCAGCGACCGCCTCTTGCTCCGCTTCTGGGGCTGGACCGAGCCCACCCTGGTGCTCGGCTCCAGCCAGGCCGTTGCGAACGAGGTCGACCTCGCGGCCGTCGAGCGGCGCGGCTTCGGCGTCGTGCGCCGGCTCTCGGGCGGCGGGACGATGCTGGCGGAGCCCGGCCGCACGATCACCTGGTCGCTGGTCACGCCGCTCGCGCCGGTCGCGGGGATGTCCTTCGTCGCGTCCTTCGCGCACCTCGACCGCTGGGCCCTCGAGACGCTCCGATCACTCGGCGTGGACGCAGGCTATCGGCCGATCAACGACATCGTCTCGCCTACCGGAAAGATCGCCGGAGCGGCCCAGGCGCGGCGCCGGGGGGCTGTCCTACACCACGTGACGATGGCCTACGCGATGGACCCGGAGCTGCTGCTGGAGCTGATCCGGATTGGCCGGCCGACCGTCTCCGAGAAGGGCGTCCGCAGCGCCGCCAAGTCGGTTTCGCCGCTCGCGACCCTGTCCGCCGCCAACCGGACCGAGGTGGTGGCGGCGTTGGCGGGTTCCTCGGGCGCGGCTCCCGGCCGGCTCGACCCGGCCGAGCTGGAGGCGGCCGCCGGGCTGGCGGCGGTCAAATACGCCCGGCAGGATTGGATCTTCCGGCTACCCTGAGCACCATGACCGACGCCGCCACCCTCGAGGCCATCCGCCGGGTCGAGGAGACGCCGCTCCGCGAGCTCGTGAATGTCTCGATCGAGGACGTCACGACGCAGATGGACGCACTCCTCGACCCGGAGCTCGACAGCTCCTCCTTCTACCTGCGCTGGGAGACCCAGCAGTGGGCGGTCTCCGACCTCGACTTCACCGCCGACAAGACGCACTGGGCGAACATCCCGCCGAGTGTCCAGAAGACGCTGCGGACGACGATGATCCTCTTCTTCGTCGGGGAGCAGATCGTCACCGACACCCTTGCGCCCGTCCTCCACGCCGCCCCACTCGAGGACGAAAGGATTTTTCTCGCCACCCAGATCGCGGACGAGGCGCGGCACACCGTCTTCTTCCAGCGCTTTTTCGCCGAGGTGCTGGGCCACCAGGGCGGCATCCACTCGGCGATGCTTGAGTTCCGCCCCAAGACCCGCGCCGGCTACCGGCGGATCTTCGACGTCGACCTCGTCAACGCCATCGACGCCTGCCGCCTCGACCCCAAGGACCCGGTGGCATTCGTCAACGCGGTGGTCACCTACCACCTGGTGATCGAGGGGTACCTCGCTCTCGGCGGGCAACGGACGACACTCCGGCTGCTGCGCCGGATGGGGATCCTGCCCGGCTTCGTCAGCGGCTTCACGGCGGTGGCCCGCGACGAGTCGCGGCACATCGGCTTCGGCGTGCTCGCCCTGCGCCGGCGGGTGGCGGAGAACCCGGAGCTGGCCCGGGTGATCGCCCGCAAGGTCTACGACCTCCTCCCGGCGGCGGTGGACGTTGTCGTCGGGCCGGACGAGAAGCTGCCCTTCGACGACATCGCGGAGGTGCCCGAACCGATGCGCGTCAACTCGCTCGAGGCGCGCGACTTCGCCATCGACTCCCTCACCAAGCGACTCCGCTCGTCGGGGCTCTCGGACCAGGTCGTGGGCGAGATCGGCGCCCACATGCTGTCGCTTTACGCGAAGGCCTGGGCGCGGTACGAGGTGAACCACGGCGTGGAGCACCCCGTCCGCCACTGGGAGAGGGAAATGGCTACAGCGGGGAGCTGACCCTCAGCCACCCGCCGCCGGTTTCGACGGGCAGGGCGAAGTCGAAGCGGTCAGCCACGAGGGCGAGGTCCAGGTCCGTCGGCGGAAAGCCGGGCACGGCCCCGGCGGCCAGCTCCCGGTAGCGATGGGAGGCGCGGAGCGGAGCCAGCAGGCTTGCCAGGTCGGGCAGCCGGGCCTCGAGCAGGCCGGCGAGGTAAGCGGCGCAGGCGCCGTCCTCGGGGTGGTCACCCCGGCTCGCCACCAGGGTGACCAGGTCCGGGGTCCGCTCGCGCACCGCCCGCGCGGTGGCACCGGCGACGACCAGGCCCGCCGCGAAGAGGCCGGAAGCACCTCCGGCCGCCGCGGCCAGGGCCTGAACACCGGCGCTCGAGCGCTGGACCAGTGTCCGCCCGGCCAGGTCGGCCGCCGCCACCATCGTGGGCGAATTGCTGATCGCCACTCCCGGCACCGGCAGCCCGTCGACCTCGGCCGAAAGAACGGCACCGGAGATCCCGGCCGCCAGCGCCCGCGCCTCTTCAAGATCGGCGACGTAGAGCACCTCCCGCGCGCCACCCGCCAGCGCGTAGGCGCTCACCGTGAACGCGCGGAGGACGTCGATGATAACCACCAGCCCGCGGGCCGACCGGGCACCTTCGACGCCCGCCGCCAGGACGATCTTCATCTTGGCGGGCCAGTGGGGTGGACTAGAGCGCCACTTCGATGCCGGCGCCCTGTTCGCGGGCCGCTCGGTAGACCAGGTCGGCCGCGACCGCGTCCTCGACCGCGTGGCCCATCGACTTGTAGACCGTCAGCTGGGCGGCGGAGGTCCGCCCCGGGCGGGTGCCCGCGATGACCTCGCCCAGCTCGACCGCGGCGGCGGGGTCAAGGCCCTGCAGCTCATGGGCTCCGCCGGGATAGGGTCGGAAGGCGTCCCGATGCTCCACCGCGAGAACGTCGGCCGCTCGGATCGTCACCGGGTCCAGCTCCGGCCCGCCGGCAGAGGAGCCGACCGAGGTGACGTGGACTCCGGGCCCGAACCATTCGCGGTCACTCACCGGGCTGGTCGCGTCCGTGCAGAAGCACACGACGTCGGCACCCCGCGCCGCCGCCTCCAGCGTGGGCATCGCGGTGGCGCCCAGCTCCGCCGCCAGCGTCCGGGCGTGGTCGGGGTTTCGGCTGGCGATCCGGACCTCCGAAAAGTCGCGCACGCGCGCGAGGGCCCGAAGGTGGGAGCGGCCCTGGACCCCGGCACCGAGCACCGCCAGGACCCGGGCATCCGGCCGCGCCAGCCGGCGGGCCGACACGGCCGTCGCAGCACCGGTGCGGGCGGCGGTGATATGGGTACCGTCGAGGATCGCCAGCGGTGAGCCGGTGGCGGCATCGAAAAGGACGATCAGAGCCTGGTGGGAGGGCAGGCCACGGTCGTGGTTGCCAGGGAAGACGGAGACCAGCTTGGCCTCCAGGATGCCATCCAGGTAGCCGGGCATCGACCCCAGCAGCCCGTGGGCACTGTGAGCGGCGATCCGGGGCGGGACCGAGGCCCGGCCGGCGCTCAGCTCGACGAAGGCATGCTCCAGTCGGTCGAGGAGGCGGTCGAGATCGAGCAGCCGCTGGACGTCGGCTTCGGTGATGAAGAGCAACCGACGGTCCAGGTCGCCGGGCTCAGCTTTTGGCGCGCTGGCGCGCCTCGCGCTCCTGCTGGCGACGGAGTACCGCCATCGCGAAGAGCAGGCAGGCGACCATGGCGAGCACGACGGTCGGCACCAGGTCGCCCGAGCGAGACCCTGCCGCCATGACGAAGGCGGTGCCGAGGAGCATGAATCCGAGACCTTGGTAGCGGGTCCACTGGCGGGCCGAGGGCCGGCCGGCGCCGGGGCCGGCCAGGAAGGCGAAGTAGCGCGGGAGGATCGCCAGCCCCACGCCGGCGAGGATGCCGAGGAAGCCGAGCAGCAGCAGGAAGCCGTGGGCGAGGGCAGCCATCTCGGAGCAGAAGTGTGCGCTAGGCGGGCAGCCCGGGCAAGTGCCCGGTGTCATTCCAGAGCCGGAGCAGGGGTTCGTCACCGTCCCGGCAGAGCACCGAAAGAGCCGCGGTGTCGAGGCTGAGACGCGCGCCCGCCTCCTTCGGCAAACCGAGGAAGACGACGGCGAGGACGCGGAGAAAGTGGCCGTGGCTGAACGCGATCAAGGTGGCGTTCCCGTTTTCCGACACCGTTTCAAGGAAGCGGCCGGCGCGTCCCGCGACCTGCTCGAAGGCCTCGCCGCCCGGGCAGCCGTCGCGCCAAAGGTCCCAGTCCGGCCGCTCCTGCCGGATCTGGGCCGACGTGATGCCGTCGTAGTCGCCGTAGTCCCACTCCACCAGCAGTGGCTCCCGGATGGGGTCGGGGAAACCGGCCAGCTCGGCGGTCCGGACGGCCCGCTGCAGTGGGCTCGAGTAGACGGCGGCGTAGGTCTCCCCCTCGAGCCGGGGCCGGAGGCTGCGCGCCCGCTGCTCACCCTCGGGCAGGAGCGGGACGTCGGTGAGCCCGGTGTGGCGGCCCGCTTTGCTCCACTCGGTCTCGCCATGGCGGACCACGAAGAGGTACTTCTTGCCGGCTATCGCCCCATCACCTCGGGGCGGCCGGTTCGAAGGCTGCGGGCGGCCGCTTCGATCACGCCGCCGGCCCGGAACCGCTTGGCGGGGTTGACGCAGCAGAGTCCGATCGAAACCTTCAGGTCAACCGGGCGGAGCGCCTCGCTGACGATCGCCAGCAGGCGGTTGGCGGTGTGGGCGGTGGCCGACATGTCCGCCTCCGGAAGGATGACCACGAACTGAGCCGGCATCCGCTTGAGGAGCCCGGGCGTGTCGACGTCGCGGAGCGCGCCGATCAGGGCGGCGGCCATCGCTTTCAGGCCATCGCTGTTGCCCGACCCGTAGTCGCTCTGCGTCCGCAGCTCGACCAGGAGGACTCCCAGCCAGCGGTTGTAGCGGTTGCCGCGGGCCAGCTCGTCCTCCAGGATCGGCCGGATGAAGCGCTCGTTGAAGAGCTTTGTCGTCCGGTCGACGACGTGCAGTGGCAGCGACTCGGGATCGTCGAGGCGGATCCCGCAGCCGGGGCAGAAAGTGGCACCGGAGGGCACGGCAAACCCACAGGCTGGACAGGAAGGCGAATCGCCCGGCCGGCGGCGCAGGAGGTCGCCAATTGGCATGGCCTTAGCTAGGGTAGCAGCGGGTCTGTCGAGCCCCCGGGGCGCCCGGCTCGGATCAGCTCGCTACCGAGACGGTGCCACCGGCGATCCAGCTGTCGGCCCACTCGCTGACCGCGCCCAGGATCGGCTCGGCCGCGCGGCCGCGGGCGGTCAGCCGGTAGGTCACCCGCACCGGGGGTCCGGGGTCGACCAGCCGCTCGACCATGCCCTCCTGCTCAAGCTCCCGCAGACGCTCGGTGAGAACCCGGTCGCTGATGCCCGGGATGCCCGCCAGAAGCTGATTGAACCGGGCTTGCTTGGCCATCAGGGCCTTCACGACCGCCCCCGTCCAACGCTTGCCGATCAGCTCTATCGCCCGCTGGAAACGCGCGTCGTGATCCACCGCCCCCCCTGCCACGACGGCCATTCTAGGCGTTCACCGGGGCCGGGGCGAGGGCATTTTGGCGGGCGGGCATGGCCGGCAAATATACACGCTCCGCGGGGGCCCCACAGCCCGGAAATCACTGGAGAAAAGATGACATGATCACGATCACGTTATCGGGGTGGACGGGCTTTGAGAGGAGCCGGGAGGAACGCCACCCAGCATTGGATTGGTGTACGTTTTGACTAACTGAGCGGGTCTGGAGGTGATCGGGTGGATTATCAGGTTAGAGACGAGGAAGTTCGGGTCCTGTTCGTCGAGGACGACCCTGCGGTCGCCCAGATGTACAAGCTGAAGCTGGAGCTCGACGGCTACGCGGTCACGGTTGCGCCCGACGGCGAGGCCGGCCTCAAGATGGCCAAGGAGACCCGGCCCGACATGATCTTCCTGGACATCCGCCTACCCAAGATGGACGGCTTCGCCGTTCTGGAAGAGCTGCGCGGCGATCCCGACACCCGGGACATTCCAGTCGTGATCCTCTCCAACTACTCCGAGCAGGAGCTGGTCGAGCGCGGCCTTAACCTCGGGGCGCTCGAGTACCTGATCAAGTCCGAGACGACCCCCGCCAAGCTGTCCAAGGGCGTCGAGGGCTGGCGCTCCGAGCCGACCGAGACCAAGGGCCGCTA
>DIZV01000001.1:0-5698 GCA_002427995.1 Chloroflexi bacterium UBA6019
ATCAGCCCGCCGAACATGTGGTAGAGGAAGAGGACCCGGGTGATCGGCGCCCAGGGCAGGTACTGGGTGATGAAGCCGAGCGCGATGAAGGCCGCCGGGTAGCTCTTGTCACGGATCGCCAAGTAGGGCAGGAGGAGGACGCAGGGGATGCTGCTCCACCAGATCCAGGGGTTGCCGAGGTTCACCATGCCGGCGACCAGAGGCTGCCCGCTCGCCGCGTCGACGCCGAGGCCGGAGTTCTCGAAGTAGTAGGCCACCGGCCGGTAGAGGAAGGGCCAGGAAAACCAGGGCGAGCCGTAGGGATGGGTTGCGGTGAGGTGCGCGTGGTACTCGTAGGCGCTGACCTGGTAGGCCCAGAGGTCGGCCAGGCTGTGGAACTGCCCGCGCTCGAAGAAGGGCAGCCAGCTCGCGATGTAGATCGCCAGCGGAAGGGCCGCGAAGGCCACCAGCGCGAGACCGACGTAGGCGGGTATCGCCATCCCCCCGGGCGCGGCGGGGCCAAGGCCCTCCGACCTCCCCCAGAGCCAGCTGCCCGCCTCCGAGCGGATCGAGAGGTGCAGGTGGCGGCGCAGGAGCCTCACCAAAAGGATGAAGAGCATGCTGGCCAGCGCCGCGAGCGCGATCCACTTGGCGGCGATCGCGATGCCGATGGTGACCCCGGTCAGGACCAGCGTCAGCGCCGAGGAGCGCGCCGTCCGGCTCTGCAGGTGGACGTGGAAGACGTAGTAGGCGAGAACGATGAAGAAGATCGGGAAGATGTCGATCATCCCGATCCGCGACTGGATGAAGAACATCCCGTCGAAGCAGGTCAGCGTGGCCGCGGCGACGGCGAAAAGCCGGTTGGGCCAGAGGCGCAGAGCCAGCAGGTAGATCAGGGGGATGATCAGGGTCCCGAAGACCGACCCCATCCAGCGCCAGCCGAAGGGCGTGAACCCGAGGTCGGCCGGGTTGCCCCGAGCGCCCTCGAAGACGATCCGCCACTCGCCATAGAGCCACTCCCCGGCCGCGATCATCAGCTTTGCCAGCGGGGGCTCGGGATCGAAGTAGGCGATCCCCTTCAGGTCGTCGTGGGCGAAGTCGGCGAAGTAGATCTCGTCGAAGATCTCGCCGTGGGCGGGCGAATAGGCCTGCGCCGGGCTCGCCCGATAGCCTCGCTGGTAGGGGTAGGCGAGCCCACAGAGGGTGCCCGGAGTGCCCCGGGTGTCGACCGGGGTGTTGACAACGCAGTTACGGAGGTCGAAGTGGCCCTGGGGATGCGCGTAGAGGTCGGGGAGGAGCGGGCTGAAGAAGCGGAGGACGAACGCGACCAGCGTCAGCGCGGCCAGCGCGACGAGGTCGGGACGACCCAGGCGGAGCCGGTCCAGAAGGAGCGGCCGAGGCGGCTCTAGCGCTTCCGCTTCGGGCGCCGGGCTCCGCCCAGGTTGTGTTGGAGTTGCCGGTTGGGCAGCCGTAGGGAGACCTCCTGGGATAGTGATCTGGGGTCGGCCACCGGTACCGCGATGGTCCCGTCGACCACGTACCGCCGGCCCAAACGCTTGCTCAGGCGCGCGACGGTTGCCTCGTCACCGCCGAGGCGAGCATAGAAGGCCGGCTTGTCGAGGAGCGGCTTGGTCATGGCGTTGACGTGGCTCTTGCGGGTGTCGGGATAGAAGGCGCGCAGGTCGGCGACGCGGGTGCTCCGGATCGCATCGAAGGGCACCAGGGTGTTGGTGAAGGGGAAGGTCCAATTGAAGAGGAGGCCGGACTCGGTGACCTTCACGTAGCTGAAGTAGCGGAAGGCGCCGAAGAAGACGAGGATCAGCGCCGCCCCGCCCAGGCACTCCGCCAGCAGCAACGGCATGTCCCGGCTCCCGCGGTAGAGGACGGCGAGGACGGCACCGACGACCAGGAGCACCGGGGCGAGCGGCCAATTTCGCTTCCACAGCTGTTCGGCGTAGAGGTTGGGCTGCTTCAAGGCCTCCGCATTATTCATCGGGGAGCCCAGTCGAGGCTGCGCTGAACGGCCCGGTGCCACTGGTGGAGCAGGTTGCGGGCCTCGTCGCGCGACATCCGGGGGGTGAACTCGCGGTCCAGTCGCCAGAGATGGGCAAGCTCGGCATCGCTCCCCCACACCCCGGCGCCGCGACCGGCCAGAAAGGCGGCGCCGAGGGCGGTCGACTCGACATGGCGAGGCCGCCGGACCGGGATCCCGAGGAGGTCCGCCTGGAACTGGCAGAGAACGTCCATCACGCTCGCGCCGCCGTCGACCCGGAGCTCTCTGAACGGCTCGCCGGTGTCGCCGGTCATCGCCTCCACGACGTCGGCGGTCTGGTAGGCCATCGCCTCGACCGCCGCCCGGACCAGGTGGGCGCGCGAGCTGCCCCGGGTCAACCCGAGGATCGCCCCTCGGGCATAGGCGTCCCAATGGGGCGCGCCGAGGCCGGTGAAGGCCGGGACCAGGAACACCCCGCCCGCATCCGGCACCGAGGCCGCCAGAGGTCCCGCCTCGGCGGCGCTCTGGATCACCCCGAGCTCGTCCCGCAGCCACTGCAGCGCCGCGCCGGTCACGAAGATGGCGCCCTCGAGCGCGTAGGCGAGCCTTCCCTCCCGGAGCCAGGCCACGGTGGTCAGCATCCGGCTCTTCGACTCGACCCGCTCGGCGCCGGTCTGGAGGAGGACGAAGGAGCCGGTCCCGTAGGTGTTCTTGGCCATCCCCGGCTCGAGGCAGGCCTGGCCGAAGAGCGCGGCCTGCTGGTCGCCGGCGATCCCGGAGACTGGCGCCGAGACGCCTCCGAACGCCTCCGGATCGGTGCGGCCCGCCTCACCGCTCGAGGCCACGACCTCGGGCAGGACCGAGAGCGGCACCCCGAAGAGGCCGGCCATCTCTTCGCTCCACCTGCCGCTGCCGATGTCGAGCAGCAGGGTCCGGGAGGCGTTGGAGGCGTCGGTGGCGTGAACGCGGCCGCCGGTGAGCCGGGCCAGCAGCCAGCTGTCGACGGTCCCGGCCGCCGCCGTCCGGGAACCCTCGACGTTGTCGATCGCCCAACGCAGCTTGGTGGCCGTGAAGTAGGGGTCGATGACAAGGCCGGTGACCCGCCGTACCCGCTCCTCCTCCCCGGCCGCTCGGAGCCGGTCGCAGTCGCGGGCCGTGCGCCGGTCCTGCCAGACGATGGCGGGGTGGAGCGGCCGCAGGGTGCGGCGGTCCCAGAGCACCAGGGTCTCGCGCTGGTTGGTGATTCCGACCGCGCGGACGGCGGCCGGTTCCGCGCCGGCCGCCGTCAGAGCCGCGGCTGCTGCTGTCAGCACCGACTGCCAGATCTCCTCCGGGTCGTGCTCGACCCAGCCCAGCCGCGGGTAGTGCTGGGTGATCTCACAGTAGCCGCGCCCGCGGAGCTCGCCATCCTCGCCGACCGCCACCACGGTGGTGCCGGTCGTGCCCTGGTCGAGGGCGAGGACGATGCCGCCGCGCGGGCTAGCCACCGATGAAGGCGTGCTCCATCGCGTGTGGGCAGGGGCAGTCCCGCACGCCTGACGCGAGCTTTGGGAGCAGGCGGAGGATCAGCTCCCGGACCCGGTCGTTGTTGCCCCGGAAGAACCGATCAACCTCGGCGACGCTCACCGGCGCGACCTCGGGCGAGCCCTCCAGGCCCGAGTCGTAGTCGGTGATGAGCGCGATGTTGACGTAGCAGAGCTCGAGCTCCCGGGCCAGGATCAGCTCCGGGTACTGGGTCATGTTGACCACCTCCCAGCCCTGGGCGGCAAACCATTTCGACTCCGCGCGGGAGCTGAAGCGCGGACCGTTGACGACGACGACCGTCCCCCCGTCGTGGACCGTCACCCCGAGCTCGCGGCCGGTGGCGACCGCAAGCGAGCGGAGCCGCGGGCAGTAGGGGTCGGCGGAGCTGACGTGGCCGACCTGCGGGCCGGTGAAGAAGGTGTCGGCACGGCCCTGGGTGCGGTCCACGAACTGGTCGCAGACGACGAACTCGCCCGGCCGGATGCGGGCCTGGAGCGACCCGGCGGCGGTCGGCGCGATCAGCTGGGTGACCCCCAGCTTGCGCATGCCCCACAGGTTGGCGCGGTAGTTGATCTGGGCCGGCGGGACCGTGTGCTTGCTCCCGTGCCGGGGCAGGAAGACGACCTCCTGGCCGTTCAGGGACCCGAGCGCGAAGTCTCCACTCGGCTCCCCGTAGGGCGTCTTCAGGTGCAGCTTGCGGACGTCGTCGAAGAGGCCGTAGAAACCCGAGCCGCCGAAGACTCCGATCATGGGGCGAGGACCTGTCGGAGGGATGCCAGGCGGTCCGGCGCGAGCACGCCGAGCTCGGTGATGATGGCCGTGATCAGCCGCGCCGGCGTGACGTCGAAGGCCGGGTTCCAGGCCCGCGTCCCGGGCGGCGCGAAGGTGGTCACCTCTCCCTCGGGACGCTCCTCGATCGCGATGCCGGCGCCGTCCGCGGTGGCCAGGTCCACCGTGCTGACGGGTGCGGCCACGTAGAAGGGGACGCCGTGCTCGCGGGCGAGGAGCGCGAGCGGGTAGGTGCCGATCTTGTTGGCCGTGTCGCCGTTGGCGGCGATCCGGTCCGCACCGGCGATTGCGAGGTCGACCAGCCCTTCCTGGAAAGCCCGCCCCGCCGCGCCGTCGGCGAGCAGCCGGAAGGGGATGCCCAGCTGCTGCAGCTCCCAGGTCGTGAGGCGCGCGCCCTGCGCGCGGGGCCGTGTCTCCAGCACCAGCACGCTCGGCTCGAGTCCCAGCTCGTGTGCAGCCCGGACGACGCCGAGAGCCGTGCCGTAGTCCACCGTCGCCAGCGCTCCGGCGTTGCAGATGGTGATGAAGCGCGGCCGCGGTTTGAGCAGCCCGGCGCCGAGGCGGCCGATCCGGCGGCAGGCGTCGATGCTCTCGCGGGCGAGCGCCTGGGCCGCCTCCAGCGGGTCGGCGGCCGCGACCACTCGGTCGACCGCCCAGAAGAGGTCGCGTGCGGTCGGCCGGCTGGCCCGGATCGCCCTCAGGCCCGCCGCGGGGTCGGGCTCGCGGAGGGCGAGCACGGCGCCGAACGCGGCCGCGGCGCCGATCGCCGGAGCTCCTCGGACGACCATGTTGCGGATCGCCTTCGCCACCATCGAGGCACTCCGGCAGGTGACGTAGAGCTCCTCCTCCGGCAGCCGGGTCTGGTCGATCAGCCGGACGCCGTCCCCCGTCCACTCAACGGTCGGCATCGGCTTACGTGCGAGCCGGTCGCCAGGTGCGATTCAGGCTGCCGGTCGAGTAGCCCTCGAGGTCGAGTGCCACGAAGGTGTAGCCGGCCTCCTTCAGGCCTGCCACCACCGCCGATCGGTGCTCGAAGAGCCGCTCCACCTCCTCCGGGTCCACCTCCACCCGGGCCACGTCACCGTGGTGGCGCACCCGCACCTGGGCGAAGCCGAGGCCCTTCACGACCGTCTCCGCCCGCTCGACCTGGCGAAGCGCCTCGACGGTGACCGGTGTGCCGTGCGGGATGCGCGAGCTGAGGCAGGCGAAGGAGGGCTTGTTCCAGTTCCGCAGGCCGAGCGAGCGCGCGGCGAGCCTGATCTCAGCCTTCCCCATCCCGGCCTCGAGGAGGGGGAAACGGACGCCGCGCCGCACGGCGGAGGCGTGGCCTGGCCGATGGTCCCCCGCGTCATCGGCGGTCGCTCCGTAGGCGAGGTGGGCCAGGCCGCGTTTCTCGCGGAGCGGCTCCAGGGT
>DIZV01000001.1:5869-13267 GCA_002427995.1 Chloroflexi bacterium UBA6019
GCGTCCAGCAGGACCTCCGACGTCGTCACCTCGAGCAGCTCGGCGCCCAGGTCCCGGGCGAGAGCACGCGCCTCCTCCTGCTCCGATTCCGGGTAGGCGGGGGACGAGGCGAGGACCGCGATCGCCTTCCCGGGCAGCTCCTCCAGCGCCAGCTTCAAGAGCAGGCTGGAGTCGACGCCGCCCGAATACGCGACCAGCACCGAGCCAAGTCCACGCACGATGCCGCGAGCGCGGTCGAGCGCCGCCGGATCCGCGCGCTGGAGCTGAATCACTTCAGCCCAGAGATTAGACGGTGGCTTCCTGCGGCTCCGACGAGGTCTCGATGGCCGGCATGTTGCACCATTGCTCGTAGTCGATCAAGCCGGTGACGGTCGGGTTCTCGCCGCAGAGCACGCACTTCGGATTCTTCCGCAGGCGAACTTCGCGGAACTTCATGTCCAGCCCCTCGAAGAGGAGCAGGCGCCCGGTCAGCGGATCGCCGATCTGGAGGATGTGCTTGATCGTCTCGAACGCCATCAGGCTGCCGATGATCCCGGGCAGGACTCCGAACACGCCCGCCTCGGCGCAGGAGGCGACCGACCCCTGGGGTGGCGGCTCGCTGAAGAGGCAGCGATAGCAGGGCGAGCCATGGGCAGCGTCGAACATCGTCAGCTGCCCCTCGAAGCGGTAGATCGCCCCGTGCACCAGCGGCTTGCCGAGGAAGAAGGAGGCGTCATTGGCGAGGTAGCGGGTGGGAAAGTTGTCGGTCCCGTCGACGATCACGTCGTAGTCGCGGAAGACGTCGAGGACGTTGCCGGAGTCGAGGTGCTCGCGGATGCCGACGACCTCCACATCCGGGTTCATCGACTTCATCCGGTCGGCGGCCGAGTCGACCTTGGGCCGGCCAAGGTCCTCCACGCCGTGCAGGATCTGGCGCTGGAGGTTGGAGGCGTCGACATCGTCGAAGTCGACGATGCCGATCTTGCCGATCCCGGCGGCGGCGAGGTAGAGGCCGGCCGGGGAGCCGAGCCCGCCGGCTCCGAGCAGCAGAACGCTCGTGTTCATCAGCTTGCGCTGGCCCTTGCCGCCGACCTCGGGAAGGATCAGGTGCCGCGCGTAGCGGGCGACCTGTTCGGGGGTGAATCCATTCGGGGAAGCCATTTCGAAACAGTTATACCCGGCCACGAGGTCCCGAATTCCCGTCCGGGCGCTCGACGCCGAGTAGGCGGCATGCCCAGGGCAGGACGCATTTCAGCTGTGCGAGCTGAATCGAACGGACGCCGGGAGCGTCCGGGATCATCGGCAGTCCAGCGCGGGCGGCGAAGAAGCCGACAAGCCAAGCAGCGTATTCAGGTTCCAACTCGACCGGCGGGACGCCCCCCTCGAGGACGAGGCTGGGCAGCCAAAACTGGGCATCGACGGCCGGATCCCCGAGTGCGGCCCAGTTCCAGTCGACGATCATGGCTCTCCCATCGTTCAGGCACAGGTTGTCACTCCGGATGTCGAGATGCACCAGCGATCGTCCCGCCAGCACCGCGCGCCGACTGGCGGCCTCGAACGCCGCTAGGTGCGCATCCAGCCACGCACCTGAAACGAGGCGCAGGGACAGGAACGGCAGTGGATCCTCCGCAACGTCGAGCCAGCTGTTCGTGAACTCCTTTTCCGCGCTCGAGAGTCCGGGCGGGGCGGGCGTGGCATGAAGCTCCTCCAGGGCGGCCATGACGAGCGACTCATCGCCTGCCCGCCAGGGTGGCGGCCAGCGCGCGCGGCTGAGGTCCTCGAGCAGGAGCACCGGCCGTTCACTCGATTCATCCCAGCCCAGGAGCTGCGGCATGAAGGAGCCGTGGATCTGGGTGTAGAGGTGATGCTCGGCCCGCAGCCATTCCTCGGTCAGGTCGTTCGTCGCCCCCTTGGCGAACGCGCGGCGCCCGTCGGAAAGCGTGACCAGACCTCGCGACGCAGCTGTGAAGCCGCCGAAGTTACCCACGCCTAGAATTCACAGGGCCCCTAGATGGAAAGCGAATACCTGGACGACGAAGAGGTCATCGCCCTCTACAACAAGGTACGGACCGGGCGAAAAACCTGGCCGGCGGACATCTGGACCTCACCCGCAGCCCTCCAATACGCGGTCACCATCTTCGACTACTGGATCCACAACGTGATGGGCTGGAAGAGCTGGCCGGAGGCACGGACCCGCGTCAACCCGGTCCTGCTGGAGGAGCATCGCCTCGCCGACATCGTCGAGAACGTGCTCGTGCCCGAGTTCGGCGAGGACTGGCTCGACTTCGAGGTCGTCCTCAACGAGAGCATGCGGCTGAGCGAGGACGTCGACTGGGCCGTGGACGTCGTCGACCGCCAGGAGCGGGTCGAGGCCGCCTTCGAGCATGCGTTCGAGCAGCTCATCGGTTCGCCGCAGGCCAAGCCCGCGCTGCTCGCCACGTATCACCGTTTCCGCAATCACCTCCTCCGGATGTGGGGCTCGTTCCAGGAGGCGCAGGCCGAACGCGAGAAGGCCCAGCGGGATGCAGCCAACAAGTTCTGGAAGGAGCTCCGCCTGGTCCGCTCGACCCGCGGCCAGAGCGCCGAGAGCTGGTCGATCGTCAACGGCGAAGACGAGAGGTTGGGCGAGGTGTCGATGCTCTGGGGCGAGCCCCACCCCTACTGCCTGATCATCCTCGATGAGCGGATCGCGGAGGGCGACTGGGAGCAGGTCGTCTACCGCCTCGAGCAGGAGGTGCTGATCGAGGAGCCGGGAATCGTCAGCTTCGCCGTCTGGCACAAGAGCTTTTTGGGCGAGTACTACCGCTGTCTCGACTGCGGCGAGCTGCACAGCCAGTTCGACGACGAGGGCCCGGCTGACCTCCGGCTCCCCGGGATCCACGAGCACGACGACGAGGACGACGACTAGGGGCGGTCAGCGGCAGGCCAGCGTGTAGTTGCGGCCCTCCCAGCGGTCGGCGTAATGCACCGTCCAGGCCATCACCGCACCGGGCCGCATGATCTGGGTCGGGAGCTCGGCGACGTGGAAGCCGAGCGTCGTGTCGATCGACCGGCTCTCCTTGTAGGAGAGCCATTCATCGGCGCTCCAGCGGAGTGTCGCCGCCTCCAGGAGCTGGACCTTGACGCGGCGGCCGTGCTGGAAGGAGCGGATCGGGTGAGCCGCGCTCCAGACGAATGCCGGCTCGTGCGGGGGGTCGCCACAGTAGCGCTGCTGGACGGCCGGCAGAAGATCGCCGCAGCGCTGGTTGGCGATCGTCGAGAGCAGCTTCAGGTACTCCGCGTGGGCCCACCCGAGCGGTGCGGCGGAGTGGGTCGCCAGTCCTGGGAGCAGATCTCGGGCGGGGAGCGGCGGGCCGTCCCAGATCTGCTCGGGCAGCATCAGGCCGGGCCCGCCAAAGGACTCGTAGGCACGCGCGAGGTCGGTGATCCGCCCGCTCCCGGCGAGGAACTCATACTGCGCCCGCTCCCCGGCGAGCACCGGCCACGGCCTGCCGACGCCGCCCGCCTGCCACGGCGACCCGTCGGGTAGCTCGCCATAGGCGTCCCCCTGGTAGCGCCGCCACGCCGGGCCGCCGGACCCGACAAAGAGCAGCTCCGCGTCGACTTTGGCAAGGCTCGAGAGGACCGCCGGGTGGCTGGGCGGGCGGACACCGAGCCGGACCAGCTCCAGGAAGTCGACGCTGAGAACGGCGCCCGGTCCGGGTCCGGTCTCGGGATCAGTTGCCAGCCGGACGTAGTGGCCGCGGTCGCCGCTGTAGCACCAGGCCTCGACCCGGTCGGCCCAGTAGTCGGCGACGTGGAGGAAATGGGCGGCGGCGAGGTGTTCGCCGGCGCCGCTGGCGAACTCGGCGGCCGCCACCAGGGCGGCAACGCTCGCGGCCAGGGTCGAGGGCGAGAGGCCGCCGGCATCCTCCCAGCGGTCGAGCGGCGTCGAGGGGCCGTAGCGGATGAGGTACTGGGCCGCCCGCCGGATCAGCTGCGGGTAGGGGTCCCAGTCGAGGGCCTTGACGGTCTTCAGCCGGTGGGCGAGGAGGATCGGGTAGGCCGCCTCATCGAGCTCGGTCCCGGTCCAGTGCGGGCGGCCACTGAGCTGCCAGTTCTGGGGCCAGGCCCCATCCGGGCGCTGGACGCGGGCGAGGTGGCGCAGGGCGCGGGTCGCGGGCTCCACGTCGCCGACGTCGATCAGGGCGGTGGCAACCTGGTAGAGGTCGCGCGACCAGACCATGTTGTAGACATGGTTGCCGTCGTGGTTGGACTCCCCCCAGGGAGCGCCCGGCGCGGCGACGAACCCGCCCCGCTGTTCCTTGTCCTCGAGGCATTTCAGGACGGTCAGCGAGGCGGCGGCGAGCGCGCCGCCGTCACCCGCCACCTGGCGGACGCGGACCGGCAGGTCGGCCTGCCGTCGCCAGGCCTCCTCGAGGGCCGCCCGGGTGGCCACCGAGCCGCGTCGGAGCATCTCCCGCGCCGCCTCCTCCGCGTCGGGCCGCGAGCGCGCGAACCCGACCGCGACCTGGAAGGCGCCGGCGTGAAGCGCCAATTGGGCGCCGACAGCGACATTGCCGGGCCCGGCCGAGTCATAGGTGTTGGCCATCTCGCCCTCGTTGTCATGGAGGTCGACGAAGAGGTCGGAGCTGTCGCGGTAGCCGGCGCTGGCCCGGTCGAAGGGCCCGCAGATCGCCATGTAAACGTCGCCCTGGCGGGCGATCAGGGCCGGCGGGACGCTGCCCGTGACGGCGGCGTCGTTGCCGATCCCGAACCGATTCAGATGCGGCGTGGCGAGGAGGTAGAGGCGGAGGTCGGGCAGTTCGGGGTTGAAGTTGCCGGCGATCAGCAGGGCCTGGAGCTCGGTGTCGACCAGGAACTCCTTGTTCAGGTGGTACTCGTGGTGGGAGCTGAAGACCTCGAACGCAGGCACCCCCGGCTTGGCCCAGCGGATGCTGTGGGTCGCCTCGACGGCGTCGTCGACGGGCGGGTTGCCGGCAGCGGCGACGATGAAGCGCAGCTCGTGCAGGGCCGGGCGATCGAGGCTCGGATAGAAGACCTCGCTCAGGTTGCCCCGGGCGAGCGTGAACCAGAGCTTGCTGGACACGCCCGGTGAGCTCCCGAAAGCCTGCTTTCGCCCGGGGCCCCAGCTGGGTGGGGCGCCGGGCCCTCCCGGGGCCTCCATGCGCGCCTTAGTATGACTTTGATGCGCGCGATCGCCCTCGACCGGACCAGCGCGAAGCCGGTCCTCAGGGACGACGTCGCCGAGCCCCACCTCGGCGCTCCCGATGATCTGCTGATCAAGGTCCTCGAGGTGGGCATCTGCGGTACCGACCGGGCCATCGTCCGAGGCGAGGCCGGCGAGCTCGCCCCCGGTGCGGACTACCAGATCCTCGGCCACGAGATGCTCGGCGAAGTGGTCGAGGCGGGCCCCACCGCCGCCTCCGACTACGCCACCGGCGACCTCGTCGTCTGCACGGTCCGGCGGCCCTGCCGGCTGCCCGAGTGCCCGACCTGCGCCCATGGCGAAAGCGACATGTGCTACACGGGCAAGTTCACCGAGCGGGGCATCTTCCACGCCCACGGCTACATGACCTCGAGGGTGGTCGAGTCGACCGAGTTCACCGTCAAGCTCCCGCCCGAGCTCCGCCCCTTCGGGGTCCTGATCGAGCCCACCACCGTGGTCGAGAAGGCGATCCTGGAGTCGGTCCGCGTCCAGCACCGGCTGGACTGGGTCCACCACCTGAACGAGGAGGGGGCGATCGCCGAGGACTGGCGGTTCGTCCGCCGAGCCATGGTGGCCGGCGCCGGGCCGATCGGAATGATGGCGGCCTTCCTGCTTCGCCTCCACGATGTCGAGACGCACGTGACCGACGTCGTCCCCGCCGGCGGCTACAAAGCTGCCCTGGTGGACTCGATCGGCGCGCGCTACTGGAACGTCGCTGAAACGCCGGTGGCCGAGGTGGCGCGGCAAACGGGCAACATCGACCTCATCGTCGAGGCGACGGGGATCGCGCCGGTCGCCTACGAGCTGCTCACCGCCCTCGGGGTGAACGGGGTGCTGGTCTTCACCGGCGTGCCCGGCGACCGCGGCGGGGAGTTCCAGTTCCAGGGCGGCCACCTGATGCGCCAGCAGGTGCTCTGGAACCAGGTTGTGATCGGCTCGGTCAACGCCAACCGGTCGTACTTTCTCCACGCGGTCAAAGACCTCGGCGAGATCGCCCGCCGCTGGCCCGACGCGCTGGCCAAGGTGATCACCGCCCATCACCCGATGGAGAACTTCGAGACCGCCCTCACCACCCAGCCGAAGGACGAGGTGAAGGCCGTCTTCGACATCACCCCGAGCTCCTGAGGCAAGCGACTGAGTTTTTCTCTGCTCCGTTTCTCCCTCTCCTGCGTAACGAATAACGGCCGGCCCTCCCGGGCTGGGATTCGCAAGAGGGAAATGCAACCGATGGATCTACTCAACGTTCGCCAGGAACTGTCCGACCTCGCCCGGACCGGCAGCCGCCGCACCTTCATGAAGGGCGCCTTCGCAGCCGCCGCCGTCGGGGGCGCCGCCGCCGCCGGCTTCCCGTCGCTCTTCGGCACCGCGTCAGCCGCAGAAGGCACCGGCGCGGATACCAACGCCGCGATCCTGAAGGCGGCTCGCACCGCCGAGGAATTGGCGACCACGTTCTACTACCAGGGCGTCGCCGGGCCGACCGCGGCCAATCTCGGCAAGGTCCACGACGCAAACAACCTCAACTACTTCCAGGCCGCACTCTGGCAGGAGTACCAGCACGTGCGGATCCTCACCAACCCGCTCGGCGCCACCAGCTACGCCAGCGGCACCTTCTACCTGCCGACCGCCTGGTTCGACAACAGCGCCAACTTCCTGGCCGCGCTCGACGTCCTCGAGACCGCCTTCATCGGCGCCTACCTGGCCGCGATCCGGGAGTTCGCCGAGAACGGCTTTCCGTTCTACTCCGAGGTCGCCGGTGACTTTCTGGGTACCGAGACCGAGCATCGCGTGCTGGGCCGGATAACGTCCGGCTCCAACCCGCCCAACAACTGGATCCTCGAGAAGGCCGAGTTCCAGACCGTCGGCGCTGCCGTCGGCGTCCTCGGCGGCTTCCTCTCCCCGGGTCCCGGCACGGCCGCCTACACGATGCCCACGCCAGACCAGATCAGCGCCGCCGCCGCCCCCTTCAACAACCTCGCCAACCCGGGCCTGGTCCAGGCCGGGTAGCTTCGTCTGGGGATCCCGCCCGGCGGCCTCTCGCCGCCGGGCGGGCGCCCTCGGGCCCGCCGGATGGGCGGCCGGTAGAATTCAACTTCCTTCCGAGCGGGGAGGTGGCTGAGTGGTCGAAAGCGCCCGCCTGCTAAGTGGGTAGGGGGTTAAGTCTCCCTCGAGGGTTCGAATCCCTCCCTTCCCGCCACGCCGATTCGACACCG
>DIZV01000010.1 GCA_002427995.1 Chloroflexi bacterium UBA6019
GAGACAGGGGCAGCCCCGTGGAGGCCGGTGTCGAAGTAGAAAACCCGGCTGAAGTCGACCAGCCCGAGGAGGATCAGGAGCAGGACGACGGAGGAGATGGCGAACTCGGTCGCCGCCTGTCCTCGGCTGCGGCGAAACGCGCCGCGACCGCGACTGGACACGTTTTCCCTCTCTCTGGACCCCATCCTGAATTGAAGCAACGCGGATTATAGGTCCGAACTTGCGCCTTCTCCCTGCATTTGTCAGGCAAGGCAGGGAGGGCTGAAAGAGCCACCCCGGCCGGGCGAAGCGCCGATGCAGCGGGACTGGAAGCGCGACCACGCGGTGATGGATGAGGACGTCGCTCGCCGCGGGCGCTTCCTGCCCGAGCTGGTGGAGATCCTTCGCCACCACCACGAGCAGTGGGACGGCAGGGGCTCACCGGACGGCCTCCGGGGCGATGACATCCCGCTTCCGGCCCGGATCCTTGCCGTCGCCGAGGTCCTCGTGGCCCAGATCCGGGGCGGAGCCAGCCCCCTCGAAGCGGTCGACCGGCTGGTCCCGCAGGTGATCGAGGCGCTCGCCAGGCTCGTCGGCGAAGGGGAGCGACTGGCTGCGATCCTTCGCACGCCGCCGATCCGGGCTGCGCGCCCGGTCGAGGCGGCCGCGCAGCCTTAGCCGCCGCTTTTCGAGATCGGGTTCGAACCCGACCCGCTCGATCGCCGCCTCCACCACCCGCATCGCGGCCGCGGGCTGGCGGAGCCGCCATTCCAGCACCACCGCCTTGCGGCGGGCGAGGAGAAAGACGGCGTCGAGATCGCCCAGGTCGGCTGCGACCCGCAATGCCCGCCACGCCGCCGACCGCCGCCCCCGGCGGAGGAGGTGGCGCCCGAGCGCGTGCCAGTCGCACGCCTCCATCGCCGGGTCGGCGCCGCGCAGCCGGTGAAGCAGTCGATGAAGGAGGTGCTGCAGGCTCAGCACGTCCTGGCGGTTGTGTTCGAGGGTGGGCTCGAGGGTCGAGCTCCAGCCACTCCGCAGGTAGTCGAAGTAGGCCTGGGGGATCAGGTGGCCGGGGATGTCCTCCTCCCGCTCGAAGCCGAGCAGCCGTTGCTCGACCGCACGCAGGGTGCAGCTCTCGAGTCGGGGGCGGAGCAGGCTCCGGGCCAGGTGGAGGAGGTCCAGGTGACGGCCCTCGGTGAGCGCGCCCGGCATCCGCGCCATCAGCCAGCGGGTTCGGAGGAGGGGAAGGTCGAAAGCGAGGCCGTTGTAGGTCGCCAGACCGGGCGCCCGGCAGAGCTCCTGGTCGAGTGCGGCGAGGAAGGCGGGTTCGTCACCCGGCTCGGCGAGGAAGAGCTGCGTCAGCTCGATCCCGTTCGGGTGGGGGCGGGCGATCGCGGCCGTGAAGACCTGGGTGCCGGTCCCGCCGGCGAGGCCGGTCGTCTCGGTGTCCAGGAAGCTGAAGTCATCGACCTCCAGCCCGCCCAACTCGGAGCGCGCCTCCGCCCGGTCGAGCCGTCCGACCGGAAGCACCTCAGCCCAGCGCCAGGCGATCCCGTAGGCGTTCTCGACCGGCTCGAACCCCTTCGGCGGGATCCGTCGGGGGGGATCGTGGCGTGCCGCCGGGAAAGCGCCGCGGTGAGGTGGCGAACCTAGACTGCTGAGGCGTTGGCGTAGAGCATCGACAGACACGCTTCCTTGGCTCCTTCCACGTTCTGCAGCGGGCCGACACAGGAAGGGCAGCCGGCCGCGCAGGGGCACTCCGCGACCAGCTCGGCGGCCGCTCGCAGCAGGTCCTGGTGGAGCTCGTAGAGCCGCGCCGCGTAGCCGACCCCGCCGGGGTAGACCTCGTAAACGGTGACCGTGGGCTTGGCTGTGAACGGGGAGCGGACCTCAGGCACCGAGCCGAGGTCCCGCGGGTCGCACATCAGGCGCAGCGAGGCGACGTGGCGGAGAGCGTGGGCCATTCCCTGGAGTCCGGCCTCCATCTCGTCCCGCGTGAGGCGGGACCAGGCGGAGTCGGCAAGGCTGATCCAGTAGGCGGTCGTGTGGAGGGTCTGCTCGGGGAGGCTGATCGGCCCCGAGCCGATGTTCTCGTGGGTCTGGAAGCGGATCTTCTTGAACATCGTGGCCAGCGAGGTGAGCTTCACCTCGCCGTGGGAGCGGTCGAGCGCTTCTCCCTCGGGCCCGGCGAAAGCATCGAGGACGCGGATGGAGAGGGAGTTGAGGGCGGTCGTGTAGTAATCCACCTCCACCGGACGGACGTAGGCTTTTTTCTCCTCCCAGTCGAGGCGGTCGACGTGGTATTGGGCCCCCTCCTGGAGGTAGATCGCCTCCTCGTGAAGCAGGGCCGGCGCCGAGAACTGGTCCATCTCGCCGATCACGTCGGGGCGAGAGTTGGAGGTGTCGATGATGACGACGTTGTCGGCCGCCATCCGGCGCAGCGACACCCCCTCTGCCGGGAACGACTCCCGGTTCCAGTACCAGCGTCCCCCCGACCGGCTGGCGACCCCGTCCTCCTGGAAGAGGTCGAGTAGCGGCCCGACATCGGACCGGCCGAAGAGCTCCCGGTCGGCGAAGGGCAGCTCGAAGAGCGCCGCCTGGAGGTGGCCGGCCTGGACCAGGAGGTTGTCGGCATCGATCAGGCCCTCCTCCGGGCTGGAGGCGAGGAAGTACTCGGGGTGGCGGACGATGAACTGGTCGAGCGGGCTGCTGGAGGCGACGAACACGGCCACGCTGCCCGACCGGCGGCCGGCCCGGCCGAACTGCTGCCAGGTGCTGGCGATGGTCCCCGGGTAGCCGACCAGCACGGCCGCCTGGAGGCTGCCGATGTCGACCCCCAGCTCGAGAGCGTTGGTGGAGACGACGCCGGTCACCTCGCCGCTGCGCAAACCGGCCTCGATCTCCCGCCTGCGAAGCGGCAGGTAGCCACCGCGGTAGCCGCGCACCCGCCGCTTGGCGTCGAGGGCGGGGTGGAGGGAGTGCTGGAGGTAGGAGAGCATCACCTCGACGCTGACCCGCGAGCGGCAGAAGGCGATCGTCTGGATGCCCTGGCGGATCCAGGGGGCGGCGATCCGGCAGCCTTCGAGGAGGCTCGAGCGGCGGACGCCGAGGGCCCGGTTAACGAGCGGTGGGTTGTAGAAGACGAGGCGGCGCTCGCCGCGCGGCGCTCCATTGCGATCGATCAGCGCCACGTCCTCTTCCTCCAGCAGCCGCTCGGCGAGCTGGCGCGGGTTGGCGATCGTCGCCGAGGCACAGAGGAAGCGGGGTGAGGAGCCATAGAAGGCGCAGATCCGCTTGAGCCTTCGGATCACGTTGGCGACCTGGCTGCCGAAAAGCCCGCGGTAGGTGTGGAGCTCGTCGATGACGACGTAGTGGAGACCGCTGAAGAGCTTCCGCCAGCGCGTGTGGTGGGGAAGGATCCCGGTGTGCAGCATGTCCGGGTTGGTGAGCACGATGTGACCCGCCTCGCGGATCGCCGTCCGCTGGCCGGGCGGCGTGTCGCCGTCGTAGGTGTGGACCAGGAGGCGGACCGGCAGCCGGGAGGTCATCTCGCCCAGCTCGACCATCTGGTCCTGGGCCAGCGCCTTGGTTGGGAAGAGGTAGAGCGCGCGACTCTCCGGGCGCTGCAGCACGCGCTCCAGGACGGGGAGGTTGTAGCAGAGAGTCTTCCCGCTCGCGGTCGGCGTGACGACGACGACGTGGCGGCCCGCCCGGGCCGCCGCCAGCGCCTCAGCCTGGTGGGAGTAGAGACGGCCGATGCCCCGATCACGCAGGGCCAGCGCGAGGTCCTCGGGAAGGTCCGGCGGCAGCTCGACCAGCTCGGCCTCAACGCCCGGAAGGATGCTGTCGAGCGTTACCTCGCCGGGGAGCGAGGCGGGATCGAAGGGCGGCAGGGCCACCCCCGAACGCTAGCCGAACACTTGTTCGACTGTCAAGGACGAAGCTTCATTTCAGTCTCAGGCGGCGGCCGGCGGCCGGGGCAGGGTGATCGTGAAGCGGGAGCCGCTGCCGAGGCGGCTCTCCACCGCGATCCGCCCGCCATTGCGCTCGACGGCGCTCCGCGCGATCGAAAGGCCAAGGCCGGTGCCCCCCTCGGGCCCGCGCTGGAAACGGTCGAAGATCGCGGCTACGCGTTCGGCGGGGATCCCGGGCCCGGTGTCGACGACCTCCAGGATGGGCAGCTGGCCGACCCTGGCCACCCGGATCGTCACCCGGGTGCCCGCCCTTCCGTGGCGGATGGCGTTCTCGACCAAATTCGCCGCCGCCTGCCGGATGAGGTCGGCGTCGACCGTGGCCTCGATTGCCAGCGGCGTTTCCACCTCCATCGCGATCCCCTTCTGCTCAGCCTCCCGCTCATATGCGTGAAGGACGTCGTTGGCGAGGTCGACGAGGTTCACGCGGCTGAGCTTGAGGGGCAGGTCCTCGTCCGTCTGGGCCAGGACCTGGAGCCGCTTCCAGAGGGTGACCAGGCGCTCGGACTCATTCCGGGCGTCCTCCACCGCCACCCGCTCGTCCGCCGCGAGCCGGCCGACGCGGAGCAGACCGAGGTTGGTGCGGATGGTCGCCAGGGGGTTGCCCACGTTGTGGGCGACGTCGGTCAGGAACCGCCGCTGGGCCGCGAGGATCGCTGCCACCTGCTCGCGGGAGCGGAGCTCCTCCTCGAGAGCCCGGTTCATCCGGTAAACCAGCGGCAGGGCCGCGAGAGGGAGGACGGCGGCGATCGGAGCGGCGACGAAGAGCACGGCCATCGCGACGCCAATGCCCCCGTCGGCCAGGTCCTGGGCCCAGCTCACCCGGAAGCCATCGGCCACGACGGCGGGCAGCGACTCCTTGCGGAAGAGAGCGATCGCGACCCCGGCCAGCAGCGTCGAGGTGGCGGTCAGCAGCACAGCGGCCAGCACCGCCCGAAGGACGTGGAGCGGGTCGAGGCGGCTCAGCGGTCCCCCGGCAAAGCCGGCGACCAGGGTGATGAGCACAACCTGGGCGGCGTTGTAGGCACTGTTGATCCAGCGCCTGCCGAGCACCCGGTTGCTGAGCAGAAAGGCCCCGCCGGTGAACGCCGCCGCGACGGGCGGGCTGAGCAAAAGCGCCGCGAAGAGGATGGGCGCGGTGCCGAGCGTCGCCCTCCGGTTCGGGCCGATCCGCACCGGCATTCGGTCGGCGAGGAAGAGGCCGGTCGCCGCCAGGGCGCCGATCCCGGCCTCGCGTAGTGGCTCGCTCACCGGCGGTGACAGGACGATGGCGGCCACCTCGCAGCCGGCCGCGAGGAGAACGATCCCGAGGCTGAACCGGCGGAAGGTCATCCCGACCCGTCAGGGGATCGGGACGTCGACCAGCACCTCGGTCACGCCGCCCCAGTCAGCGGTGGCGCAGCCGAAGGCGCCGGTCCGCTGGTCGACCGAGCTCACGGTCCCCGCCGAAGAGCCGCCTGCCGGTAGCTGGACGAACACCTCCACCAACGTCCCCCCATGGTGGTCGGGCTGCGTCGTGCCGGTGATGATCGCGCCCTGGAGGTAGGTTCGGTCGGCGGTCGAGGTCGTGATCCAGTTGTTGATCGTCAGGGTGGTTCCGCCGGGGGTGGTCACGGTCAACGGCGGGTCGTCCATGCAGATGACGTTGATGGCATGGCCCGGCGCCGCCGCCAAAAGGGACGCGGCGATCGCGGCCAGTGCCGCACCGCCTCCGAAGAGACCTCTCATAGCCCGCCTAATGACTCCGCCCCGATGTTCAACCGATAGCCGAAACCGCGAACCGTGGCGATGAGGCCGGACGCGCTCGGTCCTCCCAGTTTGCGCCGCAAACGACCGACGTGGACCTCGATCGTATTCGCCAGCCGCCCGGCGTCGGCCGCCCAGAGGATCTCCGTCAGGCTGTGCTTGGAAAGGACGTGGCCAGGTTCGCGGGCCAGCGCCAGCAGCAGGCGCAGTTCGGTCGCGGTGAGCCCGAGCTGCCGGTCCCCCCGCTGGGCCGAGCCGGCGCCGACGTCAATCCGGAGGTCGCCGACCTCGACGATCTCCGCTCGCGCGGCGTGGCGGCGGCGGAGAACGGCCGCGACCCGCGCCGTCAGCTCCTCATGCGAGAACGGCTTTGTGATGTAGTCGTCGGCGCCCATCCGGAGACCGGCGACGATATCGGCCAGGCTGGAGACCGCCGTCATCCCGACGAGGCCGGCCGAGGTCTCGGAGCGGAACTCTCCGAGGACGCGCGAAGAGTCGCTGTCGGGGAGCATGAGGTCGAGCAGGACCAGGTCCGGCGACCACTCCCGGAGCATGGCGAGGCCTTCCAGCCGGGTCCGAGCGGAGCGGACGCGGTACCCCTCCCGGCGAAGCGAGGCAGTGACCGCACGTGCCAGTGGCAGGTCATCCTCGACCACCGCCACCTTCCAGTGCACGCCCATCGGTTTGGCCGAAGTCTACGGGCGCGACGGCGGTCGCGCCAACGAATGCCCAGGGACGGTTTTGTTTACGGCGCGCAAACAGCATCGCCGCCATAAGACCGGCTCAATGTGCGTTATTAGCGGGATGGAGGAGGGCTACCGCCCTGGTTCCGCCGCCGATTTCGAGCGGCTTTACCAGGCCACCTACCCCAGGTTGCTGGGGACCCTGGTGCTGATGCTGGGCGACCGGGCCGCAGCTGAGGACTGCCTTCAGGAGGCATATCTGAAGGCATTCCGGAACTGGGCGCGCTGGCAGCCGTCGGCGCCGGCGGAGGCCTGGCTGCACCGGATCTCGGTGAACCAGGCGCTGTCCTATCGACGCTGGGCGAAGCTGCGCGAGGTCGGTGAGATCGTCCGCCGGATGGGGCGCCCGGTTGAGGCCGACCCGCAGTCGGAAGGGGCCCTCTCGGGAGACTTCATCAAGGCCCTGCGCCGGCTTCCGGCCAAGCAGCTGGCGGCGATCGTCCTCCGCCACTACCACGGCTACACCAACCGGGAGATCGCGCAGTCGCTGGGCATCCCCGAACGGACGGTGGCGTCGCGCCTGGCAGCCGCCCGGGAACGACTCCGGCGTGAACTCGGGCCCGAATTCAACCTGCCTTCGGGTAAACGGGAGTTCGCAGACGTTACTGCTGAGGAAGAAGTGCTTGATGTCTGACCCGTTCGAGACCTTCATCGAGGCTCAGCTGCAGCGGCATCTCGGACCGCTCGTCGGGTCGGCGGTTCCCCCCTCGGTCGGCCGGTTCGCGGCGGCCGCCTTGAGCACCGGCATCTCGGCCTCCGCGGGGTCGGGTCTCTTCGCGGCCTTCTCGACCAAGACAGCGGCCGGGATCGCCGCTGCCAGCATCGCCGCCGGCGGCGGCGGCGCGGTCGCCGCGACCTACGCAACCGGCAGCGCCAGCCCCTCCGAGTGGAGCCAGCAGGTGCGGGCCGCGGTGACCCAGTGCAAGACCCAGCTCTCCCCCGGCGAGCACGGCATCGGCCACTGTGTGGCGACCACCGCCTCCTCCCACGAGCTTCCGTCGACGCCGGAGCCGCCGGTGAACGCGCGGCACGGTGCCAACGAGGTCATCGGGGGCTCCATCAAGCCCAAGCCCAACCCGGAACCGGTGACGACCAGCCCGAGTCCGTCAGCCACCCCACGTCACCACCATGGCCCTCCTCGCGCCACCACCGTCGAGCAGGACGTTTGATGCTGCGACCCGGGTTCAGATAGCCTCCCTCCTCCCTACGAGAGGCCCGGTCCCGCCTGGGGCCGGGTCTCTTCTTTTCCGGCCCGGGCTCGCCCCCATGGTTCCCGGACCGCGCGAGCGGGGAGAATGAGGCGTCACTTGAATCCATCCAATGCCTCGCGCCCCGTCGAGCAGCGACTGCGCGAGCTGCTCGGCCGTCGGATCCTCATCCTCGACGGCGCCGTCGGGACGATGTTCCAGCGCGAGAACCTGACCGAGGAGGACTTCCGGGGCGATCGCTTCGCCGACCACCCGTCGCCGCTGAAGGGCAGCTTCGACGTGCTCTCCCTGACCCGGCCCGACCTGGTCGAGCTGGTTCACCTCGCCTACCTCGACTCGGGCGCCGACGTGATCACGACCAACACCTTCACGGCGACTCCCATCTCACAGGCGGACTTCGGTCTCGAGGCCTTCGTCTACGAGATGAACCGCGCCAGCGCCGAGATCGCTCGGAAGGCGGCCTCGCGCTACGCCGATCGTTTCGTCGCCGGCTCCCTCGGACCGACCAACGTCACGCTCTCGATCTCGCCCCGGGTTGACGATCCGTCCTATCGGACGATCACCTACGACCAGCTCTACGACGGTTATGCGGAGGCCGCCCGCGGGCTCCGCGACGGCGGCGTCGACTACCTGCTGGTGGAAACCGTCTTTGACACCCTCAACGGCAAGGCTGCGATCGCCGCCGCCCGCGCGGTGGCGCCCGAGCTGCCGCTGGTGGTCTCGGTTTCGGTCGTCGACCGGAGCGGCCGCAACCTCTCCGGGCAGACCGTCGAGGCGTTCTGGATCTCGGTCGAGCACGCCTCGCCGCTGGCCGTCAGCATCAACTGCTCCCTCGGCGCCGAGGAGATGAGGCCCTACCTGGCGGACCTCGCCCGTGCCGCCACGGTGCCTGTCTTCTGCTACCCGAACGCCGGCCTGCCCAACGCGTTCGGCGGTTACGATCAGCAGCCGGCGGCTACCAGCGCGCTGCTCCGGGAGTTCGCGGAGGCTGGCTTTGTGAACGGCGTCGGCGGCTGCTGCGGCACCGGTCCCGAGCATATCGCCGAGATCCGCCGGGCGGTGGACGGGATCCCCCCCCGGGGGGTGCCCCGCGCTCAGCGGAAGACCACCTTCAGCGGCATGGAGCCGTTCGAGATTGGACCCGACACCAGCTTTGTCGTGATCGGCGAGCGGACCAACGTCACCGGCTCGGCCCGCTTCCGGAGGCTGATCGAGGCCGAGGACTACGGCGCCGCGCTCGACGTGGCGCTGGAACAGGTCCGGGGCGGCGCGAACCTCCTCGACGTGAACATGGACGCGGACCTGCTCGACTCCGACCTGGCCATGACGAGGTTCCTCAACCTGGTCGCGACCGAACCCGAGGTGGCTCGGATCCCGATCATGGTCGACAGCTCCCGCTGGTCGACGATCGAGGCCGGCCTCAAGTGCCTGCAGGGCAAGGGGGTCGCCAATTCCCTCAGCCTGAAGGAGGGCGAGGAGCCGTTCCTGGAGCAGGCGCGCAAGGTCCGCGCCTACGGCGCCGGCGGCGTCGTGATGGCCTTCGACGAAGAAGGGCCAGGCCGACACCGCCGAGCGGAAGGGGGCGATCT
>DIZV01000135.1:0-1876 GCA_002427995.1 Chloroflexi bacterium UBA6019
GGCAAGGTCGGCATCTTCGTCTCCGGCGGCCTCTCGGCGGAGCGGATCCGGGAGTTCGTCGCGGCCGGCGCACCGGTCGATTCGTTCGGCGTCGGGATGGCGATCTCCGCCGCCCAGCCGATCGGCTTCACGGCCGACATCAAAGAGGTCGGCGGCGAGGCCCGGACCAAGCGTGGCCGGATCCCCGGCATCACCGCCAACCCCCGCCTCCAGCGGCTCTTCGAGTAGCGGCGGCCGCTCAGGCCGCGGCGGGAAGGTCGAGCGTGAAGGTCGATCCGCGGCCGAGCTCCGACTCGATCGTCACGTCGCCGCCGACGAGGCGCGCAAGCTCGCGCGACAGGTAAAGACCCAATCCCGTGCCGGCGATGGTCGCGTATTGCTCCGGCACCACCCGGCCGAAGCGGGTGAAAAGACTCGGCAGATCCCGCGTGGCGATGCCGATCCCGCGGTCGGCGACCATGGTCTTCAGCCGGCCGTCGAGCGCTGCCGTGCTGATCGTGACCTCACCGCCGTCGGGCGAGTACTTGAGCGCGTTGCCGATCAGGTTGGTGAGGATCGTCAGCAGTCGTTCGCGGTCGGCCTCAACTGGCAGCTCGGTGGTGGGAGGCTCGAGCCGCACCCGCCCCTCGGGGTCGAGGGGAGCCATCCGGCGGATCGCCTCCTCGATCACGTCGCCGAGGTCGAACCTCTCCAGCTTCAGCATCGGCCGGGCTTCTTCGAGCCGCGCCGCCTCCAGCATCTGGGTGATCAGCCGGTCCATCTCGGAGACCTTGCCCTGCACTGTGTCCAGCATCCGCGTCGTGGTCGGGTCGGGGTTCCCGACCGACCCGTCGAGGAGCATCGAGAGGTAACCGCGGACGACTGTGAGCGGGCCTCGCAGCTCATGCGAGGCGAGGCGGAGGAATTCTGCCTTGGTGCGCTCCAGGTCACCGGCCCGCTCGGCTTCGTCGCGTTCACGCCTGAACATCTCGGCGTGGCCGATCGCCAGCCCGGTCATCTGCGCGACAACCTCGACCAGGTGCAGCTCCTCGGTGGTGAAATCGTGGTCGCGGGCGCTCGCGATCATCATCCCGTGGAGCCGGCCCGCGGCCCGCACGGGCACGATCGCCCCTGCTTGCCAGTGCTCCCGGCCGGCCAGCTCTGCCAGCTCCGGCGCCAGGTCGTCAGCGCCGACGACCTCGATCTGCCCGCTCTTCGCCGCGCGGACGGCGGCCCGGTTCCACGCCATCGGGTATTCGCCCTCCGCGGAGCGGGATCCAGCCTCGTCGAAGTCGTATGCGATCCGCAGCCGGTCGTCCTCCAGGAGCTGGTGAAAAGCGGCCCGCGCCGGGCCGCCCTGGCCGCCGCGGTGGACGACCTGGGCCACGGCCTGGGTTGCCGAGGCGAGGATGGTGTCGAGGTCGAGCGAGGCAGCGATCGCCTGGCTGGTGGTGACCAAAAAGCTCAGGTCGCGGACCTCGCGCTCGTGCTCTCGACCCCGGCGCGCGGCCAGGAGCCCGCGAGCGGCGAGGTGGCCGGCGGCCGCCACCAGCGGCAGCACGATGCCCTGGGAGCCCGCCGTGATCGGCGTCAACCCACCCTGGTAGGCGACCACGATCCGGGATCCGATGGCGACCGCCGTCACGACCGAGGTCAGGCGACCGTCGAGGAGCCACGCGGCGGCGAGGACGGGCAGCACCGCCAGCGCGCCGACCGTGACGTTGATCGGCGAGTGGACGTCGACCCAGTAGAGGGCGAAGATTGCCAGGATCGCCACCGCCGCGACCGGGTATGCCCACCGCGTGCCCACGAACGCCTTGGGACCCAGCGCTTCGATCACGGCGGATCGCTCCCTCGGCACTGTGGCCAAGGGTAGCGCGGGAGTCGGTCGACTTGG
>DIZV01000135.1:2123-3256 GCA_002427995.1 Chloroflexi bacterium UBA6019
CCACCGCGTCATCACCTACGACGCACGGGGCCATGGCGAGGCGCCCGACGAGCCGGAACCCTATGACTACTGGGACCTTGCCGGCGACCTGGCCGGCCTGCTCGACCACCTCGGCGTCGAACGGGCGGTGGTCGGTGGGATGTCCCAGGGAGGCTTCGTCGCTCTCCGCTTCGCCCTTCTCCACCCGGGCCGCGTCGCAGGCCTGGTGCTGATCGACTCCCAGGCCGGGCTGGAGCTGCCCGAGAAGCGGGTCGAGTATGACCTGATGCGCTCGGTCTGGGAGGAGGACGGCCCCTCCGAGCTGCTGGGAGGGATGGTCGCCGCGATCATCCTCGGGCGCTACGACGGCACCGCGGAGTGGGTGGCGGGAATGGCCGCCCGCTATCCGCGCGGGCTGGGCCAGATCTACCCGACGCTGATGGATCGTGACGACGTGACCGACCGCCTGCCCGAGATCAAGGTCCCGGCCCTGGTGCTGCACGGCGACGAGGATGCGGCGATCCCACTGGAGCGCGCCGAGGCCCTCTGCGCCGGCCTCGAGGGATGCCCGGACGTGGTCCGGATCGAGGGCGGGTCGCACGCTTCCAACCTGACCCGGCCGGAGGCGGTCAACCGGGCGATCGCCGCTTTCCTCGCCGGCCTCTGACGGCAGCGCGCGGCATGGACCAGGGACAGCAGTTGACCGAGCTCCAGGCCCAGGCCCGAGCCTGCACCCGCTGCGTCCGCGACGGTCTCCTGGCGGAGGCCTCGCCGACCTTCTCGGGCACGGCGGCCGCGCGCTTCTTCCTGGTCGGGCAGGCGCCCGGCCCGGTCGAGTTCATCACCCGGCGGCCGTTCGACGGGCGGGCCGGAAAGCAGCTCGGGCGCTGGATGAGGCTCGCCGGCTTCGAGTCCGACGAGGAGTTCCGCTCGCTGACCTACATCGCTGCCGTGATGAGGTGCTTTCCCGGGCGCAACCCGAAGGGCTCCGGCGATCGCCGGCCGTCGCCGCCCGAGCTGGCCAACTGCGCGAGGTGGCTCGACGGCGAGCTCGCCCTCCTCCGGCCGGCTGTCATCCTCCCCGTCGGCGGGCTCGCGATCGAGCGCTTCCTCCGCCCCCGCCCCCCCCCCCACCGGGGCGGCCCCCGCCTCCG
>DIZV01000148.1:0-5351 GCA_002427995.1 Chloroflexi bacterium UBA6019
TCGGCCAGGTTGGCGGTGTGGCCCCGCTTACTGAAGGCCAGCCCCTCGTCAATGTTGACCACGAAGGGACGCAGCTGCTGACGGTTCTTTACGTCGTAGGTTTCCTGAGCTCGGGCGAAGAGCCGACCGAGCACGTTGTCGAGGTGGGCGCCGGTCTTGAACTCCGGTCGCGGCCGGTAGACCACGGTGTTCTCGTTGTAGAGCCTCCGATCGTCGGGGTTGTCGACCACCACGAAGGGTTGGATCGGCTCGAAGTCGCCCTTGGTGTCGACGCTGACCGAGCGCGGATATTTGGAGAGCATCTCCCGAATCAGGACCGATTTCCCGACGCCGTTGGAGCCCAGAAAGAGCAGCCGTTCGGAGTAGCGGGGCGAGCTAATGCGCGCCATGTGCCGCCCGCTTCTTGCGTCGAAACTTGGCCGCCAGCTCCTCCAGCCGAGTCACCAAAACGTCCAGCTTGACGACCGGCTCCAGCGCCGCATTGATGGCTCGGACGCGGAATGGCATGGTATCGACGCAGGCCGCCGCCAGCTGCTCGAAGTCCTCGAGCTGGGGCCGGTAGGCGGATTGCAGCAGCCGCGCCGCCATCCGGTGGACGGCGAGCAGGGCAGCCGCCAGATCGCGGCGGAGCGCGTCTTCGGTCACGACCTACCAGAGAATGCCGGGCTTGTGGGCCGGTGCCGGCGCTGCCGGCGCCTCGTGCTCGGGCTCGGCCTCTTCCTCGGCCGGCGGATCGGTCGGGTCGGGCTCGCGCTCTTCGATCTCGGTCTTCTCGGGCTCCTCGGGTTCGGACTCGCCGCCCTGCTCCTCTTTCTTGAGCACGACCTCGCGCAGGTCGGCGACCTCCTCCTCGAGCCGGTCGAGCCGGGCGGTAGGGCGCGCCGCCGGCGGGCGGTGGGCAGCGGCCTCGGGTTCGGGTGTCTCTTCCGGCATGGCTTAGCCCTCCTTCGAGCTGGTGATCGGATGCACTTCGCCTTCCTCGTCGGTGTAGAAGGCGATCGCGATACCGCGCCGCCGGGCCTCGGCGTGTTGCTTGAGGCGGTGGCGGTCCTGCTCGCGTTTGATCGCCCTGTCGGTCATGTGAAGGAAGCGCGTCTTCCGCGCCTCTGCTCGCTCCCGCTGGCGGCCGGCGACCAGGGCGTGAGCCTTGAGCCGGAGCGCGGCCGGCGCGGCCTGGTACTCGCGATGCTCACGCTCTAAGAGTTCATTGAGGACATCGCCGGCGCGGTTCTCCCGCCAGTAGTTCTCGCCGACTCCCTCGGGAATGATGCCGCTCCCGGCGAGGGTGAAAAGCACGTTGTCGGGCGCCGCTCCCTTGGTCACGCGGCCGAGCCCGCCGGGGATAGCGTGGGCGTCGGTGCCGGCCTTGTGGGCGTTGATCCCTCCCATTCGGAGAATGTGACGCTCGATTTGAGGCCAGAGCGGGACCGGGCGGGTCTGCCGATCGCCCTCACGGAGAGCGTCAGCCTCCTCGTCGGTGTAGTCCCGCTGTTCCACATCAGCGCCCTCGGAGCCGGTTCATGTTGATCATTGGCGGGTGTACGACCTCGGCCGCCTGGTCCTGGTTGAGGTCGGCCGGTCCGGCCTCCCCTCCCCCACCCATCGGACTCTTGGCGACGACGGGCTGGAAGTCGGTCTCCACGACCTGGCCGCGGCGCCGCTCGAGCCAGGACTGGAGCCATTCTGTCTCGCTCAGAATGTGAGCCCAGATCCCCCACAGCGCGCCGAGCAGGATCAGCGGCGCGCCGAGCCGCAGCACGATGCGGAGCCAGGGCAGCCAGTGGTTCGAGACTTCCTCGAAGGCGTTGCCGGCCTCCTCGAATTCCTGCTCCTCGAGCTTGGCCTTGGAGCGGAGGATCCGGGCGACGCCGACGTGAATGTGCCAGAGCTGGCGCCGCGCCTCGGTCGGACCGACCGGCTCGCCGATCTTCTTCGCCCAGCTGTTGCGGAGGCCGGCGAAGGGGTTCCGGCTCGGCTTGTCCTTCGGCGGCTGCGGCTGTCCGCCGGGCTTGTTGTCGATGTGGGCGGTTTCCTGGTCGCGCTCCCGTTCCCGCTGGTTTCGCTTCCGCAGGCGGTCGCCCTCCCGGCGTTTTTCGTCCGCCGTGACGGTCGCCGTGTCGGGGACGGGCGCGGTTTTGGGGCCGGTTTCGATCTCAGCCACAGCGTCCAGCCCTTACGCGCGGAGGCGCGAGGAGTTGATTTCCAACGTCGTCACTGGCTCGGGTCACGATGCGACCTCCCGGTTGCGAATCTTGATGTAGGTGGATAGGGCTCGGCGGACCACCGCACTCACCGGCAGCTCATCGTTTTGGGCGATCTCTCTCAGGCCCTGCTCGATGTGGGGTGGGATGGTCGTGGTGAGGCGGACGCTGCCAGCGGCGGCCGAGCGGGTCTGAGGGGAGAGAGGGTGCAAATCCGTGGCTGCCACTGGCGGATCGGACGCTACCTCCACGTCACGCTCCCTGTCTGCTGGATGCTGCAATCTGCATCACATTTCTTTTCACAGGAGGGCCGCCGGCCGGGGCAACAGCCGGTGCTGGAGCTCGAAACGGAGCAGGCGGACCGCCCGCCGCATCTCCTTGACTCGGACCTGGTCGACGGGCCGGGCCAGCTTGCGTTCGGCCGCCGCCAGGCTGACGTCGGCCAGCAGGAGGTCATGCAGGATCGTGACTCGCCGCGTGGCGTCGTTCATCGCCGCCTCTTCGGTGGCTTGAGCTCGAGCTCTGGAGTCCGCTCGACCGGCTCGGTCTTGAGGAGAGCGGTCATGACGCCGGCGCCGGTCGCAGCTCGGCGCCGAGCGATGTACTCGTCGATGACTCGACTCCCACTTCCTTGAGGGCGATCGGGGATCGCCGGGGGTGGGGTGTGACCTGGTGAGCCGGGGTCGTGACCGGGTCGGTCGTCAGGTCCAATTGGATCCGTAATCGGGGCGGCGTTCCGCCCGTCATTCTGGTCAACGGGAGAAGACGACCGTAGGGAGTCGTACTCCCGTTTGTCTGGGGTGCCCTGCAGGCCACCCTTTTGATCTCCCGAAAGGGTGCCCTGTACGCCACCCTTTTGATCCCGTAAAAGGGTGCCCTGTACGCCACCCTTTTTTACGACCTCGAGGTGGGGGGTGCCGGGCTGCCGGCGCGCTCTCTGAGCCAGCCGGTACTCGGTCGCCAGGCCGGCGCCGCCAGGGTTCTTAGAGCCGCCTCCGAGCCATACCGGCTCCAGCAGGCCGAGGTCGATCAGCTGCCGCAGGACCTTATAGATGGTCCGCTCGTGCAGGCCTGTCGCCGTGGCTAGGGACAGCGCTCCAGCGCGCACGACTGCCCGGCTGCCACCTTGGCGCCGGCATAGTTCGTTGACCACCAGCCAGTAGCTCCGATGCAGTTTCAGATAGGCCAGCCAGCCGGTGAGGTGCGGCCGCCAGCGGCCGTCAGGAGCCTGCAGCGGGATCACGCCGGCTGGCGCTTGGCTGACTCCTGGCCGAGGCACTCGGGGCACAGCAGAGCGCCGCTAAGCACCTTGGTCCCGCAGAACTCGCAGGGCGGCGGGACCAGGTACCGGGACGGTGACGAAAGCTCGGCCAGAGAGCGCGAGCGGCGCTGGCTCCGAAAACGCCCTGCCCGGTAGTCGCTGTACCAATTCGGCCCGAGCAGGTCGACCAGCTTGGCCTCGATCGCGGGCATGCAGTATTCGCAGGTGCAGTTGGTCCGCTCGTCGTGGGGGGTCCAGTCGTTCAGGATCTCGCGGGCCAGCTGCAACGGGGTCAGGTAGTCCCGGCTCGATACGTGAGTGCCCTCGCGGAAGTCGCCGGCGCCCTGCTCGGCGAGCTCTTGAGCTCGCGCGCGCCAGATATCGGCGAGAGACTCGAACACGCTTACGCCGACCGCTTCTGCAGGTAGGGCAGCCGATCCAGCCAGGCGAGCAGGATCTTGAAGGTGGGGTGATCGCGGCGCGCGTTACGCGGGACCTTGACCTTGACCCGCTCCCATTCGTCCGCCCAGCTGTCGGCCTGATCGAGGGCGATCCGCCGGCGGGTCCGCTCGGCGCTCCAGGGCGCCGGGATCATTCGACCGCTCCGTGCCCGCGGCCGCACTTCCAGCCGCCGCCAGGCGCCGCCACAAGCTCTTGCGGTAGTCCCCGGTCCGTGCAAATCCAGCACCCTCGCCGGCGCCGGCGAGGCGCCCGCGGCGCGGGTTCGGACCGTAGCCCGGTCAGGGGCGCTACCTGCTGAAACAACGGGAGCCGGCCGATGCGCTCTTCGGCCATCCTAATGGCCCTCCCTCTGGTCGCCCGTCCGCGCGAGCCCGAGGCGGTAGCGGCGGTCGGCCTCCTGCTCCTCGTCGTAGTTGACGAGCGCCGCCATGCCGAAGACTCCGAGGATCGCGCCGACCGAGGCGGACCCGAGCACGATGCCGGCCAAGTTGAGATAGTTCATGCGGCCTCCTTGTTTGGTGCGCTCACAGCCGCCAGCCACCGACGCCGGCGTCCTGTTGCCGGGGCAGCTCCCCTGGAGAGGGGCGGCGGTCATGGCGGGCGAAGGGCTGTGAGTCGCCATCGGGCAAAACCTCCGCAGATCGCTCGCGCCGCCCCTCTCCAGGGGAGTTGTTCGGTGCCGTGGGTCGCGTGGGTAGGTCGGGAGAGCCCAATGAGGGAGACAAGGGGGCTGGATTTGGGCGGTCCGCGGTGGTAGGGTGGTGTGGTGCGCGACTCACGACGTCGAAACAGTACGCCTGAGAGTTTCGATGTGTCAAGCCCCAAAGTGTTGCCGCTCCATGGCATGAAGGCGCCGCGAGAGTTTTGCCGGAACCTGACCGGGAGGGAGGCTGAGGGCGCCTTTGGCGTCTACGCCGAGCAGCTGTATCGCTGGGTCGCCGAGGGCCGCCTACACCCGGTGAAAGAGCGGAATTACGGCTGGACGGTCTACCCGGAGTGGGAGATCGAGCAACTGGCGGCCAGCCTGGACACGCGGCGGATCGCTGGCGGCGCGCCCGAGGGCGAGATCCGGGAGATGGCGGCGTCCTTCGACCGGGCAACCGATTACGGCGCCGAGCTGCGGGACCGGATCCGCGTCCTGCTCCATGAGCTCAGGGAGTCGGAGTCGCTGGAGGATCTGCCCCGGCTGAAGCGGCTCGGTGGTGAGCTCCAGGCCCTCCTGGCGCGCCCCACCAACGGCGGAGAAACCATTAGCAGCGATCGACCGTTAGCGTATCGGCGCGCAGAAAAAGCAGCGGCTTAAGGAGGGATCCACATAGTGCGACGGGGCGAAATCCAAGCAGCGGTAAAGATCGGCATCGTGCTTGTCGGGCTGAACCTAATTCTCCTGGTCGTCCTGTTTTTGGCAATGCGAGCTAAAAAGTAGT
>DIZV01000148.1:5548-6499 GCA_002427995.1 Chloroflexi bacterium UBA6019
TTCTCAGTCATTGCTAAAGCCTCCAGCGCCCATACGTCGCGCCTCGAGATTCGACGCGTCGTGCCGTGCGGCCGCGAAACGCGACGCGTCGACCTGGTGGGCACTACGTGTCGCGTGCGGATCCGGAGACGACGCGTCGAAGCTGGCCACGCGCGACGCGTCGCGGGCGGCCGATGCATACGTCTCCCAGCTGAGCGCGACGCCTCCGCTGCCAGGGAAGAGATCCACGAACTCATCGCCGGCCGCCGCGCCGAGCAGCTTGAAGAGCCACGCGCAGAAGGCGGCGGGCTTGGAGCCGACCACGCGCCGCGGATCCGTCGTTCGGGCCCGCGCGATGTATGCCAGAGCGTCTACCCGTCGTGCGGATCCGCGCGACAGCTCGTGCCGACCGCCGACGTAGATGACGGGCTCCCACGCCGACAGCGGCGAGTAGCTGGCGGTCGGCCGCTCGCCGCGAAACCAGGCGGCGATCCGTGCTCCTGGAGGGCACGACGGAAGCACGGCCGGCAGCGCGGCCGCCGAAGTCGACAGCGCCCACCCATCAGGGAAGTCTTCGACCAGGCGGGCGATTAGCTGGCGGTGGTCGACCTCACCGGCAAAGTCCGGGTGCTCGGAGTAATACCGGGCGGCCGTGCCGGGGTAGGGCGGGTCGGCATAGGCGAGTCGTAGGGGCAGGCCTGAGGCGACGCGTAGCGAAGCGCCGGCGAGCCGCGACGGCTTGTGGAAGCGGTGGGCGGCCTGCCGGCAGCGGGTAGAGCAGTAGGCGGCGTCGCGCCTGCAGCCGCGACGGAAGGGGCCGGCGCACCAGCCGCAAGCCGTCGCGAGGCGATCGCCACGCGACGCGTCGTCCAGGCCTCGAGGCGACGCGTCGCGCTCGCCGGCAGTCACGACGGATCCGTCGTGTAGGACCTCCACGACGGGTGGAAGCTCCAGCCGCAGCAAAGAGGGCTT
>DIZV01000049.1:0-788 GCA_002427995.1 Chloroflexi bacterium UBA6019
TTCGGCGGGTTGCTCCATTGAGCCGGCTGCAGGTCGCGATCCTCGGCGCGACCGGCTCGATCGGGGTCCAGACGCTGGACGTCATCGACTCCTACCCCGACCGTTTCGAGGTCTTCGGGCTCCTCGCCGGCCGCCGCCCGCTCGACCGCGTCGCCCGCTTCGCGATCCGAGCCGGGGACCCCGACGCGCCGGCCCGGACCGAGGAGATGGTCACCCATCCCGACTGCGACATCGTCGTGACGGCGATCCCCGGCGCGCGCGCCCTCGCTCCCACCCTGGCCGCGCTGCGGGCGGGCAAGATCGTCGCTCTCGCCACCAAGGAGGTCCTCGTGATGGCCGGCGAGCTGGTCATGGCGCAGGCCCAGCACCGGCTCCGCCCGGTGGATTCGGAGCACAGCGCGATCTGGCAGTGCCTCTGGGGCGAGCGGCTGGAGAGCGTCGCCCGGCTGGTGCTGACGGCCTCCGGGGGCCCCTTCTACCCCAGGCCCGGTCTCGACCTGGAGCAGGTCACCGTCGCGCAGGCGCTGAAGCATCCGCGCTGGTCGATGGGGCCCAAGGTCACGATCGACTCGGCGACGTTGATGAACAAGGGCCTGGAGCTGATCGAGGCACATCACCTCTTCGGCGTCAGCCTCGACCGGATCGAGGTCGTGATCCACCCCCAGAGCATTGTTCACTCCCTGGTCGAGTTCGTCGACGGTTCTCTCAAGGCCCAGCTCGGCCAGCCCGACATGCGGCTGCCGATCGCGGTCGCGCTCGCCTACCCCGGCCGTCTCGCGGGCGTGATC
>DIZV01000049.1:1031-3203 GCA_002427995.1 Chloroflexi bacterium UBA6019
TTCCGCGGCACGGGTTCGACGTTGGAAGAGGTGATGGAGGCGGACCGCTGGGCGCGGGACTATCTTGCGACCATCGTGGGTAAGGTTTCCCCGTGACTCTGATCTTGACCTGGGTCGTCGGGGCGGCCGCCGTGATCGGCATGTTCCTGCTCTTGATCGGGCCCCACGAGTTCGGCCATTTCGCCTTCGCCAAGCTCTTCAAGGTGAACGTGATCGAGTTCTCGCTGGGCATGGGCACGCGGCTCTGGTCGGGCACCCGCAACGGCACCCTCTACGCGCTCCGGCTGCTGCCGATCGGCGGCTACGTCCGGCTCGGAGGGATGGAGCCGGGCGACTACGAGACGCCCGACGGCTTCCACGGCAAGAAGGCCTGGCAGCGGGTCGTGGTCCTCCTCGCCGGTCCGGGCGTCAACTTCCTGGTCGCCGCGCTGGCCGCGACGATCATCGCCCTGACCCAGGTCAACACCGACCCCGCGCGGATCACCTACGTCTACCAGCCGAGCCCCGCCTGGACGGCCGGCATCCGCGCCGGTGACCACATCGACAGCATCAACGGCAAGCCGGTGGCCGACCAGCAGCAGATCCGCAGGATCGTCACCGCCAGCGCCGGCCAGCCCCTGCTGCTGGTCGTCCGCCACCCCGGCCACGCGGCACGAACGCTCACGGTGGCGCCGGAGTACAACGCCGACCAGAAGCGCGACATCATCGGCATCGGCACCCAGATCTACACGCCGGGCGAGGCGCTCCTCTCCGGCGTCACCTTCCCGGCCTTCGCGGCGGTGTCGATCGGCAGCGGCATCTACCTTCTGGCCAGCGGCCAGATCCCGGGCGGCCTGCTCGGCCCCCAGGGTGCGACGGGCGCCATCGGGATCGGCTACATCACCGTCCAGGCCGCACAGGCGGGCTGGGTCAACTGGCTCAACATCGTCGCCATCCTCTCGGTGGCGCTGGGGCTCGCCAACCTGCTCCCGCTGCCGGCGCTCGACGGCGGCCGGATCGTCGTCGTCCTGCTCGAGAAGGTCCGCGGCCGGCCCTTCGACCGCGAGAAGGAGATGCAGTTCCAGCGCTTCGGGCTGGTGGCGCTGCTGGCGCTGGTCGCCTTCATCGCCTACTTCGACATCCAGCGCATCGTGAACCACCAGTTTCCGGGCTTCCGGTGAAAAAGCGTCGCTACTCGATCCCCGTCCGGGTCGGCGACGTCGTCATCGGCGGAGCGGCCCCGATCGCGGTCCAGACCATGACCAAGACCGACACCCGCGACGTCAAGGCGACCCTCGAGCAGATCGCCCGCCTGAAGGACGCCGGCTGCGAGATCGTCCGCCCGGCGGTGCCCGACCACGAGGCGGCCGAGGCCCTGAAGGAGATCGTCAGGCGCTCGCCGCTGCCGGTGATCGCGGACATCCACTACGACCACACCCTGGCCCTGGCCGCGATCGAGGCCGGCGTCGCCTGCCTCCGGCTCAACCCCGGCAACATCGTCGACCGCGAGAAGGTGATCCGGGTCGTCAACGCCGCCAAGGAGCGCGACATCCCGTTCCGGATCGGGGTCAATGCCGGCTCGCTTCCGGAGGAGGTCCACAAGTCCCTGCGAGAGGCTCACGGGATCGACCGCGACGATCGCCAGGCGACGGCGGAGCGGATGGTCGAGGTGGCGCTCGGCCACTGCCAGATCCTGGAGGACCTCGACTACGGGCCCGGGCACATCAAGGTCAGCCTCAAAGCGACCGACGTGCTCACCAACCTGATGGCCAATCGACTCTTCGCCGACGCGCGGCCCTACCCGATCCACCTCGGTGTCACCGAATCCGGGCCGGTCCGGGCGGGCTCGATCCGGAGCGCGATCGGGCTCGGCATCCTGCTCAGCGAGGGGATCGGCGACACGATCCGGATCTCGCTCGCGACCGACGACCCGACCGAGGAGATCCGGGTCGGCTACGAGATCCTCAAGACCCTCGCCGTCCGCAATGAGTCCGCCACGCTGGTCGCCTGCCCCACCTGCGGCCGGCTGGAATACGACATGGTCCCGATGGTGAAGGCGGTCGAGGCGCACATCGCCAACCTCAAGATCCCGATCACGGTCGCGGTCATGGGCTGCGTCGTCAACGGCCCGGCGGAGGCCCGCCACGCCGACATCGGCGTCACCGGCGGCCGCGGCAAGGGCGTCATCTTCAA
>DIZV01000112.1:0-5262 GCA_002427995.1 Chloroflexi bacterium UBA6019
CACGCGGGTACTCGGCAGGAACTAACCTGCGGGTTCTCGTCCGGGCCGGGAATGGCAGAGCCGGCGAGGTGGCTCGCCGGCTCTGCTGCGCGGGGGGGAAAGGTGGCGGCTAGGTAGTCCTGCGGCGGCCCATTCCAATGGCCCGGAGGATCACCAGGAGGATCACGGCGCCGACGAAGGCGACGATGATCTGCACGATGATGTTGGTGGCAGCGATCCCCATCAGGCCGGCGATGAAGCCGCCGATGAAGGCTCCGATGATACCGACCACGATGTCCACAAGGACGCCGAAACCGTGGCCGCTGACGACCTTGCCGGCCAGGAAGCCGGCGATCAGGCCGACGATCAACCAGACGACTATCGACATCAACGACATATGACGGACCTCCTGAATATGAACATGATGGCTATGGGTAACCATGTGAGTGGTTCGGGTAATTTAACCACTAACTCGCTATAACATATCACGACTTCTGAGGGTCTGCACAGCCGTTCCTGGAGCCAGTCCGATGCGGCTCCCCGAGTAGAATCCGGGCGGTAATGGCGACCCCGGCCCTGGTGCCGCGGCAGGCGGCCGGGATGCTCGCCCGGCTGGAGGGCAACGTCCAACGCGTGATCGTCGGGAAGGCGGCCACCGTCAGGCTCGCCGCCGCCGGCCTGGTCGCCGGCGGGCACGTCCTCCTCCAGGATCTGCCCGGTACGGGGAAGACGATGCTCGCCCGCTCCATCGCGGCGTCGATCGGCGGTGAGTTCCGGCGCATCCAGTGCACGCCCGACCTGCTGCCGGCGGACATCACCGGCGCCAGCGTCTTCAACCAGCGGCTGGGAACCTTCGAGTTCGTCGCCGGACCCGTCTTCGCCAACATCCTGCTCGCCGACGAGGTGAACCGCGCCACGCCTCGCACGCAGGCGGCGTTGCTGGAGGCGATGGCCGAGGGCCAGGTGACGGTCGATGGGGTCACCCACCTGCTTCCCAGCCCCTTCTGCGTCATCGCGACCCAGAACCCCCACGAGTTCCACGGGACGTATCCCCTGCCGGAAGCGCAGCTCGACCGCTTCCTGGTCGCCTGCCGGATGGGCGCGCCGACCACCGCCGAGGCCGAGGAGATCCTCGCCAGCCGACAGCACGGCGACCCGATCGCGGAGCTGCAGCCCGTGCTGAGCGGGGAAGAGGTGGTCGAGCTCCAGCGGTCCTGCCTCAGGGTCGTCGTCGCCGCCGCGATCCGGAGCTACATCGTCTCGCTCCTGGAGGCGGTCCGCGCCCGCCCCGAGGTTGCGCTGCCGGCGAGCATGCGGGCGGGCCTTTACCTGCAGCGCGCCGCGCAGGCGCTGGCGCTCTTCGACGAGCGCGACTTCGTGCTGCCCGACGATGTCAAGACGCTGGTCGAGCCGGTGCTCGCCCATCGCCTCGGGATGCGCGGTCGGGCGATTGCCGAGGAGGTGCTCGGCCAGGTCGTCGCGGAGGTGGCACTGCCGCCGCTGCGCGGGCGCTGACGGGGTGCGACCGACCTGGCGGCTTCTCGGCGCTCTGACGCTGGCGGCCGTCGTCTACTTCTACGGCGCGACGAGCGAGGTCGCCTGGCTCTTCCTCTTCGGCCTCCTCCTGGCCGGCCTGGCCGCTGCCATGTATCTCTACGCCCGCTGGAACGCGGCCGGGCTGGAGGGCGGCCTCCGACTGGTCGAGGTCGTCTCAGCGGAAGGCTCGCCGGTTGCCGAGGTGCCCGAGCGCGAGTTCGCGGACGCACCGCTTCCCGCCCCCGTCTTCGAGCGCGACACCGTCAGGATCGAGCTGCAACTGAGCGTTGCCGATGGCAGCGGCCGGGGCCCGGCGCGCATCAGCTCCGGGTTCGGAGCCGGCAGCCTGGAGACGGGAACGGGGCTCGTCCCGGCGAGCGGCTGGTCGGCGGTGCGCGAGTTGGGACCGATTCCTCGCGGACCCCTGGCCGCCGAGGGCACAGTGCTCGAATCGGGCGACCCCCTGGGCCTCTTCCGAACCCGCCGCCGGGTGCCGCAAGAGGACCTCGCGGTGGCCTTCCCGCTCTTCGCCTCCCTTGCCGACAACCGCCTGGTACGAGAGGTCGAGTCGCAGCTGACGGTGGTGCGGTCGGGTCACGGGACCGACCTTTACGGAGTTCGCGAGTACCGGTCGGGCGACCCGCTGCGGCGGATCCACTGGCGGAACAGCGCGCGGCGGGGGGAGCTTGTCGTACGCGAGTTCGAGCCGCCTGGGCAGCGCATCCTCGCCCTGCTCCTCGACCGCGATCCGGCCTCTCCCGAGAGCGCCGATCAGATCGCCCGCCTGGCCGCCTCGGAAGCCTGGGACTGCCTCCGGGCCGGCGGCCGGGTGCTGATCTGGGCGCCCGGGTTGGAGCCGCTCTCAGCGCCGGCCTCACGCTCGCTGTGGGGGGTGCTGGAGTGGCTCGGCCGCTGGCCGCGGCTTACCGCGGAGGACTCCGAGCCGCCGCGCGTGATGGACGCGGTCGCCTTCACCGACCACGTCGGCGGGCCCTGCCTGGAAGCGCTCCGCGAGCTCCGCGAGCATGGCGCCGCGACCCGCGCCTGGCTCGTCGGCGAGGGCGAGCTCGACCTCCCCTTCTCCCGGGCGGGACTGGAATGGCCGCTGCCGGAGTGAGGCGGCGCCGCCTCCTGCCCGCCTCGCCGGTCGAGGATTCGGGACCCGCGCGCGCCTTCGCGCTGGCGGCCTTTGGGGTGGCCTGTCTGGCGATCACCCTCTACGGCCAGGCCTTCGTCGTACCGCCCCTCGCGTTTGCGCTGGCACTGGCCGGCCACCGGTTCAGCCATCTCCAGAGGCACCGCCGGCGGCCCCGCAAGCTGCAGGTGCTGATCGCCGGCATGATGTTCCTGGTCCTCGGCTACTTCCTCTTCGACTCCATCCTCGGCCTCTTCGGCGCCAACCTTCCCCAGGCCAACCTGGTGATGCTGCTGGTCGCGGTGACCAGCTTCGACCTGACCACCCGCCGCAACCTCTACTCCAGCCTCTGGATGAGCCTCGCGCTCGTCTACCTTGCGGCCGTCTTCGCCTGGGATCTCCAATTCGGCCTCCTCGTCGTCCTCTGGCTCACCTGCCTCGCCGGCTTTTGGGCCGCCTCCAACCTGCGCCGGCTGGGAGCCCCGCGGTTCGAGCTCCCCCGCCGGCCGGTCGCCATCGCCCTCCTCGCCGGCCTCCTCGCCGGAGGCGGCCTCTTCTGGCTTCTGCCCCAGCCGAGTGCCTCGCCGAGTGGCCCGCTGGTGATCTCGCTGCCCTCCAGCGTCCAGTTCAGCGGCCTGGAGCAGCCAGCGATACCCCTGGTGCAGTTCGCCACCGATCCGTCGGGCAAGAGCGGCAACGTCGACCTCCGCTTCCGTGGCCGCCTCGGCAACGCGATCGTCATGTACATCCGGACCGGCGCGCCCGCCTACTGGCGCGGGCTGACCTTCGACCAGTACCGGGCCGGGACCTGGGTCGTCAGCGGCAGCGCCGCCCGGCGTTTCCGAACCTTTCACGCCTACGTCGACAGCCATGACCTGGGCAACACCGCCCAGGGACCGCAGCTGGGCGACTTCGTCCAGACCATCCGCGTGGTGCGGGCGATGCCCGGCGTCATCTACGCGGCGGGACCGGTGGAGAGCCTCTACTACCCAGCCACCGAGGTTCGGGAGGACGGCTTCGGCGATTTCTACGCCCCGGCGCCCCACCGCGCCGGCACGACCTACTCGGCGGTCTCGCACCTGCCCGACTACACGCCGTCCTCGCTCCGTCTGCTCACCCTCGAGCTGCCGGCCCCAGCCGACGGCACCTACCTCGACCCGGGCAACCTGTCACCCCGGGCGCGAACCCTAGCGCGCTCCTACCTGGACGGCTACAACCCCGCGAGCGAGCGTTTCGACGCCGTGATCGCGCTCGCCCGGCATCTGCAGCGGGACTACCGTTACACGCTGGCGACACCGCCCGCCCCGGCCGGGATCGATCCGGTCGACTACTTCCTCTTCGACACCCGCTACGGCTACTGCGAGATGTTCGCCACCGCGGCGGCGCTGATGCTCCGCAGCCAGGGCATCCCGACCCGCCTGGTCACCGGATACGCCCCGGGCGAGTACAACTCGACGCTCGACCAGACGATCGTCCGCGAGAGCGACGCCCACGCCTGGATCGAGGTCTTCTTCCCCGGCCACGGCTGGGTACCGGTCGACCCGACGCCGAGCTTCCCGGCGCTTGCCGCGACCCGCTTCCCCGACCGCTGGGCCGCGTCGGGCCTGGCCCACCTGATCCCGCACCTGGCGCTGGGAGCGCCAACGGCGGCGCTGGCCGGGCTCGGCGCCGCGGCCCTTCTGCCGGGGCTGCTGGCGCTGGTGGCGATCGTGGCCCTGGGGCTCCTCTGGCTCCGCCGCCGCCCCCGGACCGCCCGGGCGCGAAGCCCCGGCGAGAGCGAGCTGATCCGGCTCTACGACCGCCTCCAGCGGCGTCTCGGGCGTCGCCGGGCGCCACCCGAAACGCCCAACGAATATCTCCCGCGCGGTTGCCGCCGGTGAGCTGGAGGTGCTGCTCGAGGAGGTCACCGGCGCGGTCAATCGCGGCGTCTACGCCGGCCGCTGGCCGGAGCCGGCCGAGGTGGCCGAGCTGCGCGCCCGGCTATCCTGACCTTCGATGGCGCAGACGATCAGGACGACTGGCGCGGAGAACGTCCACTGGGACCTGGACGAGCTCTACGCATCCCCGACCGACCCCGAGATCGAGGCGACGCTGAAGGCCGGGATGGAGGACGCGCGGGCCTTCGAAGCGGACTACAAGGGACGGCTGGCGTCACTCTCGCCCTCCCAGTTCGCTGACCTGATGGAGCGGTTGGAGGACTTCCAGGATCGCGTCTCGCGACCCTCCATCTACGCCTCGCTGCTGCACACCCAGGACACCGCCGACCCCGCCCGGGGCCGGCTCGTGGCCCGGGTCGACGAGGCGGGCGCGGAGCGCGGGCGGCACATGGTCTTCTTCCACCTGGAGCTGGCCGAGCTGACCGACGAGCAGGTGGCGCCCCTCTATGCCGATGCCCGCGCGAGCCGCTACCGGCACACGGTCGAGGAGTCACGCAAGTACCGCAAGCACAACCTGAGCGAAGTTGAGGAGCGGCTCCTGACCGAGCGCTCGCCGGTCTCCGGCGGAGCCTGGGTGCGCCTCTTCGAGGAGCTCTCGGCTTCGATCAAGGTGCCCATCGGAGGTGAGCGGATCGGACTCGAGCAGGCTCTCTCACAGCTGCGTGACGCGGACCG
>DIZV01000112.1:5420-6754 GCA_002427995.1 Chloroflexi bacterium UBA6019
GACATTCGGACGCGTGCCTACATCCTCAACGTCGTGCTCCAGGACAAGGCGATCGACGACCGCCTGCGGAGCTACCCGAGCTGGATCAGCGCTCGCAACCTTGCCAACGAGACCTCCGACGAGGCGGTCCAGGCGCTGGTCGAGGCGGTCACCGGTCGCTATCCGATGGTCGCCCGCTACTACCGCGTCAAAAAGCGGCTGCTGGGACTTGCGGAGCTCCACGAATGGGACCGTTACGCGCCCGTCCTGGGCGCCAGCCGAGAGCTCAGCTGGACGGATGCGAAAGAGCTTGTGCTGGGCTCCTACCAGCGCTTCTCGAAGCGAGCCGGCGACCTCGTCGAGGAGTTCTTCGAGCGACCCTGGATCGACGCCGCCCTCGGCGAGCACAAGCGGGGCGGAGCCTTCTGCCTCGGCGCCACGCCGCGCTACCACCCCTTCGTCATGATGAATTTCACCGGCCGGCTCAACGATGCGCTCACCCTGGCGCACGAGCTCGGTCACGGGCTGCACGACCGGCTCGCCAGCGCCCAGACGATCTTCGACTACCACCCACCCCTCACCCTGGCTGAGACCGCCAGCGTTTTCGGCGAGACCCTCACCTTCGACCGGATCATGGCCGAGGAGAGCGACCCCAAGATCCGCCTCTCGATGCTCTGCGACCAGGTCGAGGGCGCCTTCGCGACCGTCTTCCGGCAGGTCTCCATGAACCGCTTCGAGAACGCGGCCCACACCCGCCGCCGGAAGGAGGGAGAGCTCTCGCCGGACCAGTTCGGTGAGATCTGGCAGGAGGTCCTCCAACCGATGTTCGGCGACTCGCTGACGCTGACCGAGGACCACAAGCCGTGGTGGAGCTACGTCGGCCACTTCTACTTCGCCCCCGGTTATGTCTACGCCTACGCCTACGGCAACCTGCTCGCCCTCTCCGTCTACAAGCGCTACCAGGAGTCGGGACCCGAGTTTGTCGACCGCTACCTCGACTTCCTTGCCGCCGGCGGCTCCACCCGTCCGGACGAGCTGGTGCGCAAGCTGGACATGGACATCACCGACCCCGGCTTCTGGGACGCCGGGCTCACGATCCTGGACGGGATGGTCAGCCAGATCGAGCAGCTAGCCGGAGACCAGGGTTAAGCGGGTCCGGGCGGTGGCGACGCCGGGGCGGGGCCAGTTTTGAAGCTTGGGGCGATTGGGATCGAGCACCGTCCAGCCCGGCGGGTCGAGGGCGGCGAGGATCACGCTGTGGCCGCCGGTCGAATAGGTCGCGGGCAGGAGCGGGTTCCAGCCCCAGGCCCCGTACCGGCCGGGCGCCTCCTGACCGTAGGCGAGGTGGACGATCA
>DIZV01000112.1:6957-11792 GCA_002427995.1 Chloroflexi bacterium UBA6019
CAGGCCGTGGGCCGCGGCGAGAGATTCGATCCGCAGGTCGAGAGGTGCCCGCCGGCCGGGGAGCGAGACGTAGTCGAAAAGGGCGGGGGCCGCGTAGGGCCCCCCGGCCAGGTAGGAGGAGGCGGCGGCGAGATCGGGCAGGTCACGCCCGCCCAGCGCGCTCAACCCGGCGAGGACGCAGGCCGAGGTGCAGGCCGCTCCCTGGTTCTGGATCCAACTGGTTTCCAGTAGAAACTCTGACATTGTTTTGGGCGTTATTCTTATAACGATATGGCTGCAACGCAGTGGCGGGCCCCGTTCGCGGTGAGCACCAGGACCTTGCGCGACCCCGCGGTAAAGAGAGAGAAGGAACTCATCCTAAGGGCTCAACGCTACGAGGCCGAGGCTCTTGCCGACCTCTTCGAGACGCACTTCGACGCCGTCCATCGCTACCTCTTCACCTTCCTCGGCGACGCTGAGGCGAGCGAGGAGCTGACCCGCCGGGTCTTCCTTCGGGCGCTCGAGGGCCTGCCCCGCTACCGCCGGTTCGAGAGCGGCTTCTCGGCCTGGCTTTATCGGGTGGCGAACCTCGTGCTCAGCGAGGCCCTTCGGCCCGGGGCCGGAGGGTTGCCCGCGCCCGGCGGTAGCGAGGGCGAGGTGCGCCTCCGGCAGGCGCTGCGAACCCTCACCCCCGACCAGCTCGACGTGCTCGGGCTCCGTTTCATCGCCGGGTTGCCCGCGGTCGAGGTGGCGCGCGCGACCGGCCGCGGCCTGGGGCGTGTTCAGGCGCTCCAGCACCGTGCCCTGCTCGCGCTCCGGCGAGCCACGTCCCCCGAACCGGAGGAGCCGCAGGCGACCGCGGCTGACACCTAGATCCTTTCCGAGCCGAGTCCGCGCCAGCTGGAGGAGGCCATCGCCCGCCGCCAGGGCGGCACGCCGGTTGCCGAGGCGGTCGGCATCCACCCGGCCGCCGAGGAGCTGGAGCGCATGCTGGCGCTGAGCGAGGAGCTCGGCGCGCTGGCGGGCGCCGCACCGCACACGGGAGCTCGGGATCGCGCCCGAGAGGAGTTCGAGGCCGCCACCCGGGCCCATCGGGCGGCATGGGTCCATCGCCACGACCTGCCGCTCCGCAAGAGCCGCCACCCGCAGCCGACGCACCGCTTCCGCTGGACTTTCGTCCTCGGCCTCGCGCTGACCCTGGCCCTGATCGCCGGGGTGACGCTCGCCCTCGCGTCCCAGCTGGCTGGGCCTGACAGCAGCCTCTACCCGCTCAAGCTGAGCAGCGAACGCCTGCTGGTCGCCGTCAACCGCTCCCCGACGAGCAAGGCGAGCATCCACCTTCAGCTCGCCAGCCAGCGTTTTCGCGATGCCGAGGCGATGGCGGCGAGCGGGAAGGGGAAATACGCGGTGGGATCGATCCGGGCCTATTACGACCAGCTCCGCCTCGCCGGCGGGGAGCTGGCCAGGGCCCGCCACGACGCCGCCTGGAAAAGCGTTCACAACCAGTTCGATTCGGCCGAGGCGAAGCCCATCGACGAGATCGTGACCCAGCTCCAGAGCACCGGGCAGACGGCCTCCGTGGACGGGGTGAAGGCTGCGGCCGCCGAGTTCGCGAAGGACCGCAAGACGATCGACGCCAACCTCAACCCAGCGCCCGCACCCGGCGGCGGTGCAACGCCCGCGCCGCTGCCCAGCGGCGCCCAGCCTCAGCCCGGCGCAACCACCCCGTAGCGACTGCCGATCTCGACCAGGTCGCTCCAGACCGGGTCGGCGAGAGGGATGCCCTCGCGGGCCCGCCGCTCGCGGCTGCGCCGTTCCGGGTCGCCCGGGATCAGGATCTCCTCGAAGCCGTCGGCGGGCGGCTGCTGGCGGAGGCCGCCGAGCACCCGGGCGACCGTCGTCCGGTAGCGCTCGGCACCCCCGAACCACTCCGGGTCGAGGGCGATGACGAATGCTCCGGCCAGCCAGTCCTCGCCGTCCGGCCGCGACGCGGTGCCCGCCGTGGTCGGGTCCTCGTCGTCCACCATCGCCAGGCCGCCGATCAGGGCTGAGGCGAGCGCCAGCCCGTAGCCCTTGTGACCGGCGACGGCGCCGCCCATCGGGAGGAGGGCGCCCCCGTCGTAGAACTCCTGCGGATTGATCGTCGGCCGGCCGGTCGGGTCGACGATCGCGCCCGGCGGGACGGTGGCTCCGCGGGAGCGGGCCACCCGCAGCTTTCCTTCGGCCAGTGCCGAGGTGGCGGCGTCGTAGACCATCGGATCGCCCGCCGCGGGCACCCCGATCGCCCAGGGGTTGGTGCCCAGGTAGCGGCCCCGGCCGCCAAAGGGGGTGACGCCACCGGCGCCGACCACGCCGACGGTCACGATGCCGATCACCCCTCGGGCCGCGGCCAGCTCCGCGTACTCGCCGAGCCGCCCGATGTGGTTCGCGCGGCGGACGGCGGCCGCCGCGACGCCGAACCGGACTGCCCTCTCGGCGGCCCATTCGACCGCCAGCGCGGTGGCACTGTGGCCGAAGCCATGGCCGGCGTCGATGGTCGCCACGGCGCCCCTGTCGAGGACGACGGCGGCCGTCGCCGAGGGGACGAGCTCGCCCCGGTCGGCCTCGGCGACGTACTGGGCGATCCGGATCAGGCCGTGCGAGTCATGGCCGGAGAGGTTGGCCCGGACCAGGTGCCCGGCGACCGTCGCGGCCACCGCTTGAGAGGCGCCCATGGCCACGAAGACCCGGCGGGCGAAGTCCTCCAGGGGGGCAGCCGGGTGAAGCGTCTCGGCCACCCCGACACAATATTCGGATGCTCACCGAGCCGCAGGTCCACGTCGTCCCCCACACGCACTGGGACCGCGAGTGGTACCTGCCCTTTGCCGTTTACCGCCGGCGGCTGGTCGAGCTGGTCGACTCGCTCCTGCTGGCACTCCCTCGTGAGCCGGGCCTGCGCTTCCACCTCGACGGCCAGATGGCGGTGGTCGACGACTACCTGGAGGCGCGGCCCGAGCGGCTGCCGGCGATTCGTTCCGCGGCCGCCGCCGGCCGGATCAGCCTCGGTCCCTGGTACACCCTCCCCGACGAGCACCTGGTCAGCGGCGAGTCGCTGCTCCGCAACTTGGAGCTGGGCCTCGAGCGCGCCGGCGAGCTCGGGCAGCCGATGCTGATCGGCTACCTGCCGGACCAGTTCGGCCACACCGCCCAGATGCCGCAGCTCCTCCGGCTCCGCGGGATCGACTCGGCGATCGTCTGGCGCGGCGTGCCGGAACGGGGCCTGGGCGGGGTCTTCAGCTGGGAGGCGCTCAACGGCTCGACCGTCAGGACCGTGCACCTCCAGCGCGGCTATGGGCACGGCAAGGAGCTGCCCCTGAACGCGCCCGAGCTGCGGGAGCGCCTGGAGCTGGAGAGTTGGGCTGACCAGGGTCCCTGGCTGGTGATGGCGGGGGACGACCACCTTTCGGCGCCGGTCGGCCTCGACGCCGCCCTCGGGGCCGCGGCGCCGGCTCGGCCGGCGGCGATCTCCTCTCTCGCGGCCTTCCTGGAGGCCGCGCCTCCCGCCTCGGGTGTGGTGCGCGGCGAGCTGCACTCGGCCGCGACCTCCTTCGTGCTCAAGGGCACGCTCAGCTCCCGCTTCCCGCTCAAGCTCGAGCATGCCGCCCTGGAACGGCTGGTCGAGCGGCGGCTGGAGCCGATCTGGACCCTCAGCGGCCGGCCCTGGCCGGAGCGGGAGCTTCGCTACATCTGGCGGCAGCTGATCCTCAACTCGGCCCACGACTCGATCTGCGGGTGCTCGGCCGACCAGGTCCACGAGCAGGCGACGGCGCGCATCGACCGGGCGGCGCGGGCGGCCGGGATGTTATTTCGCCGCCTCGGCGTGGAGGAGGTGCCGGAGACATTTTTCAACCCCAGCGCTTTCGAACGTCTCGGCATCCCGCCCCTCGCCAGCGGCTCACCCGAACGGGTGGAGGCCCGGACGGTCCCGGTGCCGGCCGGCCTTCTCCTCGAGGACCAACCCGACCGGGGCGATCTCTACACCTTCGAGCCGGCGGGTGCCCCGGTGCGCGGGGCCGCCGCGGGCATCAGCGCCGAGCGGCTGGGAGACGAACCACTGATCCGACTCCAGATCGATCTCGACAACCAGGAACGGAACCACCGTCTCCGCCTGCTGATCCCCGCCGAGACGAGCGCGGGCGCCTGGGCCGGGGTCGCCTTCGGCGCCGTCCAGCGCCCCTTCCGCGCGCCCGGCACCGAGCCCGGTCGGGAGTACGACCTGCCGACCGACCCGGCACGCGAATGGGTCCTCGCAGGGGGTGTGGGCGTCATCCTGCCCGGCCCCTTCGAGTACCAGCTGCTCGAGGGTTACCTGGCCGTCACCCTGCTCCGCTCGGTCGGGAACCTGAGCCTCGGCGACCTGTCCAACCGCCCCGGGCATGCCGGCCCCGGGATCGCGACGCCCGGCGGCCAGCAGCTCGGCCCCCACCATTTTGAGCTGGCGATCCTCCCCGACGCGTCCGACCAGGTCGAGACCGCCCGCTGGGCGGACGTCTTCTGCCACCCGCTGGCGCTCGCCCCGGCCGGGCTGGCCGCGCCCCCGAAGCTGAGCGGCCGGCGGACGGAGATCGTCAGCGCGCTGCGGCGGGTCCGCGGCCGGGCTCAGCTGCGGACCTACGACCTGGCGGACTTTAGGATCTCCGAGCGGTGGCTAGACTGAACCGCCGTGCCCGCTGACGGCTATGTAGGCGCGCTCGATATCGGCACCTCGTCGGTCCGGGCGCTCCTCTTCGACACCGGCGCCGGGCAGGTCCCGGACGTCGAGGTCCACCTGCCCTACCAGCCGCGGGTCGCCGCCGACGGCACCTACGAGACGGACG
>DIZV01000071.1:0-4197 GCA_002427995.1 Chloroflexi bacterium UBA6019
CATGCTCCGCCGCCGGCTGGTCGACTACCACCAGGGAGAGGCCCTCGACCGCCGGCTCCTCAACGAGAGTGGGACGGTACGGCTCGACCCCGGGCTCAGCAGCCCCATCGGAGCGTAGAGGGCGGTGGTACAATCTCGGTTCGTGCCCGAAAGCAAGCAATCCGCCACGGCCGTCGTCGTGAGCGGCGGGAAGCAGTACCGAGTCACCGCCGGCGACCGGATCCTGGTCGGCCGCCTGAAGGTGGACGTCGGCTCCGAGCTGACGCTCGACCGGGTGCTGCTGCACGTCGACGGCGACGAGATCAAGGTCGGCACGCCGGGCATCGAGGGGCTCACCGTCACCGCCCGGGTGCTGCAGCATTCGCGCGGACCGCGGATCGAGGTCCTCCGCTACAAGTCGAAGAAGCGGGTGCGGGTGCACAAGGGCGCGCGTGCCGATTACACCTCGCTCGAAATCCTCGCCATCGGCGCCCGGAAGGCCGAGAAGGCCGAGAAGAGCGAGAAGGCCAAGCCGGCCCGCGCTCGGGCGGCCGCCGGCGAGGCGGATACCGGCGGCGAAGAGGAGACGGGCGATGGCGCATAAGAAGGGCGGTGGGTCCTCCCGCAACGGGCGCGACTCCAATCCGCAGAACCTCGGCGTCAAGGTGTACGGGGGGCAGGTTGTGACGGCGGGTGCCATCCTGGTCCGCCAGCGCGGCTCCAACATCACCGCCGGCTCCGGCGCGGCGGAGGGTCGCGACCACACGATCTTCGCCCTCGTCGGCGGTCAGGTCCAGTACCAGCGGGCGGGCAAGACCGGCCGCCGGGCGATCGTCGAACCCGCGGCGACCGAAGCCGCCGGCTAGCCAGGGGGCCTCCGGCCCTCCGGGGAAGACATGTTCACCGACAAGGTCACGCTCCGCGTGCGTTCGGGACGTGGCGGCCGGGGCTCAGCCTCCTTCCGCGCGCAGCCCTTCGAACCGCAGGGTGGTCCCGACGGTGGAAACGGGGGCGGCGGCGGCGACGTCGTGCTGACGGCGTCGCGCGATCTCCACGACCTCTCGCCGCTGGTCCAGCGCGCTCAGCTCGCCGCAACCGACGGCCAGGCCGGCGCCGGGGGCCGCAAGGAGGGCCGGCGGGGCGCCGACCTGGTGGTCCGGGTACCGATCGGAACCGCCGTCTTCGACGCGGCGACAGGAGACCTGTTGGGCGAGCTTGCCGCCGACGGCGAGACGCTGGTCGCCGCCCGCGGCGGCGCCGCCGGGGGCGGCAACATCCACCGCGCAAGCTCCATCAACCGGAGCCCGACGGCGGCGGGACCCGGCGATCCGGGCGAGCAGCGCGAGCTGCGCCTCGAGCTCTGGCTGCCGGCCGACGTGGCCCTGATCGGCAAGCCCAACGCGGGGAAGTCGACACTCCTGAGCGCGCTGACCGCGGCGCGGCCGAAGATCGCTGACTACCCGTTCACGACCCCCTACCCGGAGCTGGGCGTCATGTTCAACGAACCCGGCAGGCCGCTCACGCTGGTCGAGATCCCGAGCGAGAAGTACCTCCACCAGGTCGAGCGCACCCGCGTTGTCCTCCTGGTCGTCGATGCCCGCCAGCCGGAGGAGCTGAAGGCGATCCGGTCGCTGGCCGGCGACCGCCCGGCCCTGGTGATCTGGACCAAGTCCGACCTCGTCCGCCGTCCCCATCGTCGCCGTGGGATCTGGGTCTCGGCCGAGACGGGGGAGGGCGTCGAGGAGCTGCGGAAGGCCATCGTCGAGGCTGTCGCCGCGACACCCCCGCGCCACCGCCGCGAGCTGGCGGGCCGCCGCGTTGCGCTGGGTCCCCAGACGCGCGGTCCGGCGATCGCGGTGGAGCGCCACGGCTGGGGCCTGGAGGTGACCGGGGCCCGCGTCGACCGTCTGCTCGATCGCTACGACCTCGACACGCCCGCCGGCTTCGACCGCTTCCAGGTGGCCCTGGACCGGATGGGCGTGACGGCTGCGCTGGAAGAGGCCGGCGCGGTGCCCGGTGAGATGGTCCGGATCGGGTCGGCCGAGTTCGAGTACCAGCCCTGATGGCCCGGATCGGCCTGCTCGGCGGGACCTTCGACCCGATCCACTTCGGCCATCTCAAGGCCGCGGCCGCGGCGCTCGAATGCGCCCGGCTGGACCAGGTGCTGTTGATCCCCGCCGGCCGCCCGCCCCACAAGCGCGGTACCCGCGCCTCCGCCGCCGACCGGCTCGCGATGTGCCGGCTCGCCGCGGCCGCCGGCGCCGGTCTGGGCGTCTGGGATTGGGAGGCGAACCGGCCCGGCCCGTCCTACACCGTGGACACCCTGCGTGCCTTTGGGGAGCAGCGGCCGTCCGACCAACCCTTCCTGATCCTGGGCTGGGACGCGGCCCGTGACCTCGCCTCCTGGCGGAACCCGGAGCAGGTGCTGGCGCTCGCCGGCCTGGTCGTCGTCGGCCGGCCGGGCCTTGACTCGCCGACGCCGGAGGCGCTGCTGGTGGCGGGGATCGAACCCGCCGGGGTGATCCTCTGCCTGGCTGCGACACCTGACGTCGCCGCCACCCGGGTCCGCCGCCTCGCCGCCCGCGGGGCGCCCCTGGAAGCGCTGGTCCCAGTGCCGGTCGCAACCTACATCCGCGACCACCACCTCTATCGGCGACCCCAACCGGCATAATCGAAGCGTTGTCGCAACCTGAGCTCAGCCCCCTGGAGCTGGCGAAACTCATCCAGGCCGCTGGCGAGGATAAGCTCGCCCAAAAGCCGGTGCGCATCCCGCTCAAGGGCAAGACGACGGTGGCCGACTACTTCGTCGTCCTCGAGGGCGAAACGGACCGCCAGGTCAAGGCGATCGCGGACGGGATCATCGAACGAGCCCGTGAGCACCGGGTTCGTCCTCTGGCGGTTGACGGCTATGAGGACGGAAGCTGGGTCCTGATCGATTTCGACTCCGTCCTGGTTCATATCTTCCTGCCCGGCGAGAGGTCCTTCTACGACCTCGAGTCACTCTGGTCGACTGCAGCCCGTCGAAGGGCTACTTCTTGACATTGATCGCATAACTTATCTGATAGGATTAGGCTCGCAATATGCTTCAGGCTAGTGGAGGAGAGGCGTTGAGCGAAGCACCCGACGAGGAGGTTCGCGTCCTCTTCATCGAAGATGATCCAGCGGTTGCCGAGATGTACAAGCTCAAGCTCGAGCTGGACGGCTACACGGTCACCGTCGCGAAGGATGGTGAGGAGGGCCTGCAGGTGGCCACCGAGAGTCCGCCGGACATCATCTTCCTCGACACCCGGCTGCCCAAGATGGACGGGTTCGCGGTGCTCGAGCGCCTCCGGTCGGCCGACCGGACCCGGGAGGTCCCGGTCATCATCCTCTCCAACTACGGCGAGCGCGAGCTGGTCGACCGCGGCCTCAAGCTCGGCGCCCTGGAATACCTGATCAAGAGCCAGACGACCCCGGCGAACCTGTCGAAGGGCGTCGAGGGCTGGCTGAAGGAATAGGGGAGTGGCTTTGAACCGGCGTGCCGACATTCGCTCCGGATTCGATCTCGACAAGCCGCTGTACACCATCAGCGTCGCCTCCGAGATCCTCGAGACCCACCCCCGGACCCTGATGCTGTACGAGGACGTCGGCCTGATTGAACCCTTCCGGACTCCGACCAACCGGCGCCGCTACTCGCAGCGGGATATCCGGAAGCTCCGCGTCATCCAGACCCTGACGCGCGAGAAGGGGGTCAACCTGGCTGGCGTGAAGCACCTCTTGACCCTGCTCGAGGTGATCAAGAAGAACGACCTGGAACCACCTCGGGACCTGAAGGACATCTTCCGCGCCTACGCCGAGCTGATCTGAATGATGCCGGTGCTCGGCCGGTGGCCCACCGTATAATGGTGCTGTTCGGTTTTTGAATCTGCCCTCCCTCCTTTCTGAAGGCCTCTTGCCCCCTGGGCGAGGGGCCTTCTTCAGCTTCCTGCGCCCTTAGACTTCCCCCGTGGCCCGGTACGGCGTCGACCTGACCGCCTGCTGGCGGCCTCGGGTCGGGATGGTCACCCACGCGGTCGCGCTCAGCCAGGCGCTGCTCCGCGCCGGCGCGCCGGCTGAGCTCACCTTCTTCAGCAGCCGCGAGCGCGTCGCGGGGCTGGAGGGAGATTACGAGGCGGTCCTCTCGCCCCACCGCCACGAGGTCGCCAACAAGCTGCTCTGGTTCCCCGCGGTCGAGAGCTC
>DIZV01000071.1:4404-8796 GCA_002427995.1 Chloroflexi bacterium UBA6019
GCGCCTCCGACAGCCTTCTTCGTTCACGACCTCGCCTTCCGACTCCGGCCGGACGAGGTCCCCTGGCAGCAGCGGGCGTACCTGGGCACGGTGCTGCCGCCGGCCCTGCGGAGCGCCGCGGCGGTCTTCGTACCCTCGCGGGCGACCGAGGCGGACCTTCTCGCCTGTTATCCCCTTCCCGGCCTCGCCGGCCGCGTCCACCTCATCCCCGAGGGCCCGACACCGCTCCCCGCCGCGGGGCCCCTGCCCGAAGGCATCGAACCCGGTTTCGTGCTTGCGGTGGGGACGCTCGAGGCGCGCAAGAATTACCGCCGCCTGGTCGCCGCCCACGCCGGCCTGGCCGGTGCGCCTCCACTGGTCTTCGCCGGCCGGCCCGGTTGGAACGGAGACCGGGCGCCGCGGGGCTCGGGCGTGCGGGTCCTTGGCCATGTCGATGACGCGACCCTGGCGAGCCTCTACCGGCATGCCTCGATCCTCGCCTTCCCGAGCCTCTACGAGGGCTTCGGAATTCCGCTCCTGGATGCGATGGCCGCCGGCGTCCCGGCGCTGGTGGGGGAGCGGGGCGCTCTTCCCGAGCTGGCCGGCGAAGCGGCTCTGACGGTCGACGCGGAAAGCACGGCGGCCATCGCCGCCGGCCTCCGGCGGCTGCTCTCGGAAGCGCCCCTGCGCCGGCGGCTCGCCGCCGCCGGTCGCCGGCGAGCGAAGGACTACAGCTGGCCGGCGGCCGCCCAGCTCGTGTTGCGACACCTGGCCGAGATCGCCGAATAGATAGGATCGACGGGAAAGTGATCCCCGTCCTCGCCTACCTTTCCACCAACGGCCCCAACTATGTCGCCCGGGCCGAGCCGCTCCTGCGCCTGCTCGACCGGGCGGGTGGTTTCGCGGTCGACGTCGTGACCGACCCCTCGCGGCTCGCCGACCTCGGCCGGCACCGCGTCGTCTTCGCCGCCACCGACGACGGGCCGCTCGGGGCTGAGGAAGAGCAGGCCCTGGTGGCATGGGTCCGAGCCGGTGGCGGGCTGGTCGCGGCCCATGGCACCCTCTCGGCCTGGTCCGAAAACTCGCTCATCCGCGAGCTGGCCGGCTTCACCCCGGGGGAGCCGACACCGCGCACCGAGCTGGTCGTCCGCCCGGCCGGCCCGCATCCGGTGACCGACCGCCTGGAGGAGGAGTTCTTCCTGACCGACACCGTCCACCTGGCCGGGGATGGCATCCCGCCCGATGCCACGCGCCTCCTCTCCGTGCCCTGGCGATACGCCGACCAGGTCGCAGCCTTCGCCCGCCCGGCCGGTGACGGCCGCTTCCTCTACGTCGGGCTCGGGGGCAGCGCCGAGGCCTACGCGAGCCCCAGCTTCCTGCAGTTCCTCTTCCGCAGCCTTCGCTTCGGGGCCGGTGACGCGGCCGCCCGCGTCCTCGGCGTGGGCCTGGCCGGTTATGGCGCGATCGCCCGCGATCACGGCCGGCAGCTGCGCGAGGTCAGGGGCCTCGAGCTGAGGGCCGTGTCCGACCTTTCGCCGGGCCGGCGGGCGCAGGCCGAGGGCGACTTCGGGGTTGCCGCCCACGCCTCGGTCGACGACCTCTTCGCCGACCCCGCGATCGACCTGGTCGTGGTGGGCACCCCGCCCAGCACCCATGCCGAGATCGTCCTCTCGGCTCTGGCGGCGGGCAAGCACGTCGTCTGCGAGAAACCCTTCGCTCTCCGCCTCGCGGACGTGGATACGATGCTGGCCGCGGCGCGGAGCGCTGATCGAACCCTCACCGTCTACCAGAGCCGCCGCTGGGACCCCGACTTCGTCGCGCTGCTGCGGGCGGTCGAGTCGGGCGCGGTCGGCCGGCCGTTCCACCTCGAGTCCTTCATCGGCGGCTATGGCCATCCCTGCAGCTACTGGCACTCGCATGAGCCGATCTCGGGCGGCACCATCTTCGACTGGGGCTCGCATTACTTCGATTGGACCCTGCTGCTCTTCCGCGAGCCGGTGGCGACCGTGTCGGCGGTGGCCCAGACCCTGGTCTGGCAGGACGTCACCAACTCCGATCACGTCAATGTCGACCTTCGCTTCGCCGACGGGGCCCAGGCCTCTTTCCTGCACTCCGACATCGCCACCGCGCTGAAGCCGAAGTGGTACCTGCTCGGTACCGGCGGAGCCATCGTCGGGGATTGGCGGCGAGAGGCAATCGTGGGCCGGGGAACGATGGACGAGCTGGTCGAGGATCGCCTGGCCCCCGCCGACTCCCCGGCGCGGTTGACGGTCTTCCGGCCCAACGGCGAGGGAGGCGTCAACCAGGAGAGTCTCGCCCTGCCACGCCGCCTCCGCAACGGCTTCTACCGCAACCTGGTTGATCACCTCCTACTCGGTGAGCCGCTGGCGGTTCCCCCCGCGGAGGCGCGCCGGAACATTGCGGTGATGGAGGCCGCCGCACAATCCATCGCCCAGAGCGGCAAGCCGGTCCGCGTCGACGTCTAAGCTCCGCTTCGGCATCCTCGGCGCGGCCGACATCGCCCGCGGGGCGCTGATCCCCGCCATCACCACCGCGTCCAATGCCGAGCTGGTCGCCGTCGCCAGCCGTGATCCCGCGCGAGCCAGGCGGCTGTTCGCCGGCCGCGTCTTTGGCAGCTACCAGGCTCTGCTCGAAGACCCGGAAGTTGATGCGGTCTACCTGCCGCTGCCGAACAGCCTCCATCGCGAGTGGACACTTCGCGCCCTCGCCGCCGGCAAGCACGTCCTCTGCGAGAAGCCGCTCGCTCTCACCGCCGCGGAGGCGCGGGACATGGCCGCGGCCGCCAAGCTGGGAGGCAAACTGCTGATGGAGGCATTCATGTACCGCTTCCAGCCGCGTCTGCAGGAGGTGGTGGCCCGCCTGCGCGAGAATCCGCCCGACACCACCTGGGCAAGCTTTGGCTTCCCGCTCGATGCTCCCGGCAACTACCGCCTCGATCCTGCTCTCGGCGGAGGGGCGCTGCTCGACGTCGGCGTCTACACGATCAACCTGGCGCGCTGGATCCACGGCGAGCCGGCCTGGGTCGAGGCCCACGGCCGCGTCGACCAGGTCGACATGACCGTCTCGATGACGCTCGGTTTCCCCTCCGGAGCCAGGGCGTTCCTCTTTGCCAGCTTCGACCCCCCTGAGATCCAGGAGCTGAAGTCCGGCGATATCAGCCTCCAGCGGCCCTTCGGTGATCCGAGCAACCCGCCCTATCGGGCGATGGTGGAGGAGTTCAGCGCGGCCGCGCTGGGCGGGCTACCGGCCCCGCTCTCCCTCGAGGACTCGATCGCCAACCTGCGCGTCGTCGACGCGGTCCGGCGGAGCCTGGACACGGGGCGCCGGCACGACCTGGTGGAAGCCGGCGAGCGCTGAGCGCCAGTCGGCGAGCAGTTCGAGCGCGAGCCGGCTCCCGGTCCGCGCCGCGTGCTCGGAGATCAGCTGTCGGAGCTCCTCGCCGTCCTCCCGCGGCACCGACCGCGCCACGACGCTCTCCGGGTTGAGCCCGAGCCAGTCGCGGACGTAGGCGACGCCACCGGTCATGCCGGCGCCGACGTTGGAGCCGACCAGGTCGAGGGAGACCGCCACCCCGCCGGTCATGTACTCGCAGAAGTGATCGCCGGCGCCCTCGACCACCGCCACCGCGCCGGAGTTGCGGACGGCGAAGCGCTCGCCGGCGCGGCCGGCGATGAAGAGGCGGCCCCCGGTCGCACCGTAGAGGCAGGTGTTGCCGGCCAGCACGGGCCTCCGTGCAGCATCGTGCTCGAACGCCCGGATGGCGACGACGCCCCCGGCCATGCCCTTGCCGACGTAGTCGTTGGCCTCTCCTCGGAGGGTCAGCTCGACGCCGTCCGAGAGCCAGGCGCCGAAGCTCTGGCCGGCGCTGCCCTCGTACTCGCGGATGGATCGCTCTCCCGTCTCCACCGCCAGCCGGGAGAGGCCGGCCCCGAGGGTCCGGTAGGAGTTGTCGATCCGGCCGCTGGGTGGGTCCGCGGGCGCGGGGTCGCCATTGCGGGCCCAGCGACGCCGCCTCGGCTGGCCGGCCGGCGCGGCCAGGAGCAGGTAGTCGAGGTCGAGCCTGGAGCCGGGCACCTGCTCCAGCAGCTCGACCCGCCCCACGATCTCGTCGATCGTTCGCGCGCCCAGCGAAGCGAGGATCGTCCGCACCTCCTCGGCGACCAGGGTCAGGTAGTTGACGACCTGCTCCGGCCGCCCGGTGAACTTGGCCCGCAGGTCCTCCCGCTGGGTGGCGATACCGGTCGGACAGGTGTTGAGGTGGCATTGACGGGCCATGTCGCAGCCGAGCGCGACCAGCAGCATGGTGCCCATCCCGAACTCCTCCGCGCCGAGCAGGGCCGCCTTGACGATGTCCGCGCCGGTCCGCAGACCGCCGTCGGTCCGGACGGTGAG
>DIZV01000071.1:8827-15642 GCA_002427995.1 Chloroflexi bacterium UBA6019
AGGTCCTCGATCGAGTAGATGTCGTGGTGGGGTGGAGGTGAGATCAGCTGCTGGCCGGCCTGGGCGTGCCGGAGGCGGGCGATCAGCGAGGTGACCTTGACCCCGGGCAGCTGGCCGCCTTCGCCGGGCTTGGCACCCTGGGCGATCTTGATCTCGAGCTCGTCCGCCCGGAGCAGGTAGCGCGGGGTGACGCCGAACCGGGCCGAGGCCACCTGCTTGATCCGGTTGTCGCCTCTGGGACCCGGGACCTGGTAGAGGTCGGGGTCCTCGCCTCCCTCGCCGCTGTTGGAGCGGCCGCCGATGCTGTTCAGCGCCAGGCCGAGCGCCAGGTGCGCTTCGGGCGAGAGGGCGCCGAGCGACATCGCGGTGGCGATGAAGCGGGGCAGGATAGTGGCCGCCGGCTCCACCTCGGAGAGGTCCAGCGGGTCGCTGCTGGAGCGGAAGTCGAGCAGGTTGCGGAGCGCCGCCGGTGACCCCATGTCGGCGAGGCGCCGGTAGGCCTCGTAGTCCGCGGCCTCGCCCGAGTCGGCGGCCTTCTGCAGCTGGCGAACGGCGGCCGGGTTGTGAGCGTGCCACTCACCGGCCTTGCGGAAGCGGATGAGTCCCCGGTCGGGAGGAGGCTCCTCGCCCAGCCAGGCCGCCGCGTGGTGCTCGCGGATCACAGCCTCGAGGTCGGCAAGGTCGGCGCCGCCGACGCGCGAGGGGACGCCGGGCAGGCAGAGTTCCATCACCTCGGCGCCGAGCCCGAGCGCCTCGAAGACCTGGGCGCCGCAGTAGCTGGCGACGCAGCTGATTCCCATCTTGGCCATCACCTTCAGCAGCCCCGTCTCGAGGGCCTTGCGGTAGGCGTTCTCGGCCTCCTGAGGGTCCGTTTCCTCGACCACCGTCCGCGCGGTCGCGAAACCGAGGTAGGGGTTGACGGCGGCCGCTCCGGCGCTGACCAGCATCGCGACATCGTGGACGTCGACGGCATCACCGGCGAGGGCGACCAGGTCCTTGCGAAAGCGCATCCCGCGCTCCACCAGGCGCTCGTGCACGGCGCTCACCGCCAGCACCATCGGGACCGGCAGCCGGTGGCGCGAGGTCCGGCGGTCGCTCAGTATCAGGATGCCGTCACCCGCGTCCTCGGCTGCCGCGCAGAGGCGCTCGATCGCCGTCCGGAGCGTGTCACCCTCGCCGAAGGTCGCGTCCAGCACCAGGCCGGTCTCGAGGATCCGCTTCAGCTCTCCGGCTCCCAGGATCGGGCTCTCCAGCTCCAGCAGGGCCGGCGGCGCCGGCTTGCGGGGCGGGACGCCGGCCATCGTCACCCGCGGGCCGAGGACGACGCGGAGCGACATCACGAACCTTTCCCGGAGCGAGTCGATCGGCGGATTGGTGACCTGGGCGAAGCGCTGCCGGAGGTAGCTGTAAACCCGGCGTTGGGCGCGCCCGAGGATGGCGATCGGGGTGTCGTCTCCCATCGAGTAGACCGCCTCGAGACCCGTCTCCGCCATCGCCCTGACGACGATCTTGATGTCCTCGTTCCCCCAGCCGTGCACCCGCTGCAGGCGGGGCAGGAGCTCGACGGCCTCGGAGTCGATCCATTGGCGAGGCACCGGGTGGAGGAGGCGGTCAGCGTGGGCGCCATACTCCTGCCGCCGGGCGACGCGCTCCTTCGCCTCGGCGTCGTGGAGGATGGAGCCGTCGGAGGTGTCGGCGAGGATCAGCTGGCCGGGGCCGAGGCGGCCTCGCTCGACCACGTGCGCGGGGTCGAGCGGGACGACCCCCGCCTCCGACGCCGCGACCACGAGGCCGTCGTCGGTCACCTGGTAGCGCAGGGGCCGGAGCCCGTTGCGGTCGAGCGCCGCGCCGGCGACGATGCCATCGCTGAAGGCCAGGGCCGCCGGCCCATCCCAGGGCTCGTAGCGGGTGGACTGGAAGCGGTAGAAGTCGCGGACGCTGGGATCCAGGTCGCCGCGGCCCTCCCAGGCGTCGGGCACCAGCGTCATCAACGCCTCCGCCGGGTCCGAGCCGAGCCGCACCTGGAGCTCGAAGACATTGTCGAGGGAGGCCGAGTCCGACCCCTCCTGCCAGATCACCTCGCGCAGCTCCTGGGGCAGGTACGGCTCGCGCGCCCGCATCCAGTTCCGGTTGCCGCTGAGGGTGTTGATCTCGCCGTTGTGGGCCAGCATCCGGAAGGGCTGGGCATTTCGCCAGTCGGGCATGGTGTTGGTCGAGTAGCGCTGGTGGAAGACCGCGAGGGCGCTCTCGCAGGCGGGGTCCTGGAGGTCCCGGTAGAAGTCGGCGAGGTGCGTGCCCGCCAGCAAACCCTTGTAGACGATCGTCCGGGAGGAGAGTGACGGAAGGTACATCCGCACCCCTTCGGCGGCGGCCCGCCGCTCCGCTGCCCGCCGGGCCCGGTAGAGGAGATCCTCCCATTCGTCGGGCGGGAGCTGGGGGTTGTCGATCAGCCCCTGCCAGATGACCGGAGCGCTGGAGAGCGCCTTCTCGCCCAGGGCCGACGGGTCGACCGGGACCGGCCGCCACTCCGAGACCGGCGTCCCGGCGTGGCGCAGCTCTTCGGCCAGCAGCACCCGGGCCCGGCTGTCCCACTCGAAGAGCATCGCCACCGCCAGGCGGGAGGGGCGCCCGCCGAGCAGGCGGTGGGGGACCTGGAGAAGGAGGCCGGCACCGTCGCCGCTCTTGCCGTCGGAGTCCATTCCGCCCCGGTGGGCAAGCCGGGCCAGGGCCCCGGTGGCGAGCTCGACGACGCGATGCGAGGCGGGAAGGGCCGGTGTCGCCACGAAGCCCATCCCGCAGGCGCCACGGGAGGGCGGCAGAGCGCCCTCCCAATTCGCGCGGGAAGAGCGGAACGGAGGCATCTGAAGCGAAAAATACAGCCCGCCCGTGGCTCCGGCCTAGTCGCCCCACCCTAACCGAAGGCCCGGTTTGTGGTGATTCGCTTACAAGTCGAGAAGGCCCTGGACCCGGAGCGCGACCGCCAGGTTGAGCCGGGTCTCGGGGTCGGCCAGGTCGACGTCGATGATCTCGCCGATCCGGTCCAGGCGGTAGCGAAGCGTGTTCGGGTGGACCTTGAGCCGCCTCGCGGCGGCCTGCTGCTCGCCCTCCTCGAGGTAGGCACGGAGCGTCTGCACCAGCTCCCCGCCGCGCCGGCGGTCGTGCTCGGCAAGGGCGCCGAGGTGGCGGCGAGCGAAGTCGAGGAGGCGGTCGTCGGCGACGCTCGCGAGAAGGCCCGTGACGCCGAGCTCGTTCGCGGAGACGATCTGGTCCTGACGTCCGAAGCGGGTCAGTGTCTCCATCACGCTCCGGACCTCGCGGTGGGCGGCGGCGATTCCGACCGGCGCCGGCGTGGGGGCGCTGAAGCCGATCGAGACCGTGAAGCCTGGCTTCCACTCGCCGACCGACTCCCGGATCTGGTGGCCGAGGGCGCGGACCCGCCGGCTCGTGGCCCTCGATCTCGGCTCCCAGCGGGAGGAGGGCGAGGATGCTGTCCGAGCGGGCTCCAACCAGCGCCCGGGCGAAGTTGCGCCTGACGATGCCACTGACGCGCCGCAGGTACTCGCGCTTGAGCGACTGGATCATCTCCTCTGTCAGCTGCTTGCCGCGGGCGAAGCTGCCGAAGCCGTCGATGTCGACGACGACGAGGACGTGGCTGCCGCCCAACGGGTAGCCGAGGTGGCGGGCCCGGCGCTGGGCCGCCGCCTCGTCCCCGTAGCTGCCCTGGGCCAGGTCCTCCAGGAACTCGCCCCGCACGCTCGATTCGGCGGCGGCCACCTCGCGCTCCTTGATCAGGGCCATGGCCACCACGGTGGCGGCGTTCTCCATCGCCATGAAAGCGATCTCCTCCGCGTCCGGCGGATGGTCGAGCACGGAGATGTAACCGAGGACCTGGTTGGCGGCATAGATCGGGGCGATGATCCGCTCCCGGTCCATGCCGAGCCGCGGGAAGGCGGGCACCTTCATCGGACCGCGATGGGCGGCGACCTCGCGCAGCACGCGCTGGATGCCGGGGTCGAAGAGCACCCGCGGCGGGGTGCCGTGGCGGGCGATCGTCTCCCGCCGGTGCTTGTCGATGTCCGAGCCGCCGGCGTGGGCGAGGAGGTGGAAGGTCGCGTCCTCGATCACGACCGCGCTGCCGAGCAGTTCGGACAGCGTCCGCGCGATCTCATCCAGGCCCTTGCCGTCGAGGACCAGCTCGGTGAAACGGCGATGGATCGCGATCGATTGCTTCAGCCGGGAGTGCTCGGCATTGATGATCCGCTCCAGCAGCGGCTCCATCAGGTCCACCCAGGGGACGTCCTGGCCGAGGGTGAAGAGCGGCAGGTTGAGGCGGTCGGCCTCCTCCGCCATCCCCTCCGGCAATCGTTCGACGTACATCCCGAGCTTGACGATGAGGCCCGCTCCGCCGACCTCGGCGATCGTCGTCACCAGCTCCAGCTGCGCGGCCGGGTCGTCGCGGATGGGGTAGGCGGTTGTCAGCAGCAGGTCGCCGGGCCGGGCCCGGCGCGCGGTCTCCGGTGTCTCGATGACCCGGACCCACTCGACTCGGCGGTCGAGGCCGCCGGCGCCGGCCACCAGGTGGGCGGCGGCAAAGCCGCCGAGGCGCATCGCCTCGCGCACCGTGGGAGCCGGGATCAGCCGGTCGGCGGGCTCGATCGGGTTCATTCCGCGTAGTGATTTATACATAAAGCGGCCCCGGTCGGCTTTGTGCGTCGCGGACTACCGCCGCCGGTCGCCGCGGGGTAGCCTGCTGCCATGACTAGTCCCAGCGCTCCCCTCTGCGGTCGCCACGAGGAGGAGATCTCGATGAGTCTGCGCACCCTGCACACGGACTCGGCCCGGCCCGGGCAGCTGCTCGGCCTCTACGAGTGCCCGGATTGCGGCGACGAGCGGCGCTGGCCGATCGAGCTCAGCGAGGTGGCCTAGCCAGCGATGCGCACCCGGATCGTGATTCCAGTCCGCGCCCTCGAGGGGGCGGGTCGAGGGACGCTTTAAGAAGCAGCAACCCGTGAGCCCCCGCCCGAGCGAACCGGGCGGGGGCTTCTTTTTGATGAATGCCAGCCGAACCAGAGGAGGCGGTCGGGGATGGAGAGGAAGAGCGAGCGGGAGACGTTCGAGCAGATCGTGAAGCGGTATCCGGAGATGGACGAGGCTGCCCGCCGGCGGGCGGTGGCTCGGATCGCAGCCGGCGCCGACGCCGCCCACGCCCTCAACGACGAGGTCGTCTGGGCCCAGCTGACCAGCGCCTACAACAACTGAAGAGCGGGCCTCAGGCCCCGAACGGCTCCCCGTCGAAGCGGTCGCGGGTCGTGAACTCCTCGACCGCCTTTCGCCGAAGCCGGGTCGGGAGCGGGCCCGCCGGGTAGCCGACCGCGACCAGGGCTGCCAGCGCGTGCTCCTCGGGGATGCCCAGGAGCTCTTTGACCCTCGGCTCGGCCGGAATCAGCAGGGTCGTCAGAGCCGCGCCCAACCCCTCCTGGCGAAGGCCGAGAAGGAGGTTTTGGACGAAGGGATAGACAGAGCCTCCGCCGACGATGCTCTGCCGGCCGAGGTCCCGATCGGTCACGGCCAGGGTGCTCAGCTCGACCGTGACCAGGAGGTGCACCGGCACCTCGTGAAGCCGCTCGGCGAACTCCATCGTGCGCCGCAGCGCGCGTGGAAGGTCGGGCCCCGGGACCGCCCCCGGCCCGAGGCCGTAGCGCTCGGCAAGATAGGCCCGCCAGGGCGGCTGGTAGAGGTCGTGGAGCGCGCGACGGGTCGCCTTGTCCTTCACCACGATCACGTGCCAGCCCTGCCGGTTTCCTCCGTTGGGGGCAAAGCGGGCGTTGTCGAGAATGCGGTGGAGGAGGGCGTCGGGCACGGGGTCGGTGAGGAACCGGCGGGTTGTCCCCGCCGTCCGCATGACGTCGTAGAGCGCGGCTACCGGTGGCCCGACTTGCGGGCGATCCAGCGCATGTTGTAACGAGAGAGCACGTAGGTCAGGGCCAGCATTGCCAGGATGCCGACGGTGACCCACTCGATCGTGCTGATGGCGAGCGGGCCGGGCGCCAGCGGCACCGGGCCGGTGATCTGGTTCTGCTTGATGATGAAGGCGGCGAGGTCCTTGATGTCCTGGTCCTTCAGCTTGCTGTCGCCGCCCTTGGCGGGCATCGCGCCGTAGCCGCCGACGCCGTTTTTGCCCGCCGTGATGGTGGAGATCAGGTACTGCGGGTCGAGCGGGTCCTTGGCATCGCCGAGCTTTTTGATCGGGTGCAGGGCCGGCCCGATGCCGCCCCCGAGGCTCGGCCCGTGGCAGGTGCTGCAGGTCGAGGAGGAGTAGAGCGTCTGGCCCTTGGTCGGGTCGCCGGGGAGGGCGGTGGTGGCCGCCAGGGCCGCCGTGGCGAAGCCGACGAGCAGGGTCGGCACGAGGAACGCGATCGCCGACGCGGTGAGCCAGCGGGGACGGCGCAGGTGCATCGCCCTAGATCGTAATCGGTCCACTGCCTACGCCCGGCCCATCAGGTCGCGCAGCACCATCGGCAGCACTCCGCCGTGGCGGAGGTATTCGACGTCGGTGTCGTTGTCGAGCCGGGCGGTGACCTCGAACGAACGAGTCGCGCCGCGCTCATCCTCGACCTCCACCGTCAGGCGCTGGCGCGGCCGGAGGGTGTCAAAGCCACGGATGGTGAACTTCTCGCTGCCGCTGAGGCCGAGCGACTGGCGGGTCTCGCCGGCGCTGAACTCGAGCGGCAGGATGCCCATCCCGACCAGGTTGGAGCGGTGGATCCGCTCGAAGCTCTCCGCGATCGCCGCCCGGATCCTGAGCAAAAGGGGAC
>DIZV01000020.1:0-1973 GCA_002427995.1 Chloroflexi bacterium UBA6019
AGAAGAGCCGCCGCATCTCGGAGAAAGAGAAGTCGATCATCGCCTACCACGAGGTCGGGCATGCCCTGGTCATGAAGTCGCTCCCCAACTGCGACCCGGTCCACAAGATCTCGATCGTCTCCCGCGGGATGGCTCTCGGCTGGACGATGAGTCTCCCGGAGGAGGATCGCTACCTGATCTCTCGCTCCCAGCTGATCGACCAGATCGCGGGGACGATGGGCGGCCGCGCCGCCGAGGCGATCGTCTTCGGCGACATCACCTCAGGTGCCTCCGACGACATCCAGCGCGTCACCGACACCGCCCGCCGGATGGTCACCCAGTGGGGCATGAGCGACAAGCTCGGCACGGTGGCCATGGGTGTCAAGCAGGAGATGGTCTTCCTCGGACGCGATCTCGGCGAGCAGCGGAACTACTCCGAGGAGATCGCCGCCTTGATCGACGAGGAGGTGCGCGGCCTCGTCAGTGACGGCTACGAGACCGCCAAGCGGATCCTCACCGAGCGACGCGGACACCTGGAGTTGATCGCCGAACACCTGAAGACGGTGGAGACGATCGACGCGGCCCAGTTCGACGAGCTCCTCGCCCAGGAGCCGGCGGCCGCCGCTTCCAGCTCGACTGCTTCCTGAGGCCGCGCCCGGAATCGATCTCCTAGTCGCCGGCCGCGGCCGCCTCGGGCGCTCGCTCACCCGCGCGCTTGCCGCCGCCGGCCACCCGACCGAAATGATTTCGGCCCGCGGCCTTTCGGCCGCTCTGCACCCGGTCGAGATCGCGTTCGTGGCCGTCTCCGACCCGGCGGTGGGTGAGGTTGCCGGCCGGTTGGCGGAGCTCCTCCCGGCGGCGACCGCGATCGTTCACGTCAGCGGGCCGCTGCCGCTCTCGGCCCTCGACGGCGCCCGCGCCGGCGGCCGGGCGATCGGGTCCTTCCACCCCTTCCAGTCATTCCCGTTCGAGCGCCCGCCGCAAGCGTTCGCGGGCTCCCTGATCGGCTTCGATGCCTCCGACGATGGCCTCGCCGAGCGGCTTGCCCGCCTCGCCCGGGACCTCGGCGCCGTGCCGCGAAGGGTGCCCGACCGCGAGCGCGCCCTCTACCACGTCGCCGCCGTGCTCAGCTCGAACCTCGTGATCGGCCTCGTCGGCAGTGCCGCGACGGTGCTGGAATCGATCGGCTGGACCCCGGAGGAGGCGGTTGCGGCCCTCCTTCCGCTGCAGGCCGGCGTGCTCTCGAACATCCGGGCGAGAGGTCTCGCGGCGGCCCTCATCGGTCCGATCCGCCGCGGAGACGCGGCCACCGTGCGCCGCCACCTCGAGGCGCTCGAGGGAGCCGGGTTGGAGGAAATCGCCCGGATTTACCGTATTCTCGGGACAGCGACCCTTGACCTCGCCCTGGGCAGCGGGCTCGACCCGGTCAAGGGAGAGCAGATCAGACAGGCGCTGACCGGCTAGCCGGCAGCGACCGGAGGTGAGGCGATGACGACGGTGCTCGATCTTCAGCGGTTCAAAGCTGAAGGCCGGCGGTTCGCGATGTTGACCGCCTACGACTACACGACCGCCCGTCTGCTCGACGCCGCCGGGATACCGGTGCTGCTGGTCGGCGACTCGGCCGCGATGGTCATGCTCGGCCACCCCACGACGCTCCCGGTCACGATGGACGAGCTCGTGATCTTCGCTCGTGCCGTCGCGCGCGGGTCGGTCGACGCACTCCTGGTCGGCGACCTGCCCTTTCTCTCCTACCAGGCGTCGCCCGACGACGCCGTCCGTAACGCCGGACGCTTCCTGAAGGAGGCCGGGATGCACGCGGTCAAGCTCGAGGGCGGAGGCCCGCTGGCGGTGGAAGTGACCCGGCGGCTGACCGAGGCCGGGATCCCGGTGATGGCTCACCTCGGCCTGGTCCCGCAGAGTGTCCACCGGATGGGCGGCTTCAAGGTCCAGGGCAAGGACCCAGCGGTCGCGGCGCGGATCCTGGCTGAGGCTCG
>DIZV01000020.1:2269-2980 GCA_002427995.1 Chloroflexi bacterium UBA6019
ATCCCGACGATCGGGATCGGCGCGGGGCCGTCCTGCGACGGCCAGGTTCTGGTCGTCCACGACATGCTCGGCCTGAGTCCGGGTCGCAGGCCGAGGTTTGTCAAGGAGTTCGCGCACCTCGGCGAGGAGGTGATCGCGGCGGCGCAGCGCTATGCGGCCGAGGTGGAGGCGGGAACCTTTCCCGACGCCGAGCACAGCTATTCCAGCGGCCTGTCGGTGGTCGGCGACGGGATCGGTTACGGCGGCCGCTGATCGGCGCGCGCTCGTCGTCGGAACGACGGCGCTGATGCGGGATATCGTCGCCGGATGGCGGAAGGGAGGCCAATCCGTCGGCCTGGTTCCGACCATGGGCGCGCTTCACGCCGGCCATCTGAGCCTCGTCGCCGCCTCCATCGCGGAGAATGACCGCACGGTTGTGAGCGTTTTCGTCAATCCGCTCCAGTTCGCCCCGGGAGAGGACTTCGAGCAGTACCCGCGAAACCTCGACCGGGACCGGGCCGCGCTCGGCCCCCTGGACGTCGACATCGTCTTCGCGCCCTCGACGGGGGAGATGTATCCACGTGGCGCGACGACCCGGGTGCGGGTCGGAGCGTTGGACGAGGTCCTCGAAGGCGCCCACCGGCCGGGCCACTTCGAGGGCGTCGCCACTGTCGTCTCCAAGCTCTTCTGGGCGGTGCGCCCGGATCGTGCCTACTTCGGCCAGAAGGACGC
>DIZV01000020.1:3259-4010 GCA_002427995.1 Chloroflexi bacterium UBA6019
TGTATAAGAGACAGACCTGACCTTGCTCCTGCGCGACGAGCTGGCGGCCGAGCCGCTGGCCCGCGTCGACTACGCCGAGCTGGTGGACCCGGTGCGCTTCCAGCCGCCGGGCCGGCTCGCGGTCCTGGCGGTGCAGATCGGATCAACCCGCCTGATCGACAACCATCTGCTGGGGGAGACGTTCCAATCAGCGCCCACGGGGTAGAATGGACATTCGTTTTGGCGGCGGCAATTTTTCTGACGACCAAGACCACACCAATACTTTTTTAGGGGGTTATCTCTTGACCAAAGAGACAGGCGCGCTCATGACCGAGGAGAAGGAGACCTCGGCCGTGGAAGAGGAGCACGAGTCCTCTCCCATGCTGACGATGGACGACTACCTCCAGTTCGAGGAGGAGGCGTTCAGGACGCTCAACCACGGCGACATTGTCGACGGGGTGGTTGTCCGGGTAGATCCCGACGAGGTTCTCGTCGACGTCGGCGCCAAGGCCGAGGGGGTCATCTCCAACAAGGAGCTCGGATTCCGCGGCGAGGCCGACTCGATCGACCTCGAGCCGGGCGACCAGATCAAGGTCTACGTCCTCCAGTCCGAGAACGAGGAGGGCAACGTCGTACTCAGCCTGCGCCGGGCGCGGGCCGAGACGACCTGGATCACCGCGGCCGACAAGCAGACCGCGGGCGAGGTCATGGAAGCCGAGGTTCGCGAGCAGAACAAGGGCGGCCTGATCGTCAACGTGCTCGGCCTGCGCGG
>DIZV01000020.1:4198-5386 GCA_002427995.1 Chloroflexi bacterium UBA6019
AACCGCCTCATCGTCAGCCAGAAGGCCGCCGAGGACGAGGATCGCGCCCGGCGGCGTGATGACCTCTTCGGCCGGCTCGGAGTCGGCGACACGGTGAAGGGCACGGTATCGGGGCTGACGACCTACGGCGCCTTCGTCGACATCGGCGGGGCCGACGGTCTGATCCACATCTCGGAGCTCAGCTGGGACCGGGTCTCGAAGGTCTCCGACGTCCTCCAGGTCGGCGACGAGGTGGCCGTCAAGGTCATCAAGCTCGATGCCGACCAGAGCCGCATCTCGCTCTCGCTTCGCCAGCTGCAGCAGGATCCGTGGGAGCAGGTCGTCGCCTCGCTGCCCGCCGGCTCGATCGTCGAGGGCACCGTCACCAAGACCAAGAAGTACGGCGCCTTCCTCCAGATCGTGCCCGGCATCGAAGGCCTGCTCCACATCTCGGAGCTGTCCTGGGACCACGTCGACAAGACCGAGGACGTTCTCAAGGTCGGCGAGGAGATCCAGGTCAAGGTCATCGGCGTGGACACCGCCCGCCGCCGGATCTCGCTCAGCCTCAAGCAGCTGACCAACCCGCCGGCCGGGTACGTCAGCCGCGAACACAAGGACACCGATTACGACGAGGAAGACGAGTAGTCCTCGTCGTCGGTTCCGGCCCAGGTTTCAGCAACCCTGCCTTAACGGGCAGGGTTGCGTCTTTTCAGGTGCCCCGAATAGAGTCGGCGACACCCCCTCGGGTGGGTGGCTATGGGGGAGGGTTGTGATTCACCCCAGCCGTGCCCCAGGTCGGGGCCGGCCCAGGTCGCCTTTAGCGCTTGGTCCGCCCGCTACTGCTCGAACTCGCGGACCGGCGATTCAGCTGCTCAGACATAGCTGGACCGGCAAACGGGTAGAAATACCTGGGCCCGATCCAGGCAAGCCCTCGGTGCACCCGGCCGAGGCCTCGCACCGGCCCTGCCGGCGACCGTCGGAAAGGGAATGGGACCCGAAACCCCCAGCGTTATAGTTAGGTGAGAAGGCTCTTCTAGAACTTGAATCCCGTATCTCACAGGAGGAGGTGCTGGTCCCACACCGCGAGGCAGCCCAACGTCAAAGGAGATAGAAGACTTTGTACCCGTTCGAGAGATTCACAGAGCGAGCGAAGAAGGTGCTTACGCTCGCGCAGGAGGAGGCCGAGAGGTCTCATCACAGCTACATCGG
>DIZV01000032.1:0-10342 GCA_002427995.1 Chloroflexi bacterium UBA6019
TCCGTCCCACATCTTCAGCAGCCCGCGAAAGTCGGCGACTTCATGGGGTCGTGTAAGAAGCATCAGGTAGCCCACCTGCCGGAAGTCGGCGGGCACGCCGATCTCCTCCTCGAAGCGACTCAGCAGCGCGACGCTCCGCATGCCGACCCGAACGTTCACCTCGCTCGAGAACTGCTGGCGGACGCCACCGGCGTTGCGCGCAGTCGAGCCCGAGCCGAGCTGCGACCGTTCCAGCAGCACGACGTCAACACCGCGGCGAGCCAGGTGGTAGGCGAGCGAGCAGCCCATGACGCCGCCGCCGACGACGACTACGTCCGCGGTTTCCATGCCCGTCCCCAGAACTCGAAGATGACCTTCAGGGCGGCGAGGCTGGTCACGTCGTTGTGGTCGACCGGCGGAGCCACCTCGGTTACATCGAGGCCGACCAGGCTGGCCTCGGCTGCCAGCGCGGCGAGGAAGTCGAGGGCCTGGCGGGTCGTCAGCCCGCCGGACGAGGGGATCTCGGTCCCGGGCGCGGCCGCCGGATCGAGGACGTCGATGTCGAAGGAGACGTGGAGCGGCATCCCCGCGGTCCACTCGGCGACCCGGCGGCCGGCGATCGCAGGGTCCCTCGCCAGCTCGGCCGAGCTGATCAGCAGCATCCCGTTGTCGCGGATGAAGTCGAGCTCCTCGAGGTCGTAGTCGCGCCCGCCGGCAACCGCCGCCGCCCCGGGAGCCAGCCCGGCCACCTCGAGCGCCCGCCGGAGGGCGCAGCCGCAGGTCCAGGCACCGCCGCGGGAGAAGTCGCAGAGGTCGGGGTGGGCGTCAACCCAGAGAACGCGGAGACCCGGGTGGCGCCGCGCCTGGGCGGCGACGATCGGGATCGTCGAGCAGTGGTCGCCGCCCATCATCGTCAGCAGGGCATGGTCGGGGATCGCAGCCAGCAGGTCGGCGGCGTGCTGCCAACCGGTCTCGATAGCAGGGCCGACATCGAGGTCGCCGAGGTCGTGGACCGCCATCCCGCCGAGGTGGCGGCCGTCCTCGGTGACGGGCGGCATCACGGGACTGAGGCCACGGATCCGCCCCGGCGCCCGGGCCGCCCCCTTGCGGTAGACGGCGGACCCGTCGTAGGGGATGCCGCCAATGACAACATCCGCCTCCGCCAGGCTCGCCCCGGCGAGGCCGGCCCAGGGCAGCAGGCCCGTCAGGTCCATCATCTCGAGCTCTCCCTTACCTTGAGGACGAGGAACGACCCGGCGATCATCCAGGCCGCGAAGATCGCGAAGATCACCGGGTAGCCACCGGGCAGCCCGAGGATCCTCGGCCCCCCGTTGAAGTAGTCGAGGAGCCACCCGGCGCACAGCCGCGCGATTATCCCCGACCCGGCGGTCGCGATGTTGGAGAAGCCCATGAACCGGCCCGCCTCCCCGGGCGGGATGACGTCGGTGATGAAGGCCCAGTCCACCGACAGGAAGGCGCCGAAGCCGACGCCGAGGGCGAGCCCGAGGAGGACCGCCTGGGCGGCGAGAAAAGGGACGTGGACAGCGCCGGCGAGGGGCTGGACGGCGCCGGTGGGGAGCAGCTGGTAATGGCTGAAGACGATCGCCACCGTGGCCGCGGCGCCGATCATGCCGCCCGCGAAGACGATCCACCGGCGTCCGATCCGATCGGAGAGCTTGGCCGCCGGCCAGGTGACGATCAGACCGACCAGCACGACCAGGCCGAGCAGGATCGAGGTCGCCACCGTTGTCTCCTTGCGGTCGTTGGGAAAGAAGACGTCGCTGAAGTAGAAGAAGGCGAAACTCTGGAGACCGACGATGCCCATCAGGATCAGGAGCCGCGACGCCATCAGCCAGCCGAAGTCGCGGTAGCGACGAAGGTCGAGGGTGAAGGTGTCGACGAAAGCGTGCCAGGGCGACTCGAACTGGCTTCTGGTCGGCTTCACGAGGTCGGGGACTGTGATCACCGTCACGAGCATGGTCACCGTGAGGAGGACGGCGATGCTCGCGATCGCGACGCTCGGGCCGTAATTGTGGAGGAGGATGCCGGCGCCCACGGTGCCCGCCAGGATGCCGACCAGGTTGGCGACCCCGTAGTAGCCCGACGCCTCCCCCCGCTGCTCGTGGGGGACGACGTCGGGTAACAGTCCCTGGTAGGGCCCCTGGGCCGTGTTGGAAGCGGTCTGGAGGAGGAAGTAGAAGATGACGAGGACCCAGTAGGAGCCGGACAGCGCCAGCCCCGCCAGGAAGATGACGTCGCCGACGGTTCCGGCGACGATGAACGGGCGGCGGCGGCCGAACGGGCTCACCCAGCGGTCGGAGATGGCCCCCGCCATCGGCTGCCAGACGACCGCCATGATGGTTCCGATCGCCTCCAGGATGCTGATCGCCGCCCCCTTGTGAGGCCGGCCGACCAGGTGCTGGACGAGGTCGGGGAGGATCAGGGCGCCGAGGCTGGACCACAGGTACCCGATCGCGATCCAATAGAGCGACATCAGCGCCAGCTCGTGGTGGCTGACTCTTCGCGCCACTGCCGTCCTTGGAAGCAGGGGCGCGCTGGCGGACATCTCGCTTCAGTTTATGGGCCGTGCCGCGGGGCGACCCGCCGGGACTTACTTCTTGGGCAGGTCCGACGCCCCGAAGTGGCCGAGGAAGGGGATCCGCTGGCCGATCCGCATCACGTAGGGCGCAAGCCGGGAGCCCTGCAACTGGGGCCGGACGAAGTCCACGTAGAAGGTGCTCAGGTTGTCAAGCTGGGTGACGGTGGAGAGCGTCGTCTTCTGCCCCTTCTTGGTCTCGTCCTTCAGCTTTTGGAGATCCTTCGGGTCGACCAGGGCGGCGGCAATCGGGTTGGACTCGATCTGCTTGCTCAGCGTCGCCACCTGGGCCTGGGTGAGCTTGGCGTTGTTGGCGAAGGGGGTGAAGGCCTTGTCGAAGACGATCAAGCCGGACAACAGGAAGTAGATGACGCCGATCGCGATCGCCACGTTGAGGAAGACGCCGAGGAAGCCGTCGACGCCGCGCGCGATCGGCATCCGGTGGAGGGCCTGCCCGACGACGCTTCCGCCATAGCCGGCGAGAACGGCGATTATCAGCGCGATGAAGATGGCCAGGACCACGTTGGCGTGGAGGTACTTCTCGACCGCAGCCAGGTATTGGCCCCGTTCGCGGTAGAGCAGGAAGAGGGCGCCGAAGAAGAAGAGGTAGGTCATCAGCGGCTGGATGATCCCCTTCTGGTAGCCGACGAAGAGGGCGATGAGGAGGACGACGAGGATCAGTACGTCGAGGATCGGCAGCGTGCTTCCGACGCTGCTCGTCACCGGCGCGAGCGAGGGCGAGGGGCTCGGCACCGGGCTTGCCACGAGCAGGGTCAAGGTGGAGAGGACGGACACAGCCGGGTCATTCTAGAGCCCGGCCGCGCGAGCGGCGACCTGCTCTTCCGCGCCTCGGGGCGCGCTGTTAGACTCGCCTGCGAATGGCGCGGATCATCTCCATCTCGAACCAGAAGGGCGGCGTGGGGAAGACCACCACCGCCGTCAACCTGGGGGCAGCCCTCGCCGAGGTGGGCCAGCGCGTGCTGCTCATCGACCTCGATGCGCAGGCCCACCTGACCATGAACATGGGCGTCAAGACGCCGGACGACATCCACCTGACGATCTACAACCTGCTCGTCGACCCGGAAACCTCCGTCAACGACGTGATCCAGGTCTCGGAGTCGATGGGTGTCCATTTCATCCCGGCCAACATCGAGCTGGCCGGGGCCGAGGGCCAGCTCTTCACCGAAATCGGCCGGGAGGGGATCCTGAAGGAGAAGCTGCTGCCGGCCAAGCGGCGCTACGACTTCATCATCATCGACTGCCCGCCATCGCTGTCCCTGCTCACCCTCAACGCCTTCGTCGCCTCGGACGAGGTGATCATCCCCCTCCAGTGCGAGTACTTCGGGATGAAGGGCATGCAGCAGCTGCTCAACACGATCAACCGGGTCCGCGCCAAGCTGAACCCGCAGCTGCGGGTCGACGGGATCCTGCCGACGATCTTCAAGGGCCGCACACTTCACTCCCAGGAGGTGCTGGCGCTGGTACGCGAGCACTTCGGCGACACCGTCTACCCGTTCGCGATCAAGGACTCGATCCGCTTCGCGGAGTCGCCGCTCGCCGGCGCGTCGATCTTGCAGTACGCTTCGGCCTCCGACGGGGCCAACGCCTACCGTGCCCTCGCCAAGTCCGTCATCGGAAACGGTAAAGAGAAGCAGGAAAGCTGATGTCGAAGTTCAAGCGCGTCTCCCTGGTCGGATCGGAGGAGCTCTTCCGGCCGACTCGTCCCGAGGTCGTGGTGGAGACCGACGACGCCATCACCGAGGTCCTCGACCGCAAGCCGCCGACCGAGAAGCTGCTCCGGACCCTCCACTTCACGCCCGACGAGGTCGAGCTGCTGCTGGAGTCGATCCAGGTGGCCAAGTACCCGGACAAGGTGCGCAAGCCCTCACTCGACCGGTTCGAGCGGCTCGACGCGATCCGCGACAAGCTCCAGGGCAGCGAGAGCTAGCAGGCCGCCGCCTCAGCGGGCGGGAGGCCGGTCCCGGGTGCGCAGGCCGATGGCCACCGCCGAATCGTCCTCCGAGAGCTGCTGGACGTCGCGGGCGCCGCTGCCCAGCTCCTCGGCCCAATTCGGGCCGGTCAGCTCCGCCGTCACCTCCAGCCGCCAGCCGGCCCCGTCCGGGGCCAGGATGCCGGGCACCTGGATGTCCGCCTGACCAGCGGAGCGGATGGCCGGCGCAGGCACCGCCACGACACCCGTGACCGATTCGGCGTGGCGCGCCCAGCGGTAGTGCAGGAGCAGCTGGGCGCCGGGCGCCATGTCCCAGGGCACGTATCCCAGGTTGGTGACATGGAGGGTCAGCTGGTTTTGGCCAAAGGTCGCCACGTGGATCGCCGCGGCGTAGGCGGAGGCCCGGCTGGGGCCGATGAAGTTGGCCGCGCGGGCGACCTTCACCGGCCAGGCGGGGTCGGCGGCGTAGACGCTGCCGACGCCCGCGATGGTGCCACCCCGGTAATGCACGCCGCCGGGGTGGGCGTACTCATTCCCGATGTAGGCCGCCGCGGACTGGATGCTGTCTTCGAAGCTGGCGTAGGCGACAAAGCCGCCCGGGCCGCTGCCGGTGATGCTGAAGAGGTTGTGTTGGGTCTGCGCCAGGTAGGAGGCGCCGGAGTTGTTCTCGGTCCAGGTGATCCCGACCAGGAAGCGGGCGTTGACGCCGGTCGCCGCCTCAGCCTGAACGAACTCAGAGCCTCTGCCCGCGAGCGGCGTGGGGGCGAGGAAGGCGTCGATGTCGGCCGCCGTCTCGAGGCTTGGCTGAAGGATGCTGGAGCCCGGGCCGAGCGGCTGGTAAGCGGGCACGGGCGCGCTCTCGGGGGGCGGCGGCGTCGTCGTCGCACCCACCGAGGACTCGGCGTGCACCGGTATGGCGACCATCAATGCGCCGGCAACGGCCATCGCGGCGATGCGGAAAAATCCCATTCCCAGCCCGTTCCCGAACGAGCCGGCCTAGGTAACCACAGATCAGGTGCCGGGTCAACCGCGGTTATACCGACTGTGGGTGGTTATACCGACGCGATAACCCGTCAGCGGACACGGCGGCGCCTGAAGTAGGCATAGGTCCAATAGCCCGTGACAGCCAGGAGGACGAGCCCGAAGATGACGGCGGCGGTCTGCTCCAACGCGGGTCAATGATCTCCCAAAGTGCTCCCGAGGAGGACTCCGTCCGCCCAGTACTCGCCGGTCGGACCCGACGCCAGGAGGTCGTAGGTGCCTCCGTCGCGGAGGCGCACCGGCGTCACCGAGACCACCTGCGCGCCGTCCAGCTCGGCGCCTGGCGCAAGCATTCCGACGGCCCGTCCGTCAGCCGTCGGGTGGCCGGCCGAGGCGGTCACCGAGCGGCCGTCGGAGAGCACCACCCGGAGCCCGTCATGGCCGAGCGGGAAGGCGACCGAACCGAGCGCCCGGACGACGCCGGCCACCCTCCCACCCCGCTGGTCGGCGGTCCAGACCGGGTCGCCGAGCCGCAGTGCGGTGACCGCGACGGGACCGTTCGGCGTCGCGATGAGCGTCGTCGCGGCAAGGCAGATCGGGCAGTTGAGGCGAGCCGGCCGCGAGCTGAGGCCGCTCACCCGGCCGGCCGCGTCAACATGACCGGTGACCTGGGCCATCTCGGTGTTGAGCCCGAAGTCGTAGGCGCCCGACCCGGTCCCGGTGAAGCTGATCGCCTGCAGGCGGCGCCATTCGCGCCAGACGGCCACCTGGTAATCCGGGCCCGACTCGTCCCCGGCGGGGTGGGCGTGGGCGATGATGGCCCGATAGGTCTCCGCGTCCGCCTTGATGGCAGCGAACTCGGCCGCCGCCTGCTGCTCCTCGTAGCCACCGAATACGACGGGGGGGCCGCAGAAGGCGGGGATGCCTGCCTGCGCGATGACGCGGTACTTGAGCTCGGGTACAGAGAGGGGTGGCGTCGATCCGGGCGCGGGCAGCGTCGAACCGCAGGCAACGGCGAAGATTGCCAGCAGCAGCAGCAGGGGCAGTGTCCTCGTGCTCACCTCGGTTCTCGAAAGAAGGAAGTGATGGGAAGGTGATCAGGTAACGAGATGGCCAAGCTGAGCATCATCAAGGCAGGGCTGGAGAACGAGGTCAACGGCTATGTCCTGATCGCGGGCGAGGAGGCCGCGGTCATCGACCCCGGCGAACCGGCGGAGAAGCTGGCCGGCCAGCTCGGCAGCGCCACCCTGAAGTGGATCCTGGCAACCCACGGCCACCCGGGCCACCTGGCGGGCAAGGATGCGCTCAAGGATGCGACCGGCGCCCAGACCGGCATGCACGTCGCCGACGCCAAGCTTTTCCTTCGCTCGGCCGATCGTTACCTGCTGGACGGGGACGAGCTCGAGCTGGGCGAGATGAAGATTCGCGTCATCCACACTCCGGGTCACAGCCCGGGCAGCCTGAGCTTTCTGGTGGCGAACCATCTCTTCACCGGTGACACCCTCCTGGCGGGCGGAATCGGCCGCGAGATGCCGGGCTCCGACCTCCGCCAGCAGATGGTGAGCATCGGAGCCAAGCTGCTCCGGCTGCCGCTGACGACGGCGGTCTACCCGGGGCACGGACCCGCCACCAGCCTGGAGGCGGAGCTCCGGACTAACCCGTACCTGCGGCGGGCCTGAGAAAGCGTCCGAGGCCCGGCCGCGGCAGCTCACCGCGGACGTAGACGGCGCGGATCGCGAAGGAGAACTCGAGGCCCTCGAGGGCTCCGTGGCGCTGCCGCGACGCCATCCGGTCACTCCGCGCCACGGTCCTCCCGTTGGGGTCGATGAGCACCAGGTCGGCGTCGCTTCCGGCCTGGATGACGCCCTTGCGCGGGTAGAGCCCGAAGATCCGCGCCGGCCGCTCGCTGACCCAGGGCAGAGCACGGAGCGGGTCACCGGCCTGGCGCGCGAGCTCGAGACAGCTGAGCAGAAGCGTCTGCACCCCCGGGCTGCCGGCGTGGGCATCGGCCAGCGGCCCGCGCAGCTTCTCCTCGTCGGTGTGCGGCGCGTGGTCGGTGCCGACCGTGTCGATCTCGCCCCGAAGCAGGGCGGCGCGCAACGCCTCCCGGTCGTCAACCGTCTTGATCAGCGGATACATCTTCATCACCGGTCCGAGCCGGGTGTAGTCGGCCTCGGTCAGCCAGAGGTACTGGGGGCAGGTCTCGAGACTGAGCCGCGCCCCCTGCGCCCGGGCCGCGAGCGCCGAGAGAAGGCCGGCCCGACTCGAGAGGTGGACGACGTGGAGGCGCAGGCCGAGCTCCCGCGCGAGCACCCCGAGGGCGGCGACGGCCACCGCCTCGCCGACCGCGGGCCGCGTGGCGAGCAGGTCGGCGTAGCTCTCGACCCGGGCGGCGCTGGCGAGCAGCACCGAAGGGTCTTCGGCGTGGGCGGCGACCGGCAATCCGGCTTGCGCAAGGGCACCGGCGAGCCGGGCTATGGTGCCGTAGCTCGCCGGCGGCTCCAGGTCGGGGTCGGGCGCGCCCGGGGTGTAGAGCACCTGGCCGGTGCTCCTCCGCACGGCGTAGCCGAGGTAGGCCTTGAAGCCGATCGCGCCGGCGGCGGCGAGCTCGTTGACCTGGTCCTCGGTCGTCGAGGAACGGAGCAGTGCCCAGAGGCCAAAGTCGACCATCGCCCTAAGGGCGATCGCCTCCCGCTTGGCCGCGAAGATCGCCGCGTCGGCGACGCCGGGCAGCGTGTTGGGCATCTCGATCACGGTCGTGACGCCGCCTGCTGCGGCGGCGGCCGTCAGACTGCCGAAGTCCTCCTTCTCCGGGAAACCCGGCTCGCGGCCGTGGACATGGGCATCGATCGCGCCCGGCACGACCCAGAGCCCGGTCGCGTCGACGACCTCGGCACCGGCGGGGTGGGCCCAGGGCTCGAGCTTCTCGATCCGGCCGTCACGAACGTGGAGATCGGCCTCGCGCAGGCCGTCGGGGGTGTAGACCGTGCCCCCGGCGATGATCAAGACGGGATTATGTCCGCCCGCCGGAGGAGGGGATGGAAGGGGATGCCGGCACGGGCCAGGTTCTCCGCCGCACCCTCCTCCCGATCGAGGACGCCGACCAGGCCGATGATCTCCCCGCCCGCCGCACGCACCTTCGCGGCGGCGGCCAGGGCGGCGCCACCGGTGGTGAGGACGTCTTCGACGAGGCAGATCTTCTCGCCGGCTTCGAGCCGGCCCTCGATCGCCTTCGAGGTGCCGTACTCCTTTGCCTCCTTGCGGACGATGCACATCGGGAGGCCGGTCTCCATCGCCACCGCTCCTCCCAGCAGCACGGCCCCCAGCTCGGGACACGCCAGCCGCTGGGTGCCGGCCGGCACCAGCCGGCCGAGCTCGGCTCCAAGGCGGCGCAGGATGCCGGGCTCGCACTCGAACAGATACTTGTCGAAGTAGTAGCGCGAGCGCCGGCCGGAGCGGAGGACGAAGTCGCCCTCGAGCAGGGCGACCGCCTTCATGTCGCGGGCCAGTCCGGCGAGGTCAGCCGCCGAAGCCAAGCTCTTCCATCAGGTGGAGGACCATCTCGGTCCCCAGGTGGTACTGCTCCAGGTCCATCTTCTCGTTGGGCGAGTGAAGTGCGTCGTCGGGGAGGCCGAAGCCGGTCAGCATCAGCATCGGGTCGAGTGCCTCCTGGAAATCGAGTGTGACCGGCACCGATCCGCCCTCGCGGACCAGGACCGGCTCGGCGCCGAACGACTTGAGGAAGGCCTTGCGGGCGGCGGAGACACCGGGGTGGTCGACGCCGGCAAGGACCGGTGGGGCGGCCCCGAGCTGGACCAGGCTCAGCTTGACGCCGGGAGTCTCCAGTGCCTCGAGGTAGGTCGCGAGGGAGGCGAAGATCCTCTTCGGGTCCTGCGCCGGCACGAGTCGCATGCTCACCTTCGCCCGGGCGCGGGCCGGGATGACTGTCTTCGAGCCCTCACCGATGAAGCCGCCGATGATCCCGTGGACGTCCAGCGTCGGGCGTCCCCAGGTTCGGTCCGCGGGAGAGAACCCCTCCTCGCCCTCCAGGGCGCGAACGGCCATCAGCCGCTTGAGGGTGGGCTCGTCCTTGACCCGGTCCCAGCCGGCGACCTCCTCTTCAGTCGGCGGGACGACAGCGTCGTAAAAGCCCGGAATGGTGACCCGGCCGTCCCGGCCCTTGAGCGCCGAAATGACATGGGCGAGCGTGTTCAGCGGGTTTGGCGCCACTCCACCGAAGATGCCGGAATGGAGGTCCGCCGCTGCGCCCTCGGCCACGATCTCGGTGTAGAGGAGGCCCCGGAGCCCGGTCAGCAGGTTGGGCAAGCCGGGCGCCGTGAACTCGCCATCGGCGATCAGCACGAAATCGCTCTGGATCCGGCCTGCGTTCTGGCGCAGGAAGCGAGGTAGCGAGGTGCCGGTGATCTCCTCCTCGCCCTCGATCAGGAAGCGAAGGTTGAGCGGCGGCCCGCCGGTCGCGAACGCGTGCTCGGCGGCGTTGATGCCCGCCAGCACCTGGCCCTTGTTGTCGCATGCGCCCCGGGCGTAGACGCGGCCGTCGCGGACCGTGGGCTGGAAGGGCGGCGTCACCCATTCCTCGAGCGGGTCGGGTGGCTGGACGTCGTAGTGCCCGTAGATGGCGAGCGTCGGCTTGCCGGGTCGACCCAGCCACTCCGCGCTGATCACCGGGTGGCGGCCACCGGGGAGGTCGGCGATCTCGACCGTCATCCCGATCCGGCGGAGGCGGTCCACCGTCCAGTCGCAGGCGCGGCGGGTGTCACCGTCGTGCTCCGGGAGCGAGCTCACGCTGGGAATGGCGAGGAACTCGAACAGGT
>DIZV01000032.1:10476-12317 GCA_002427995.1 Chloroflexi bacterium UBA6019
AAAGAGGTTTACCGTACGTGTCCGTGCCCCTGCTCGACGCCGTCGCCGTCGTCGTCGCGCTCCTCCTCACCGCCCTCGGGGCCCGCCTCGCCTGGCTGGACTCGGTGCCGGAACGGCCGCTCTGGCTCAAGCACGGGCTCACCCGGCGGCGGCAGGGCGTGGTGGTCGAGTACCCCCCGGGGCTGGCCCGGCTGGCCGGGGTTGCCCTCCTCCTCTACGCCGTGGGCCTCGTGATGGTGATGGTCAGCTTCGGTGCGGTTCTCTCCGGCGCCACCCCGCCCGGCTGGACGGCCTTCGGCGGGTGGCCGCTGCTGGCCGGCGTCGGGATCAGCCTCTACGTGATGCTCAGATTGCGGGCTCGGGCGACTTAGCCAGCTCGTCCATCAGGTGGATCACCATCTCGGTGCCCCGGTGAAAGTTCTCCAGGACCATCCGCTCGTTCGGTGAGTGGGCGCCATCGTCCTCGGCGCTGAAGCCGGTGACGAAGATCTTGGCGTCCGGCAGGTTGACCGCGAAGTCGGTGACGACGGGGATCGAGTAACCGCCCCGAACCAGGAACGGCGGGCGGCCGAAGGACGTCTCGAAAGCGCGAGAGGCGGCGCCGATGCCGGCGTGGCTTGCGTCGAGGAGGATCGGCCAGGAGCCATCGCCCAGCTTTCGCACCTTGACGCGGGTTCCCGGCGTCGCCAGCGAGATGGCGTGCTTCTCGAGTGCGGCGAAGATCACGTCCGGCTCCTGGCCGGGAACCAGCCGCATGCTCAGCTTGGCGGTGGCGCGGGCGGGGATCACAGTCTTGGTGCCCTCGTCGGTGAAACCGCCCTTGATGCCGTGGACGTCGAGCGTCGGCCGGCTGAAGTTGCGCTCGAAGATCGAATAGCCGGGCTCACCCTCCAGAGCCGGCGCGCCGGTCACCCGGAGCAGCAGTTCCTCGGTGATCGGCAGTTGCTCCCAGCTGGCGCGCTCCTCCGCCGTCGGCTCCTGCACCCGGTCGTAGAACCCAGGGATGAGGATCCGTCCCTCGCGATCTTTGAGCCCGGCCAGGATATGGGCGATGGTGTTGAACGGATTCGGCACCAGGCCGCCGAAGGCGCCGGAATGGAGGTCCGCGGCGGCACCGGTGACCTCGATCTCGGTGTAGAGGTTGCCGCGGAGGCCGGTCAGGAGCTGGAGCAGAGTCCCGTCGTGGATGAAGACGTAGTCGCTCCGCAGCTCCTCGGCCCTGGTCTTGAGCAGGTGTGGCAGCACCTCGCCGCCACCCTCCTCCTCGCCCTCGACCAGGAAGCGCAGGTTGAGCGGCGGGCCACCGGCCGCGAAGGCGTACTCGGCCGCCTTGAGCGAGGCGAGGTGCTGGCCCTTGTTGTCACAGGCGCCCCGGGCGAAGATGGCGCCGTCACGGATCGCCGGCTCGAAGGGAGGCGTGATCCACTCGTCGAGCGGGTCCGGCGGCTGGACGTCGTAGTGCCCGTAGATCGTCAGCAGCGGCCGGCCGGGCGCGCCGAGCCAGTCCGCCCGAACCGTCGGGCGGCCGCCCGCGTGCTCGTGAAGAGAGGCCTCCATGCCCATCCGCCGAAAGCGTTCGAGCAGCCACTCGGCGTTCCGGCGGCAGTCCGCGGCGTGCCGGCTCAGCGTCCCGACGCTCGGGATGGCGAGCTCCTCGGCGAAGTCCGCCTCCGCCTGCCGCCGGCCCGCCCGGGCCAGCTCGATCGCTCGTTCAGTCATTGGCTTGCGGACCCCACAATAGGGAGAGTGACCGAGGCCCGTGGGGTGGCTCAGGACTCCGGCCGCCCCGCCCTCGCGGTCGGACCGCTGATCGCAGCCGTCACCGGCTTGGTCGTCTTGGC
>DIZV01000032.1:12398-20855 GCA_002427995.1 Chloroflexi bacterium UBA6019
CTCGGAGCGGTCCTCTGCCTGCTGGCGACGATCGGCCTGGCCGGCGTCGACACCAAGCTCCGGAGGGACAGCCGGTCACTCCCGGTCGCCGCCCTGGCGGCGGCCGCGGCATTGCTCTGGACGATCCACTTCGCGACCTTCCCCGGCGACCTGCCGGGCCTGGAGAGCGATTTCACGAATGAGCTGACCTCCTGGATATACCTGCTCTTGAACCTGGCCGTCCCCTTCATGGTGGCGATCGCCCTGGTCCAACCGTCCCGCGCCGTCGGGCGGCCGATCCGCGCGCTGCTGCTCTCGGTCGGTGCGGGCCTGCTGGCGGGTGGCGCCATCTTCGGCCTGGCGCTGGCCTTCACCCTGGTCCCCGTTCGAACCGTCACCGCGGCGGGGTCGTTCGGGTGGACCGCGTCCGCCGTCGGCATCCTCGGACTGGTGCCGGCGCTGGCCGCCATCGGCCTCTTCCTGGGCGGCCGCCGGGGTGACCCGCGGATCGCATCGGGTGTTTTTTCGGCACTTGTCTTCTGCGTGCTGGCCTCGGTCGCCCTCGTCTTCATCCAGCCGCGATACACCCCCGCCTGGTACTCGGTGCACGTCCTCTCCTTCCTTCCCTTCCTGGCGCTCCTGGCCGGGCAGCTGGGCCTCTACGCCGATTCGGTTCGGGCCGAGCAGGAGGCCCGGCGCGAGGCGAGCACGGTGGCCGAGCAGCTCCGCACCGGCTTCGAGCTGTCGGTCCAGCTCGCCAACCAGGTCGACGTCGACACGCTCATCCAGCAGCTCGTCGACGGAGCGACGAGGGCGACCCGGGCAGAGCGCGGAACCCTGCTGAGCGTCGAACCGGCTGGGGTCGTCATCGAAGGCAGCGTCGACTTCAACGGCCTCGCGGCCCCGATTGGGAGCCACATCGCGGCGAGCACCCCCGTCTCCCTCGAAGAGACGATCGCGAGCCTGATCAGGCAGCCGCGTCCGGTTATCAGCCGCGGCTACCGCCTGGAGGGATTGCCGGAGGAATTCGTCGCCCCCATGCGCGAGATCCGTCACACGATTTCGCTCCCGCTCGTCCTGCACGGGAAGGTGACAGCGCTGCTGATCCTCGGACGGCGCCGCGACGAGCCCTTCGAGGACCGCGATGCCGAGGCCCTGAGCTCTTTTGCGCTGCTGGCGGCTCTGCTCCTGCGCAACGTCCGGCTGCTCGATGACGCCAAGGAGCTGGGTCTCACCAAGAGTCGCTTCCTGAACATGGCCGCGCACGAGCTGCGGACGCCGCTCTCGGTCATTCGCGGCTATCTCGACATGCTCCAGTCCGGGAACCTGGGCCAGCTCCCCGCTTCCCAGGCGGCCGCGGTCGGGATCGTGGCGGAGAAGTCGACGGAGCTGAGCGAGCACGTCGAGCGCATGCTTGAGGCCGCTCGGCTGGAGGCCGGCACCCGGCGCGCGCCGGAGCGGTTGGTCGACCTCGCCGAGCTCGCCGCCGAGGCCGTCAAGCGCGCCGAGCCCCGCGCTCGACTTGCGGGCGGGGAGGTCATCCTCCGACGCCCGCCGCAATCGGTGCCGGTCGAAGCGGCGCCCGACGACCTCCGCCTGATCATCGACAACCTCATCAACAACGCGCTCACCTACAGCCCCGCTCCGGCGCGGGTGGAGCTGACGCTGACCGACGGCTCAACGCCGGAGCTGCGGGTCGCCGACAACGGCGTGGGCCTGCCGGAGGGCGAGCTGGAGCGGGTGTTCGAACAGTTCCATCGGATCGACAATCCGGACTTCGGCTATCCACCCGGCACCGGGCTCGGCCTCTACATCAGCCGCCGCTCAGCCGAGCGCAACGGCGGCTCCCTGGTCGTCGAGCGATCCGTCCCCGGCGAGGGGACGGTCTTCCTGCTCCGGCTGGAAGCCGGTCAGAGCCGAGCCAGCTCCTCCATGTAGCGGAGCATGAAATCGACCCCGCGGTGGAAGTACTCGAGGTCCATGTGCTCGTTCGGGCTGTGCGCGCCGGCCCCCGGCTGATTGAAGCCGGTGATCACCATTGGGGCGCCGATCGCCCGCTGGAAGTTGACCGAGACCGGGATCGAGCCGCCGCTGCGGAGGTAGCTGACCGGTTTGCCCCAGACCGCCTCGAAGGCGGCAGCGGCGGCCCGCGCACCGGCGTGGTCGGTCCCGCAGAGGACGGGCGGCGCCGGCTGGCCGACCTGGCGCACGGTCACCCGGGTGCCCGGCGTCGCCAGCGAGCGGCAATGGGCGGCGAAGCTCGCGAAGATCGCTCCCGGCTCCTGGTCGGGCACCAGCCGCATCGAGATCTTGGCCGTCGCCGTCGCCGGGATCACGGTCTTGGTGCCCTCGTCGGTGAAGCCTCCCCGGATACCGTGGACATCAAGGGTCGGCCGCGCCCAGAGGCGCTCCAGCAACGGGTAGTCGAGCTCGCCCTCCAGCGCCGGTGAGCCGACCTCTTCGAGCAGCGACCGCTCGGTGATGCCGAGTCGCTGCCAGGAGGCGAGCTCCTCCGGGCTCGGCTTGCGGACCGAGTCGTAGAAGCCGGGCAGGGTGACCCTCCCGTCCCGGCCCTTGAGCCCGGCGATCACGTGGCCCAGGGTGTTGAAGGGGTTGGGAGCCACGCCCCCGAAGCCGCCCGAGTGGAGGTCGACCACCGGACCGCTGATCTCAACCTCGGTGTAGACGATGCCGCGCAGGCCGGTGATCAGGTCCGGCTGGCCCTCGGTCGCGAAGCTGCCGTCGTCGATCAGCAGGAAGTCGGTCTTGAGGCTGCCTCCCTCCCGCTCCAGGAAGGCCGGCAGCACCTTGCTGTCCCCCTCCTCCTCGCCCTCGACCAGGAAGCGCAGGTTGATCGCCGGGCCGCCGGCGGCCATCGCGTACTCGGCCGCCTTGAGGCAGGCGAAGTGGTTGCCCTTGCTGTCGGCGGCGCCCCGGGCATACACCCGCCCTTCTCGGACGGTCGGCTCGAAGGGGGGTGAGACCCACTGCTCGATCGGGTCGGGTGGCTGCACGTCGTAGTGACCGTAGATCGTCAGGACGGGCTTCCCGGGCGCCCCCATCCACTCCGCTCGGACGGTGGGGTGGCCGTCGCCCTCGATCAGGGACGCCTCGAACCCAATCCGGCGGAAGTGGCCGAGCAGGTTCTCGGCGGCGCGACGGCAGTCGCCGGCATGGCGGCTGAGGGCGCTGACGCTGGGGATCCGCAGGTGGTCGAAGTAGTCGGCCTCGGCCTGCGCGCGGGACTCACGGGCGATGTCGAGAGCTCGGTCCAGGTTCATTGCCAGTTAGGTTAGTTGGGTGAACGTCGGCGTACTCCGGGTGATCCTCCACCTGCCTAAGAGCGGTTCCCTGAAGACCAAGCGGCAGACCATTGCCGGCCTCCTCAAGAGGGTGCGGAATGAGTTTGCAGTGGCGGCGGCCGAGGTCGGCGACGGTGACCGCTGGCAGATCGCCGAGCTCGGGATCGCCTGTGTCAGCAACGACGCGCGGCACGCCGACGAGGTGCTCGCCCGGGTCGTCACCTTCATCGAGGCGAGGGCAGGCGAAGCAGTGGTTGCTAAGGTCAGCACCGAGGTGCTCCGGCTCAAGTGAACGAGCAGATCGAGGAGAAGCGGCGCCAACTTCGTGAGGGGAACCTGCCGGAGGCCCTGCTCACCCCGGCGACGGGTACCGTGGCGGGGCTCGACCGGTTGGCGCTGCGGGAGCGGACGGCGGCCGTGGCCGGCGGCCTGGCCCAGCTCGGCATTCGCCCCGGCGACCGAATCGGCCTCTATGCGGCCAACTCGACCGGCTGGATCCTCGCCTACCTCGGCGCGCTCCGGGCGGGCGCGGTGCTGGTGCCCTTCAACCCGGCGTACCGGGAGGCTGAGGTCGAGCACATCCTGGACGACTCGGACCCGGTCCTGGTCATCGCCGACGGTGAGCGGCTGGCGGCGGTAAAAGGTCGCCGGCCGATCGTTCGGCTGGAGGAGCTGCCGCTGGACGAGCCCCCTCCCCCGCCGCCCCTGGAGCCCGCCAGCCCGGCGCTGATCATCTATACCTCGGGCACCACGGGCCGCCCCAAGGGCGCTCTGCTCGACCACGGCAACCTTCTCGCCCAGGCCCGCGGCGCAATCGAGGCCTGGCGCTGGACCGCAGCCGACCGCCTGGTCCACGCCCTTCCGCTCTTTCATCTTCACGGTCTTGCAATGGGGCTCAACGGTAGTCTCCTGGCGGGGGCCGACCTGACCCTCGTCGGCTTCGACCCGGCGGGGGTGGTGGCGGAGCTCGGCTCCGGGGCGACGATGTTCTTCGGCGTCCCGTCGATGTACCAGCGGCTCTGCGAGCACCTGGAACAGCACCCCGCCGACCTCTCCCGCGTGCGCCTCTTCGTCTGCGGCTCCGCGCCGCTGCCACCCGAGCTCTTCCGGCGCTGCGAACGCCTGCTCGGCCAGCCCCCGCTGGAGCGCTATGGGATCACCGAGGGAGGAATCGTCGTCTCCAACCCCTACGACGGACCGCGTCGCCCAGGCCGCGTCGGCCATCCCTTCTCCGGCGTCGAGGTGCGGCTTGGCGATGGAGATGAGATCCAGCTCAAAGGCGGCCAGGTTTTCGGCGGCTACTGGAGGGATCGCCCGGCCACTGAGGAGGCCTTCGTTGACGGCTGGTTCCGGACCGGCGACGTCGGTGAGCTCGGGGAGGACGGCTCGCTGGCGGTCCGGGGCCGGACCAAGGAGCTGATCATCTCGGGCGGATTCAACGTCTACCCTCGTGAGGTGGAGCTGGTATTGGAGTCCCACCCGGGTGTCTCCGAGGTGGCCGTGGTCGGGCTGCCGAGCGAGCGCTGGGGAGAGGAGGTCACGGCCTTCGTCGTGCCCGCGGAGCCGCGCCCGGCCCCGGAGGAGCTGATCGCCTACGCCCAGGAGCGGCTGGCGAAGTTCAAGTGCCCGCACGAGGTGCGCTTCGTCGCCGAGCTGCCTCGCAATGCGATGGGCAAGGTGCAGCGATCGCTACTCAAATAGAGGAGCTGTTAGAGGAGCGCCGGGGTAACGTCCTCTGGCTCACTTTCAACCGGCCCGAGTCGCGCAACTCGATGACGTTCGCCATGTACGACCGCCTGGGCGAGATCGCGCGGGAGGCGAACGCCGACGACTCCCTCCGCTGCCTGGTCCTGACCGGCGCCGGCGACAAGGCGTTCGTGGCGGGCACCGACATCGGCCAGTTCCGCGAGTTCCGGACCGAGGCCGATGCGACCGCCTATGAGGAGCGGATGGAACGCGAGATCGGCGCGCTGACGGAGGTCCGGATCCCCGTCATCGCCGCCGTCCGGGGCGCCTGCACCGGCGGCGGGCTCGCGATCGCCGCGGCCTGCGACATCCGGATCGGCTCCCCCAGCGCCCGGTTCGGGATCCCCATCGCGCGCACCCTCGGCAACTGCCTCTCGATCGCGTCGCTCAACCTGCTGATCGACCTGCTCGGCCCCGCCCGGACCAAAGAGCTGCTCTTCACCGCGCGGCTGATCGAGGCGGCCGAAGCGCGCGAGATCGGCCTCGTCAACGAGGTCGTCGACTCCGAGGAGTCCCTCCTCCCGCGGGTGGAGGCGCTGGCCGAGCAGATCGCCGCCAATGCGCCACTGACGATCCGCGCTGTCAAGGAAGGGGTGCGCCGGATCCTCGGCCAGCGCCACCTCGATGGTGCCCTCGGCCGCGACCTGATCGTCGCCTGCTACCTGAGCGATGACTTCCGGGAGGGCATGGCGGCCTTCCTGGAGAAGCGAAAGCCGGATTGGCAGGGACGATAGCGCCGAAGCGCCAGTCCTCTCTCAAGGCGGAGTTCGCCGCTTCCCTCCCCTGGCCGCTGGACGCGTTCCAGGAGGAGGCGATCGACAAGCTCGACGCCGGCGCCGGCGTCCTCGTCTGCGCGCCCACCTCGAGCGGCAAGACGGTGGTCGCCGAGTATGCGATCTTCCGCGCCCTCGCCGAGGGCGTCCAGGTCATCTACACAACGCCGCTGAAAGCCCTCAGCAACCAGAAGTTCCGCGACTTCCAGCGCGCCTACGGCGAGGAGGTGGTCGGTCTCGTCACCGGCGAGAACACGATCAACGAGCTGGCTCCGATCGTGGTCATGACGACCGAGATCCTCCGCAACGTGATCTACGAGGACCCGCAGCGGTTGCGCGAGGTCAGCTACGTGATCCTCGACGAGGTCCACTACATCGACGACTTTCCCCGGGGCTCGGTCTGGGAGGAGATCGTCATCCAGGCGCCGGCCCACATGAAGCTGGTCGGGCTCTCGGCGACGATCGGCAACTATCGCGAGCTGGCCGACTGGATGTCACAAAATCGCGGACGGATCGACACCGTGTACACCGACCGGCGCCCGGTCGAGCTCCGCCTCTGGCTGTCCATCCAGAACCGGTTCCAGCCGCTCTTCGGGCCGGACGGCGGCGTCGACCAGCAGACCTGGGCCAAGGCGTCGACCGAGGAGGAGGCCGCCTATCGAGTCAACCGGTTCCGGTCACTTCCCTCCAACGACCTGCTCCACGTCGTCGCCGAGCTGGAGCGGCTGAAGATGCTGCCCGCGATCTATTTCATCTTCTCCCGCCGGGGCTGCCGGGAGGCCCTGCAGCGCTGCGCCTACCATTCCCTCGACCTCACCACCGACGGCCAGAAGGCCACCATCGACGCCGTCGCCGCCGAGCGCGTGAGAAGCCTGAAAGACCCCGACGAGACGGCCCTCTACAACAAGATGGTTGACGGCGGGATGCTCCGCCGGGGGCTGGCCGTGCACCATGCCGGCCTCTTGCCCTTCCATAAAGAGCTGGTCGAGGAGCTCTTCGCTCAGGGGCTGATCAAGGTTGTCTTTGCCACCGAGACGCTCTCCCTCGGGATCAACATGCCCGCCCGGGCGGTGGTGGTCTCCTCCTTCACCAAGTTCGACGGCGTCAACTTCTCCAACCTGACCACCGGCGAGCTGACCCAGCTGATGGGGCGGGCGGGCCGGCGCGGGATCGACACCCTCGGCCACGGCATCATCGCGAAGGAGGCCGACGTCGAGATCGGCACCATCTACGAGGTCGCGATGGGCGAGGGGCTGGTCGTGGAGTCCAAGTTCCTGCCGAACTACAACATGGTCCTGAACCTGCTCCGGATCCACCCCGCGGCAGAGGCGGAAAAGCTGATGCAGCGCTCCTTCGGCCAATACCAGAAGCTGCTCGCGGCGACCCAGACCAGGGAACGGCTGATCAACCTCGAGGAGAGGCTGCGCGACCTCGAGAAGGTATGGGAGTGCGACCAGGGCTGCCGGCTCCGGGACCTGGCCGAGTACTACCGGATCGAGGATCGCCGCCGGGTGGTCCGGATCGAGCTCCGCCGCCTCCGCCGGGAGGCGTTTCCCTCCGGCCCACCGAAGGGAAGGACTCAGGGCCGAGGTCGCGGCCGGGGTGCCAGGCCCCAGCCCCAGGGGCCGGTCGGCCGGGAGATCAATCGCCTCGACGTGGAGGCGCGCGGCCTGCTCGACACGCAGCGCAAGCTGAAGACCGTCCGCTGCCCCCACTTCGGCGACCACGTCGCCTCCTACGGCGACATCCATCGTCTCCGGGCAGAGTCTGCCGCTGGCGAGAAGGAGGTCTCCGGCCAGTTCGACGAGTACGCCCGCAAGTTCCGCCGGCTCCGCCAGGTGCTGATCGAGACCGGCTTCCTGAAAGAGGACAAGCCGACCCCGAGAGGGTTGCTCGCCTCCCGTATCTACGGCGAGAACACGCTGGTCGTGACGGAGGCGATGGCCCTCGGCCTGTTCGAGGGATTGACCGCCGAGGAGTTCTGCGCGGTGCTCGTCATGTTGACCGCGGAGGACCGGATGCGGGACCGCGGGCCACGGCCGCCGCGCCGCTTTCCGACCCCGGGCATAGCGCAGGTCGGACGCCTCGTGCGCTCCCTCTACTTCCGCCTCTCGGACCTTGAGAGGGAGCTCGACGAACCGAACCTGCGGCCGCCCTCGCACGATTACATCGACTTCGCCTACCGCTGGGCGTCGGGCGAAGGGCTTGACACCATCCCGCTGCCGCCCAATGCCGACATCGGCGACGCGATCAAGGCCATGAAGGGGCTCTACTCTCTTCTCCGCCAGCTCGAGTGGGCGCTCAAAGACCAAGCCTGGCCGCTCGCTGACGTCGTCCGTGACGCGACGGTCAGGATGGAGCGGGACGTCATCAAGCGCACGTAGGATTTCGAACGTGCCCAATCGGAAGCGTCGCGTCCTGGTCACCGGCGTCGCCCGCTGGTGGGGGGCTCTCCTCGTCCAGCGCCTGGTGGACGACCCCGCCGTCGAGGAGGTCGTCGCCATCGACATCCGGGAGCCTCAGCACGACCTCGGCGACGCCGATTTCCTGAAGCTCGACATTCGCCACTCGCTGGTCGGCAAGCTGGTCCGGGCGGTGGGAATCGACACCGTCGTCCATACCCAGACGACGATCGACTCCTTTGACCGGGACGCGCG
>DIZV01000032.1:21013-22115 GCA_002427995.1 Chloroflexi bacterium UBA6019
GAGCACCTGAAGGAGGAGCAAGGGCTCGATGCCCTGTCCTCCCACTCCTTTGTCCGCGACATCGTCGAGGCAGAGAACAACTTCGTCGACTTCTCCGTCCGCAACCCGACCGTCGAGACAGTCTCCCTCCGCTTCGCCAACAGCCTCAGCCCGGAAGAGCCGGCGCCGCTCGCCCGCTACTTCAACCTTCCCCTGGTGCCGACGGTTCTCGGCTTTGACCCGGTGCTCCAGCTGGTCCATCGCGAGGACGCGATCGACGCGCTGGCTCGGGCGACCCTCGGAGGCGCCCGGGGGGCCTTCAACATCGCGGGCGCCAACGCCCTGCCGCTGTCAGCCCTGCTCGACAGCGCCGGCAAGCTTCACGCTCCGCTGCTGCCGCCCGCCGGAGCCTGGCTGATCAGCGCGGCCCTCGCCCAGCTCGGGCTCGCCGCCCTCAGCCCCCAGCTGATCGACCTGCTTCGCTGGGGACGGACCCTGGACACCTCACGGGCGAGGCGGGAGCTCGGCTTCCGGCCCGCCCGCGACACCCGGGCAGCGCTCAACGACTACATCCAGCAGCGGCGGGTGCTCCAGTTCCTGCCCAGCGGGCGCCGCTACCGCTACGAACGGGACCTGGAGGACTACATCCACGCCCGCCGGACGCGGAGGCGCGCGGCCAACGGCGCCCGGCTGAAACTGACCGCCGAGCCGACGGCCGAGCCGGGGGCTAGTGACCCGCCCCGCCGCCCCCGTCGATGACGACCACCTCGCCGGTCAAGTAGCTGGCGTCGTCGGAGGCCAGGAAGGCGACCACACGGCCGATCTCCTCGGGCGAGCCGATCCGTCCCAGCGCGGTCGACTCGAGGACCCGTTTCAGGATCTCCTCGTTACCCCAGAGGGCCTCGGCGAAACGGGTCTTGACCAGGCCCGGAGCAACGGCGTTGACGCGAATTCCTCGCGGTCCGAGCTCGAGCGCGAGCTGCTTGGTCAGGTGGATCACCGCGGCCTTGGTGATGTTGTAGATGCCCAGCCCGAAGGCCACCCGGAGACCGCCGACGCTGGCGACGTTGACGACGACGCCGCCGTGCTCGCCGAGGTACTTGTGCACGGCGAGTTGGGTCAG
>DIZV01000032.1:22244-22887 GCA_002427995.1 Chloroflexi bacterium UBA6019
GGGATTGGTCGCCGCGTTGTTGACCAGGATGTCCAGCCGGCCGTGGCGGTCGAGGGTGGTGTCGACCAGCCTCTCCAGGTCGGCGGGGTTGCCGGCATGAGCGGCGACCGCGATCGCCGCTCCGGGGTGGCGGGCGTTGATCCGCTCGGCCTCTGCGTCGAGGTCGGCCTGCTTGCGGCTGGAGAGCACGACGCGGGCGCCCCGGTCGGCTAGCGCATCGGCGATCGCGCTCCCGATACCCCGGCTCGCGCCGGTGATTATGGCGACCCGGTCGCGGAGGTCGTCCTGAGGCATCGCTGGTAGGATAGGTCGGACCCATGGAGATCGTCTCGGGAAAGGCCGCTGACGAAATTCTCGAGCGGATCTTCCAACCGACGGCCAAGCCGTCGGCCCTCGACCAGGCCGAGGACACCCTCCGCCACCCGAAGAAGTTGGTCTACGCGGCGATGTCGAACCGCAACTTCTACTGGCGCAACCACATCCAGAAGTTCGTGCTCGATTCGGGCATGGTGCCGGTCAGCCCCTTCATGCTCTTCGACTATTACCTCCTCCACACAGTTCCCAAGCAGGTCGTCCGCGAGGCGATGAACAACCTGCTCGCCCGCTGCGACGAGTGCTGGGTGTTCGGCCGCCTCTCCCTCGG
>DIZV01000032.1:23185-23420 GCA_002427995.1 Chloroflexi bacterium UBA6019
CTCCCGGTGGCGGTGATGCCGATCTCCGAAGAGAGCGCCCAGGAGGAGCGGAGGGACTGAAGCGAGGGCTGGGCTAGAGGGCGGAGCCCATCCGGCGAGCCCAGAGCTGGGGCTCGCGCAGCTCGGTCCCTGTCGGCAGCATCGCCGGGCCCTCCCAGGCCCGGTTCAGGAAGGCGATGCCGTGCTTTTCGTGGATCTCCTTGCAGAAGCGCTCGCCGACGACGTACTGCTGCAG
>DIZV01000097.1 GCA_002427995.1 Chloroflexi bacterium UBA6019
AAGTTCTGGGAGCGGCGCGAGGTGAAGGACCTGCTCGCCTACCTCCGGATCCTCGCCAACCCGGCCGACTCGGTCAGCTTCGCCCGCATCGTCAACGTCCCCCGGCGGAAGATCGGGCAGGTGACCGTCGACCGCCTGATCGCCTTCGCCCGAGAGCGGGATCTGCCGGTCATGGCGGCCCTCGAGCGGGCGGTCGAGGCGGGCGTGCCGAAGCCGTCACTGGCTCCGATCGAGCACTTCGCCCGGCAGCTGAAGTCGCTCCAGGCCTCGGTCGGCGCGCTTCGGCCGAGCGAGCTGGTGGACCTCGTGATCGAGGTCATGCAGCTCCGCGCGCACTTTGAGGACGGCACCCCGCAGGGCGAGGCGCGGATCGAGAACCTGGCCGAGCTGCATGGCTACGCGCAGGAGTTCGACCCGCTCGACCCGGCGGATGGTCTGAACGAGTTCCTGGCCGAGGTGACACTCACCTCCGACGTCGACAGCTACGACGAGAAGGAGGAGGGCGTGACTCTGATCACTCTCCACATGGTCAAGGGTCTCGAGTTCCCGATCGTCTTCCTGGTCGGTCTCGAGGAGGGCCTGCTGCCCCACCAGCGGTCGCTCGACGAGGACCGCGGCATCGACGAGGAGCGGCGGCTGATGTACGTCGGCATCACTCGCGCCCGCGATCGCCTCTACCTCACCTGCGCCTTCCGGCGCCACATCTTCGGCCAGGCTGCGGCGGGCATGCCGAGCCGGTTTCTCGGAGACATCCCGCAGGCCCTGATCAGCGCTCCGCGGGAGGGCCGCGCCCCCGCCGCCCCGCCGCCCCGCCACGAGTACCGGCAGCGGCTGCTGGAGCGGCAGATCGCGGCGGCGCCGGCCGCCCCGCCGGTCCAGCGGTTCTCGGCTGGCGAGAGGGTCCGGCACCCGAGTTTCGGCGACGGCGTCGTAATCAAGTCGACCCTGACGCGGACCGATGAGGAGCTGGTCGTGAAGTTCGACAAGGCCGGCCTGAAGATCCTCTCCGGCATGCTGGCGAAGCTGGAGAAACTGTGAGCGACGGGCTCGCGGCGCGAGCCGAGGAGCTGCGCGAGCTGGTTCGGCGCTGGGACTACGCCTACCACGTCCTCGACCGCCCCGAGGTCGCTGACGCCACCTATGACGCAGCCTACCTCGAGCTTCGGCAGCTGGAGGAGGCTCACCCGGAGCTGGTGACGCCCGACAGCCCGACCCAGCGGGTCGGCAGCCAGCTCGGCGAGCAGTTCGCCAAGGTCCGCCACCGATCGCCCATGCTCTCACTCCAGAACGCCTTCGACGAGGAGGAGATTCGGGCCTGGGACAAGCGCGTCCGCGGCGTCGTGGGCGATGAGGTCGTCTACATCGGCGAGCTGAAGATCGACGGCCTGGCGATCAGCCTCACCTACTCCGGCGGCCGTCTCGTCCGTGCCGCCACCCGCGGTGACGGCATGACCGGCGAGGACGTCACCGCCAACATCCGTACGCTCAAGAGCGTCCCGCTCTCGCTCACGCCGCTGCGCGGGTTGCCCGAGGAGTTCGAGGTTCGGGGAGAGGTCTACTTTCCCCTGGAGGCGTTCGAGAAGCTCAACCAGCAGGTGGCCGCGGCGGGGCGGGAGCGGTACGTCAACCCGCGCAACACGGCCGCCGGCAGTGTCCGCCAGCTCGACCCCAGGGTGACCGGTTCGCGCAACCTGCAGACCTTCATGTACACGCTCGACCCGGCCGGATCGGCGCGGTCCCAGTGGGAGGTGCTCGACGGGTTGGAGGGGATGGGGTTTCGCGTCAACCCTCACCGCCGCCGGCTGGCCGGGATCGAGGAGGTGATCGCCTTCCACCGGCACTGGCACGACCACCGCCAGGAGCTGGCGCATGAGATCGACGGGGTGGTGCTCAAGGTCGACCGCCACGATCACCAGCTGGAGCTCGGCTTCGTCTCCCGCAGCCCGCGCTGGGCGATCGCTTACAAGTACGCCCCCGAGGAGGGCGAGAGCGTGATCGAGGAGATCTCCGTCTATGTCGGCCGGACCGGCGTCCTGACGCCGGTGGCGCATATCCGCCCGCTGATCGTCGGCGGCGTGACGGTCCGCAACGTGACGATGCACAACGAATCGCAGGTCAACGCCAAGGGCATCCACGTCGGCGCCGAGGTCGTGGTTCGGCGAGCCGGGGACGTGATTCCCGAGATCGTCTCCGTCAAGGACCCCAAGCCAGGCTGGCGGATGCCGGCGCGCTGTCCGGTCTGCGGCGGCGAGGTCATCCGGGAAGAGCCCTATATCGCCCACCGCTGCATCAACCCCTTCTGCCCGGCGCAGCGGATGGAGCGCCTCCGCCACTTCGCTTCGAGGCTGGCGATGAACATCGAGGGCCTCGGCTACTCGACGGTGGAGCAGGTCCTGGAGAAGAAGCTGGCCGCCGAGCCGGCTGACCTTTTTCGGATCCCGGCCGGGCAGTGGGAGGAGCTCGAGCACTTCGGGCCGAAGTCGGCCGAGAACATGGTTGCCCGCCTCGCCGGCGCTCGGAACCCGACGTTGGCCCGTTTCCTCTACTCGCTCGGCATCCCCCAGGTCGGGGAGGCGACGGCCGAGGTGCTGGCGGCCGAGCTGGGCAGCCTGGACCGAATCCGCAATGCGTCGGAGGAGGAGCTGCGCGGAGTCGAGAGCGTCGGCCCCAGCCTGGCGACCGAGATCCGCCACTTCTTCGCGGGGCAGGGGGGAGAGCTGGTCCAGCACCTGCTCGACGTCGGCGTCCAGCCGAAGGAGGCCGCCCCGCGCGGCGAGGGCCCCTTCTCCGGGAAGACGTTCGTCTTCACCGGCACCCTGGAGACGATGTCGCGGCCGGACGCCGAAGGCGCTGGTGCGATCCTTGGGCGCCAAGGCCGTCGGCAGCGTCAGCGCCAAGACTGACTACGTGGTCGCGGGTCCCGGGGCGGGCTCGAAGCTGGAGAAGGCGGAGAAGCTGAAGGTGCCGGTGCTGTCGGAGCTGGAGTTCCAGGAATTGATGGACAACTCCGGCACGTAGGTTCGCGCCGGCCTGACGAGAGGACGCTCCGGGCGACCGGGTCGAGCTGGAATTTGGCGACGGCGCCGGCTAGGGTGGGAAGGCCTCCAGCTCGCCCTGCTCGCCCCAGGCCAGGCGCCAGCCTCCCTCGTGGACGATGCGGTGGTGGCGGCGGCAGAGCAGGACGAGATTATTGGCCCTGGTCGCCCCGCCCCTCGCCCAATGCTGCAGGTGGTGCCCGTCGGTCCAGCCGACCGGTCGGTCGCAGCCCGGAAAGCGGCAGCCGCGGTCGCGCGCGGCGAGCGCCCGGCGGAGACTCGGCGGTACCGTCCGGGAAGCCCGGCCGGCTTCCAGCGTCCTGCCCTGGCCGTCCACGGTGACAACCGAGAGCGCCGCGTCGCAGGAGATGCGAAGGGCGGTCTGGTCGGGAACGACGCCGGCGCGGTCGAGCTCGGCCGCGGTGGCTCCGCCCGAACCGGCCAGCGTTTCGGCGGCGACGATCAAGGTCACGTGAGGTCGCCCCCCGGCCGCCTCCATACGCTGCCGCGCGAGCTCGACCAGGGCGTCAGCCCGCCGCTGTGCCGGCGTGCGTGTGTCGTCCGTGGCGCGCGGTCCGAGGAGCGCCTCGAGTGCCGCTTGCAGGCAGGCGCCGCCTTCGCGGTCGAGCTGCCCGTCAATCCGGAAGACACCGTCCAAAAGAGGGCTGATGAAGAGGGCGCGGCGGTCGTGGGCGACATTCGCGTCGTGCAGGGTGCGCTCAGGAGCAAGGTAGTGGCGGAGATGGTCGGCGGCGACCTGCAGCCGCGCCGGATCGAGGCGGTGGGCGGCGTCGACCAGGATGTGCTCGGCGCCTCTCATCGCGTCGTCGCCCACGGACTTGGTTGTGCGGGTGATGACGCGAGCGTGGTCGTAGCCGATCTCGCCCCGGCCCAGCGCGTCAGCGGTCAGGGGCAGCTGCGCCAGGTGGCGAGCAACGGCGACCCGTTCGGAGGCGGCCGCGCCCGAGAAGCCGCAGCGGTGCCGGAGCCAGGAGGCGGTGGAGATCGCCCCCTCGGCAGCGAAGCCACGGCTTCGATCGAATCGTTCCAGGCGGCGGGCGAACTCGGCCTCCAGGCGATCGGCCGCACGGCGGAGCTCGAGCAGGTCCTCGGCCAGAGCCCCATCGGTGAAATGCGCGACCGGCTCGGCCCTGCATTCGTCGATGGCCGCATGCAGGCCGGCAAGCGGGTTCGAGATGGTCGGGAGGGCAACAAACATCTGTTCGTAGTGTAGCAGCCCGCGCGCGCGAGCGCGTGAGGCCTGGTTAACGCGTCGCTGTCCTCCGCACCTGAAACGGGTTGGCCCTTAACCGCGCTGCTTGGCCACTCCCGCCGGCGGCGAATACAGTCGCAACACCGCCCCAGAGCCCCCCTGGGTGGGTGGCTATGGGGGAGGGTTTACGACCAGTCGATAAACTTCGGACGTGACTCTGACCCGTGATCAGGTGCGCCATGTCGCCCTCCTGGCGAGGCTTGGGCTGAAGGACGGCGAGGAGGATTTTTACGCGGAGCAGCTGTCGCGGATCCTCGAGCACATCGACCGTCTGAGCGAGGTCGACACCGAGGCGATCCCGCCGACGGCCCAGGTTGTCGAGGTGCGCAACGTGATGCGCGACGACGAGCCGCGCCCGAGCCTGCCCCAGGAGGCGGCGATCGCCAACGCCCCCGAGGCCGACGGCGGCTTCCTGGTCGTGAAGCCGATCCAGGAATCCGATCCCGGGTGAGCGGCGCGCTGACGAGCCTGACGATCGCGCAGATGCATGACAGGCTGACCCGCCGGGAGGTTTCGGCGGTGGAACTCCTCGACGCCCACGAGGAGCGGATCGACGCCGTCGACGGCGGGATCAAGGCCTTCCTGCGGCTGACGCCGGACCTGGCCCGAGGGCAGGCTGAGGCCGCCGACCGGAGGCTCGCGGCGGGCGACGGGGTGCACGCCCTCACCGGCATCCCGCTCGCGATCAAGGACGTCTTCTGCACCCAGGGCGTCGAAACCACGGCCGGCTCGCGAATCCTCGCCGGCTTCATCTCCCCCTACGACGCGACCGTCGTGGCCCGGCTCCGCCAGGCGGGCGCCGTATTCGTCGGAATGACCAACTGTGACGAGTTCGCGATGGGCAGCTCGACCGAGAACTCCGGCTACTGGCCGACGCACAATCCCTGGGACCCCACCCGCGTGCCCGGCGGGAGCAGCGGTGGCAGCGCCGCGGCGGTCGCCGCCGGGATGGCCGCCTTCGCCCTCGGCAGCGACACCGGCGGGTCGATCCGCCAGCCGGCCGCGCTGACCGGGACGGTCGGCTTCAAGGCCACCTACGGTCGGGTCAGCCGCTACGGGCTGATCGCCTTTGCCTCCAGCCTCGACCACGTCGGGCCGTTCACCCGCAGCGTCGACGACTGCGCCACCGTGATGGCGACGATCGCCGGGCACGACCCCCTCGATGCAACCTGCTTCGACCGCCCGCTCGACCTGGACCGGGTCGGCGCGGGCATCAAGGGGATGCGGCTGGGGCTACCCCGGGAGTACTTCGAGGTCGCTGGCATGGAGGAGGGCGTGCAGCGCTCGGTCGGCGACGCGCTCGAGGTGCTGAAGGAGGCGGGGGCCGAGCTGGTCGAGGTCAGCCTGCCGCACACCGACTACGGGCTGGCCGCCTACTACATCGTCGCCCCGGCCGAGTGCTCCTCCAACCTGGCCCGCTTCGACGGCGTCAAGTACGGCCTCCACGATCCGGGCGCCGAGTCGCTTCTGGCGAACTACCTGAACACCCGGCGGGAGGGTTTTGGGCCCGAGGTGCGGCGGCGCCTGATGCTGGGCACCTACGCGCTCTCGAGCGGCTACTACGACGCCTATTACCTGAAGGCGATGAAGGTCCGCACGCTGATCAAGCGGGACTTCGACGAGGCCTTCGCGAGATGCGACGCGATCGTCAGCGCCACCTCGCCGACGGTCGCCTTCAAGATCGGCGAGAAGACGGGCGACCCGTACGCGATGTACCTCTGCGACGTGCTGACGCTGGGCGCCGACCTCGCCGGCCTGCCCGGGCTGAGCGTCCCGACCGCCGCTGCCGGCGGTCTGCCGGTGGGGCTGCAGGTCGTCTCGCCGCAGTTCCGCGAGGACCTCGCCCTCCAGGTCGGTCGGGCCTACGAGCAGGCGAGCGGGATCACCGCCGAGGTCGCGCGGCTGTGAGCTCGGTGGTGGGCAGCGACTGGGAGGCGGTGATCGGGATGGAGGTCCACGTCCAGCTGGCGACCCGCTCCAAGATGTTCTGCGGCTGCGCCACCGACTATCTCGGCAAGCCGCCCAACAGCAACGTCTGCCCGGTCTGCCTCGGGCTGCCCGGCACGCTGCCGGTGATCAACCGGAAGGCGGTCGAGCTGCTCTTGAAGTCGGCTCTGGCGCTCAACTGCGAGATCCAGGAGTTCACCAAGTTCGACCGCAAGAACTACTTCTATCCCGACCTCCCGAAGGGTTACCAGATCAGCCAGTACGACCTGCCGATGAGCCGCAACGGCTGGATCGAGGTCGCTGGCAAGCGGGTCCGGATCACCCGCGTCCACCTCGAGGAGGACACCGGCAGGCTCGTCCACGCCGGCGACAGCCTGCACTCCGGCGGTGTCTCGATGGTCGACCTGAACCGGTCCGGGATGCCCCTGATGGAGATCGTGACGGAACCTGACCTGCGCTCGGCCGCCGACGCTCGTGACTACGCGGTGGAGCTGCGCGCGCTGCTGCGCACGATCGGCGCCAGCGAGGCCGAGATGGAGAAGGGCCACCTCCGCGCCGAGGCGAACGTCTCCCTCCGGCCCCGCGGCTCGGAGCAGCTGGGGGTCAAGACCGAGCTCAAGAACATCAACTCCTTCCGTGCCCTCTTCCGCGCGGTCGAGTTCGAGCTGAAGCGCCAGGCGGAGGTGCTGGAGTCCGGGGGACAGGTGGTCCAGGAGACCCGCGGCTGGTCGGAGGCCGAGCAGCGCACGGTGACGCAGCGCTCCAAAGAGGGCGCCGAGGACTACCCGCTACTTCCCCGAGCCGGACCTGCCGCCCCTGAGCTTCGAGCCGGCCTACATCGAGGAGCTTCGCGCCTCGCTGCCGGAGCTGCCGGCAGCGCGCCGCGCGCGCCTTGTCGCCGAGCGGGGACTGTCCGAGTACGACGCCGGCCTGATCACGGCCGAGGCTGAGGTGGCGGCCTTCTTCGAGCGCGTCCTCGAGCTCGGGGTCGACGCGAAACCCGCCGCCAACTGGATCATCGGCGAGGTTCTGCCCAGCTACGCGGGCCGGACGCCGGACCCGGTGGACTTCGCCGCCCTGCTCGAGGGAGTCCAGCGAGGCGAGTTCAACCGCGACCAGGGCCGCCAGATCCTGGTCCGGATGCTCGCTGGCGCGAGCTTCGTCGAGGCGTCGGCGGGAATGGCTCAGATCTCTGACGCGGGCGAGCTGGCCGCCATCGTCGACCGGGTCCTGGCCGAGAACCCGCGGGCCGTCGCCGACTTCCGGGCCGGCAAGCAGCAGGCGGTCGGCGCGCTGATCGGCAAGGTCAAAGCCGCGTCGGGCGGGACCGCCAACCTGAAGTTGGCCACCGAGCTTCTTCGCGATCGACTCGAACGCTAGGCCCGCCGCGTCCGCCATCGTCGATGGCCACGTCCACACCGAGTGGTCGTGGGACGCCGCGCGGGGCGACATGGAGGCGACCTGCCGGCGAGCCCTGGAGATCGGCCTGCCGGCCATCGCCTTCACCGACCACGCCGACTTCGTCGTCGTCCACGAGGGGCAGCACGGGCTCGACGTCGCCGGCTACCTGGAAGCCGTCGATCGCTGCCGGGCGCGCTTCCCCGAGCTGCGGATCATCTGCGGGGTCGAGCTCGGCGAGCCGCATCTCCATCCCGAGGCCGCGGCCCTGGTGCTCGCGGCGGGGAGGATCGAGCGGATCCTCGGCTCGGTCCATTGCGTCACCATCGACGGCCGCCCGCGGGACCTCAGCGAACGCGGGCTGATGACGGTCGAGAGCGCGCCCGCGCTCTTCCGCCTCTACCTGGCCGAGGTGCTCAACCTGGCCCGGAGCGGCCAGCCCTTCACCGTCCTCGCCCACCTTGACTACGCGCGGCGCTACTGGCCCCACGACCAGCTCCCGCTCGACGAGGCCGCTTTCGAGGAGGAGTACCGCGCCATTCTCCGCGAGGCGGCCCGGCGGGGAGCGGTGCTGGAGGTTAACACCACCCGCGGGGTCGAGCCCGTGCGCGGTCTCTGCCCCGGCCCGCGCGTGGTCCGCTGGTGGTCTGTCTGCTTATACACATCTGACGCTGCCGACGTAGAGGATAGAGTAG
>DIZV01000183.1:0-323 GCA_002427995.1 Chloroflexi bacterium UBA6019
ATCCACGACTTCTACGACGCCCTCAAATCCCGCTCCAAGGGCTACGCCTCGATGGACTATGACGTCACCGGCTTCAGGGCCGCCGAGCTGGTCAAGCTGGACGTTCTCCTCGGCGGCACGCCGGTCGACGCCCTCTCCATGATCGTCCACCGCGAAAAGGCCGCCGCCCAGGGCCGCCGCCTGGTCGACAAGCTGAAGGCGATCATCCCCCGCCAGCTGTTCGAGGTTCCGATCCAGGCCGCCATCGGCGGCAAGGTGATCGCCCGCGAGACCGTCTCGGCACTCCGCAAGGACGTGCTCGCCAAGTGCTATGGCGGCGACAT
>DIZV01000183.1:558-2621 GCA_002427995.1 Chloroflexi bacterium UBA6019
CGCAAGCGCAAGCTGCTCGAGAAGCAGAAAGAAGGCAAGAAGCGGATGAAGCGGGTCGGCTCGGTCGAGATTCCACAGGATGCCTTCATGGCGATCCTTTCGCTGGACTGAGATGGGGACCGAAATCTCGGAAGGCTGCATCTTCTGTCGCCTGATCGCCGACCCGGCGGTCGAGACCCTGGACCGTGACGACGACGTCGTCGCTCTCGCCGACATCAACCCCCAGGCCCCGGCGCACTTCCTGGTCGTGCCGCGCCGCCACGTCGAGACGATCTCGGCCCTCGACGACGACCGTCTCCTCGGCCGAATCTTCTCGATGGCTCACCGCCTCGCCGCCGGTCGCGGGCTGGCGGATTCAGGCTACCGGTTGGTCTTCAACCAGGGTCCGAACGCCGGCCAGACCGTTTACCACGTCCACCTCCACGTTCTCGGCGGACGGCAGCTGACTTGGCCGCCGGGCTAGCCCAGCTCCTCGAGGGGTTCGAGGTCAAACGCTTCCCCGAAGGCACTCGAACGGCTGAGGACGCCGCGCGCGCAATCGGCTGCTCGCTCGGCCAGATCGTCAAGTCGCTCGTCTTCCTCGCCGCGGGCCGGCCGGTGGTGGCGCTGATCAGCGGCGCCAACCGGCTCGACCCGGAGCGGCTGGGCCGGTTGGCCGGACGGCCGGTGGCCAAGGCCGACGCCGAGACCACCCGGAGGGCGACCGGTTTCGCGATCGGCGGCGTGCCGCCCTTCGGGCATCTCGAGCCGCTCGCGATCTACATCGATCGCGATCTCCTCGGCTACGGCGTCGTCTGGGCCGCGGCGGGGCGCCCGGATTCTGTCTTCGCCATCGCGCCTGATCGGCTGCTCGAGATCTCGGGCGGCGAGGCCGCCGACCTCAAGTTGGACGGACCGGTAGCTTAGGCTTCGCCAACCAGACCGTCCGCCGTCGCCCGTCGGGCGGCCACAGCTTCGTGTTGAGGAGACCTCATGATCGCTCTGCCGGAGTCGTCGAAGGAGTTCGCGAAGCTCAGCTGGGATGAGATCCTGCCGATCTACAACGAGCTCTACTTTCGTGCCCTGACAATCGACAACGCCCACCTCTGGCTGGACGACTGGTCCACGTTCGAGGACCTCCTGGCGGAGGCGCGCGAGCAGGTTTACTTCGATTACACGTGCGATACGGCCAGCGCCGAGAAGGAGGCCGATAACCTCCGCTTCCAGACCGAGATCGAACCAAACGCGGCCGAGCAGCGGGTTCGCCTCAGCCGTCGGCTCCTCGAGGTCGGCTATTCGACTCCGGAGCTGGAGGAGTCGCTGAGGCGGTTTCGGACCACCAACGACATCTTCCGCGAGGAGAACGTGCCGCTCAAGTCCGACGTCGAAAGGCTCAACGCGGAGTACCAGAAGATCGCCGGCGCCATGACCGCGGTCTGGGATGGGGAGGAGATCCCGCTGCCCCGCTTGCGGCCGTTCATGCTCAGCCCCGACCGGGCGATCCGCGAAAAGGCCTGGCGGCTTCATCGCAAGCCCTACGTGGAGAAGCGGGATGGGCTGGCGAGCCTTTTCACCGAACAGTACGGCCTTCGCCAGAGGATCGCCCGCAACGCCGGTTTCGAGAACTTTCGCGACTACATGCACGTCGAGAAGCACCGCTTCGACTACACGCCCGAAGACTGCTACGCCTTCCACCGGGCGGTCGAGGAGAAGGTCGTGCCCGCCGCCGAGCGGATCCTCGAGCGCCGCCGCAAGAAGATGGGCCTCGACGCCCTGAGACCCTGGGATGTGGGCGTCGATTCCCGGGGGAGACCGCCGCTGCGGCCGTTCGAGACGGCCGAAGAGTTCATCGAGCGCGGGGTCTCGGTCTTCAACCGCGTCGACCCGCAGCTGGGACGGTATTTCAAGACCATGCAGGAGGAAGGCCTGCTCGATCTCCAGAGCCGGAAGGGTAAGGCGCCCGGCGGGTACATGACCGACCTCCCGAAAAAGAAGCGACCCCTGATCTTCATGAACGCCGCCGGAGTCGCCGATGACCTCGTGACCCTGGTTCACGAAGCTGGGCACTCCTTCCAGGGCTTCGA
>DIZV01000183.1:2734-5348 GCA_002427995.1 Chloroflexi bacterium UBA6019
GGTTACTACTCCGAGGATGACTATCGCCGAGCCCGGATCGACCACCTGGAGGGGATCGTGCTCTTCTTTCCCCACTGCGCGACCGTGGACGCGTTCCAGCATTGGATCTACGCCAGCCCCGACGGCGCCGACGCCGATGCCCGGGATGCCGCCTGGCTCGACCTCCGGCAGCGGTTCGAACGTGGCGTTGACTACGCCGGCCTGCGCCAGGAGTGGATCGCGCGCTGGTACCAGCAGCTCCACATCTTCGAGGTGCCGTTCTACTACATCGAATACGGGATCGCCCAGCTCGGCGCGCTCCAGGTCTGGCGCAACGCGATGCGGGACCAGGCGGGGGCTGTCGCCGATTATCGGAAGGCCCTCGGGCTTGGTTCGACGCGACCGCTGCCCGAGCTCTACCAGGCCGCCGGGATCAGGCTCGCTTTCGACGGCGACATGATCGGGGAGCTCGTCGGTCTTGTCGAAACGGAGCTGCAGAAGCTCGAGCCATGACCGTCCCGGCGACCACGGCGCTCCCCGGTGAGCTCCTTAACAGGGCTCCTTTCCGCCACCTCTACGTCCACCTACCGTTCTGCCGACACAAATGCGGCTACTGCGACTTCAATGCCTACGCGCGGCTCGATGGCTTGATGAAGCCCTACGTGGAGGCGCTCGAGCGGGAGCTTGGCTCCGCGGCCGAGCGCTTTCCCTTTGGTCCTTTGGCAACCGTGTACTTCGGCGGCGGGACGCCAAGCCTGATGCCGGCGGAGTCGATCACCCGGCTCCTGGACGGGATCCGGGCCCGGTTCGGAATCGAGCCGGGAGCCGAAGTGACACTGGAGGCGAACCCGGGGTCAACCGATCCCGCGAAGCTGGCGGCGTGGCGCGAGGCGGGCGTAAACCGCCTCAGCATCGGAGTCCAGGGGTTCGATCCCCGGGCCCTCGCGGTGCTCGAGCGGCGTACGGACGGCGCCCAGGCGCGCCGGACGGTAAGCCAGGCTCGCGCCGCCGGCTTCGCGAACTTGAGCCTGGACCTGATCTACGCCGTGCCCTTCCAGACCGTGGAGTCGTGGCGGACGACCCTGCACCAGGCAATCGCGCTCGAGCCGGAGCACCTGTCCTGCTACTGCCTGACATTCGAGGAGGGGACTCCGCTGCACCGTCGCCTGGAGAGGGGCCAACTACCCGCCGTCGAGCCCGACGCACAGTGGGAGTTCATCGCGACGTGCCAGTCCGAGCTCACTGGCGCCGGTTACCGTCGGTACGAGATCTCGAGCTGGAGCCGCGCGGGACTCGAGTCGCGGCACAACCAGTCCTACTGGCAGTGCCGGCCGGTCTACGGAGCCGGCTGCGGCGCCCATTCCTACGCTCGTTCCGCCGACTCCTCGCAGCGCTGGTGGAACTTGGCGCGACCTCAGTCCTACATCTCCTCAACCGACTTCGTCGAGGATGGCGAGGTTCTCGGTCCACGCCGAGCGGCAGCGGAACGGCTGATGCTGGGGCTGCGAATGGCCGACGGGCTGGAGCCGCCCGACGGCTTCGAGAGCGCCCTCGCCGACCTTGAAGCCGCCGGACTGGTCGAGTGGGCCGGCAGCAAGGTTCGTCCAACCTCCCGGGGGCTCGATCTGCACAACCAGATCGCGCTGGCCGTCCTCTGAGGAGCGTCGTGAGTCCCCTTTCGGGGGACGCCAATCGCTACGCTTAGCACTCAGGACCAGAGAGTGCTAATGGAACCCAGAAAACGAGGAATCCTCAAGGCCGTGGTGCACGAATTCACCGAGAGCGCCATTCCGGTCGGTTCCCAGGCGCTCGTCAGCCGCTACTTCCTGAACCTCAGCTCGGCGACGATCCGGAGCGAGCTGAACAACCTGGGCGACCTCGGTTACCTCATCCAGCCGCACACCTCCTCGGGGCGAATTCCAAGCGACCTCGGCTACCGCTACTTCGTCGACTTCCTGATGGACTCGCAATCGGTCGGGACGCAGGTCGGCGACTACATCACCGAACAGATTCGTACCGCGCCCGCCGATGGCCAAGCCTTCGTTGAAAGGGTCGCAATGGTCGTTGCCACCGTGACTCAGAATGCGTCGGTCGTAACCGCGCCTCATGGGCCGCGGGCCCGGCTGAAGCACCTCGACCTGGTCTCACTCGAACCTCAGGCCGTGCTTCTGATCCTCTTGATGGAGGGGAACCTGCTCCGCCAGCAACTGCTCGCGCTGAGCCTGCCTCTGGCCCAGGAAGAGCTGACCAAGCTCGGGAACCGGATCCTCTCCGAGTTGGCCGGACAGGATCGAGAAGCGATCGCCGCGCGAATCGGCTCTCTGCCGGAGAGCCCCGAACGGGAGGTGCTCCAGTACATCCACGACCTGCTGGAGCAGTTCGAGCAGGGAGCCGAGACCCTGGTGGTCCACGATGGGGTGCGGAACCTGCTCAAGCAGCCTGAGTTCAGCGATGCCAACCGGCTCCAGGAGGTCCTCGAGATCCTGGAGGAGAGCCGGCACCTCTCGGCGCTGCTGAGAGAGATGATCGGGGAGTCCGATCTCCAGGTGGTGATCGGTTCCGAGAATGGCACCGAGCAACTGCGCTCGTGCACGGTCGCGCTGACGACCTATGGAGCAGCCGGCCGGCTCAAAGG
>DIZV01000183.1:5447-15867 GCA_002427995.1 Chloroflexi bacterium UBA6019
CCGCCCGGGGGATTAGGGCGGCTGAATCCCGGTAAGAATTAACCCAGCCAATGACCACAACCACTGATCTACGAGCGAAGATCGAGCAGCTGGAGGCGGAGGCGCTGGACGCCACCAATCGATACCTCCGCCTCGCCGCCGACTTCGACAACTACAAGAAGCGAGTCCGGCAGGAGCAGGCCGAGACGGTCGAGCGCGCCAACGCCGAGCTGGTGGCGAAGATGCTTCCCGTGGTGGACAACTTCCACCGCGTGATGGAGTCGGCGCCCGCGGAGGCTGACGACGCCTGGCTGAAGGGAGTCCAGCTCACCCTGCAGCAGCTCGACGACCTCCTCCTCTCGATGGGAGTCTCGCCGATCGAGGCCATCGGCCAGCCCTTTGACCCGACCCTCCATGAGGCGATCGGTCACGAAGAGTCCGACGAGCAGCCGGAGGATACCGTCATCACCGAGGTCCGGAAGGGTTATCGCCTGAACGAACGAGTGGTGCGACCGGCGTTGGTGAGAGTGGCCCGACCCGTTGGCGATTAAGCGGGACTATTACGAGGTCCTCGGCGTGAGCCGGGACTGCTCGCCCGAAGAGCTCAAGCGGATTTTCCGGAAGCTTGCGATGGAGCTTCACCCAGATCGCAACCCGGGGAACACCGAATCCGAGGTTCGATTCAAGGAGGCGGCCGAGGCCTACCAGGTCCTCTCCGACCCTGAACGTCGCCGCTCTTACGACATGTTCGGCCACGCCGGGGTCACGGCTGGCAGCGGCGAGGGATTCGAAGGCTTTGGTTTCGGGGACATCTTCGACGCGTTTTTCGGCAACGGGTTCTCCGGCCGCGGTCAGAGCCGGAACGTTCGCGGCTCCGACCTCCGTTACGACCTGACGATCGCCTTCGAAGAGGCCTACGGCGGGGTCGAGAAAGACATCGAGGTGCCCCGGCTGGTGGTCTGCGACAAATGCTCCGGCAACGGTGCTGAGCCCGGTACCTCCGTCGAGACCTGCGGTACCTGCGGCGGTAACGGCCAGGTCCGTCGTGCCGCGCAGTCGATCTTCGGCCAGGTCGTCAACGTGGTCAGCTGCCCCGCCTGCTCGGGGCAGGGTCGGATCGTGCGAGTCCCCTGCACCGGGTGCCGCGGCCAGGGACGGGTGGAGAAGACCAAGCGGCTCAACCTCCGGATTCCGGCGGGCGTCGACACCGGCTCTCAGATCCGCCTGACCGGTGAGGGTGAGGCCGGCGTTCGCGGCGGCTCCCCGGGCGACCTCTACGTGGTGATTCGGGTCAAGCCGCATCAGCAGCTGACGCGGCGCGACCAGGACCTCATCTACGAGCTCAAGCTCAACATGGTCCAGGCGGCGCTGGGGGACCGGATCGAGGTCCCCACCGTCGATGGGCCGGTCGAGGTATCGATTCCACCCGGGACCCAGTACGGCCAGACCTTCCGCCTCGGAGGAAAGGGCATTCCCCACGTCAGGACGGGGCGCCGCGGCGACCAATTCGTCGTCGCGCAAGTCGTCGTCCCCAAGGACTTGACGGGTGACCAGAAGGCGCTTTTGAAGCAGGTGGGCGGGCTTACCGGCAAGCCGGAGCGGGTCGGCAAGGGTTTCTTCGACAAGCTGCGGCAGGCGATCAGCCTCGACTGAAAAGCAACCTGGAAAGAGGACGCCCGATCACCTAACATGGCGAAATCGGAAAGCGCCGAAACATTTTTGGCGCGGATCCGGTTTTCAAGAGCAAAGGATCTTTCATGGGCAACCACACCATCGATCTCGAACTCACGCGTGCCGAGGTCGAGGTCCGCGAACTGGAAGCACGCCTGCGGGTCGTGCCCATGAACGACGGCGCCCTTCTGACCGCCCTTGAGCGGGCGCTGGCGCTTAAGCGCGACCGGCTGCAGCGCCTCCGCTCCCAGCACCAGGCCTAGACTCAGGGCCCGTTGCGGCCCGCCAGGGGGGTGTCGGCCCCGGGTTGCCGAGTTCGACTGTGAAAGCATGATCCCGCATGGTCGCAACCAGGATCCTGATCACGGGCGGGTCGGGCCAGCTGGCTCGTGATCTGGCAGAGCTCTTACCCGGTAGCTCGGCGCCGTCCAGGGAGGAACTTGACGTTACGAACCTTGAGCGAGTGCGCCGCGAAATCACGAGCAAGAGCATCGAGCTCGTTTTCAACTGCGCCGCCTACAACGCGGTGGACGGCGCTGAAGAGGCGCCGGCGGCGGCCAGGGCCGTCAATGCGGTGGGCGCCGGCAATGTCGCCCGTGCCTGTCGCGATTCGGGGGCGAGACTCGTCCACTTCTCGACCAATTATGTGTTCGGCGGGAGTCTCGATCGACCCTACGTCGAAACCGACGACCCTGATCCCACCAGCGTTTATGGGCAGTCGAAACGCGACGGAGAGATCCAGGTTCTGACGGAGTTGCCGACGGCTCTGGTGATAAGGAGCTCGGGGCTCTTCGGCCGCGGCGGCTCGGCGGTCAAGGGTGGCAGCTTCCCCGACCGGTTGCTCGCGCGGGCGCGGAGCGGGCCAGAACTGGGCGTGGTGGACGACCAGCGCTTGAACCCCACCTTCACCGGGCACCTCGCCCGCGCTTCGATCGCTGCCGCGGAGGCGGGGTCAACCGGACTGCTCCACCTGGTGGCGGCCGGGTGTTGCTCCTACTATGAATTCGCTCTCGAGATCCTTCGACTTGTGAGCCTCAACAACGTGGTGAAGCGAACCCTGACCGAGAGCAGACCGGGTGTCGCGAGACGGCCGCTCAATGGCTGCCTGCTCTCGAACCGCAGCAGCCCGCTGCCCGCCTGGCAGAACGGCATTGCGGAATACCTGGAATCGAACTTCACGAGCGCTGCGTGAAGGTCGGCTCAGCACCCGGGCTGCTGGTCAATTGGGAGCGCGAGGCGCGGATGGCCGCGGTCTACGGCGAGCTGGCGCGCGTCGCCCGCCAGCCCGTCACCAAAAAGCAACTGGAGCGAATGGCGGCCGACGAGGGCCGGCACGCGGAAGCCTGGGCGGGCTATCTGGCGGAGCACGGCATACCGCTTCCCCAAACCCGGCGCTCGCCGGCTGTCGGAGCGCTCGGCCTTCTCGCCACCGTGATCGGGGTGGGCCCGGTCATGTCGATGGCCGGTCTCGCCGAGGGCCGGATCCTGCGCTCCTACCTCGGTCAGATGACCGAGCTGGAGGACGACGGCGCCAAGACCATCCTGCGCGAGCTGATTCCGGAGGAATCGGCCCACGCGAGGAGCGAGGGAGAGAGCCCGGGCGAAAGCTGGCATGGCGGCGGGGTCGAAAGCATCCGCAACGTGATCTACGGCGTCAACGACGGGCTGACGGCGACCCTCGGCGTCCTGGCCGGAGTTGGCGGGGCGACCGTGGACCCGCATGTCGTGCTGGTGGGTGGACTTGCCGCCATGACAGCCTCTGGCGTGTCGATGGCCGGCGGCGCCTACCTGGCGACCAAGTCACAACGGGAGATCTACGAAGAGCAACTTGCCCGAGAGGCCGCCGAGATTGAAGCTATGCCCGAGCTTGAGCGAGCGGAGCTGAAGGGCATCTACCGGGCCAAGGGACTGACCGAGGCCGAGGCAGAGACGATCGTGGCCCGCATCACGCGGGACAAGAAGATCTGGCTTGAGACCCAGGCGCGCGAGGAGCTTGGGCTCGACGCCGGCCAGTTCGAGGACCCCATGCGCGAGGCCGTCGTGGCCGGTGTCGCCACCCTGTTCGGCGGACTCATCCCCGTCGTGGGGTACGTGATCGGGCGAGCGGTCGCCGGCTCGCACCCGCTCCTGGCGCTGTTCATCACGGCGGTCATCTGCGTGGCCTGCCTCTTCGCCATGGGCGCCGCCCGCACCTTCTTCACCGGCAAGAACGCTCTCCGTTCCGGCCTTGAGATGACGCTCGTGGGAAGCGGAGTGGCGGTGCTCACCTACGCCGTCGGCTATGCCTTCCGGGCCGCCTGAGCTACAGAGAGGCTATTGCCCGGTGATCCAACCCCGGACGAATGCGATCAGGACGATCCAACAGGCCGCCGCCAGAAACACGGCCTCTCGCGCCTTCGACTGGTGGCCGGACACCGAGTAGAAATAGAGCCCGGGCAGGAAGAGCACCGCGAACACCCCATAGACGAGGTGCAGTGGGTTGTTCAACCGCGCCCCGAGCAGCAGGTTGACGACGCCGAGCAGTCCCTGCACCGCCGTGAGGCCGCAGAGCATCAGGTAGGCGGAGCGGAAGCCGCCGCTGACCGCCTTGTGGCGGATGTACTGATAGCTGCCCCAGCCGGCAAGGAGCAGGGCGAAGAGGATCTCCGCCAGCGCGAACCGGGCGTGGAGGAAGAGGATCAGTTGAGACACGGCGTCAGGGTACCCGGAGGCAGTCCGGGAGTGGTCGACGTAATCTCCTCGCCGAAATGGTCGTCGTCCAGAACGCCGCGCGAGCCCCGATCCCGCGCGGTCGCGTTCGCGCCGTGCTCGCCGGGGCAGGCCAGGTGGCCGAGATCGGAGCTCGGCTTCCGGAAGGTGGTTGGGGGCTCGCGGTTCGGATCTCGGGAGACGGCGAGCTCCGGCGACTCAACCGGCAGTTCCTGGGGGAGGATCGGCCGACCGACGTGCTCTCCTTTCCTTCCGGCGACCGCGGCCTGGGCGTCCATCTGGGGGATATCGTCATCTCCTGGCCGGCGGTCGTTCGGCAGGCGGCCCAGTACGGCCACCCGGAGGAGACCGAACTGGCCCTGCTGGCCGTACATGGTTTCCTGCACGTGCTCGGCTGGGACCACGCCGGCGCTGACGAAGAGGCCGAGATGGGCCGCCTCACGCTCGCCGCTCTGCGGCGGTCGGACGTCCACATCGCTCCCGGCCGGCTTTGAACCGGGCCTCGCCCGGGTAGGCTTAAAGACCGGAATCAAAGATGGGTCAGCGGCTTCGCCGCGGGCCTTGGCGCGTCTATTCGCAGGCGTGCTGACGGAAGAGCAAAGAAGGAAGGATTTGGACAATCTTTTGATCGTGGGCCTGGGAAATCCGGGGTCCGAGTACGCGGGAACGCGGCACAACCTCGGCGCCGAGTGCCTCTCGCTTCTGGCCGAGCGGCTTGGAGCCAGCTTGACTCGCAAGCGGTGGAGGTCGCTGGTGGGCTTCGCCGACCTCGTGCCGGACCGTCGGGTCTGGCTGGTCTGGCCCCAGACCTATGTCAACCAGAGCGGCCAGGCGGTCGCGGCGGCGGCCCGGGATCTGGGGTTGGTGGCCGGGTCGGTCTGGGCCGTGTACGACGAGCTCGACCTGCCGCTCTGCCGGCTGCGAATCCGCCTCGGCGGCTCGGCGGCAGGCCACAACGGGGTCTCGTCCATCATGAGCTCCCTCAAGACCCACGAGTTCGTCCGCTTTCGAGTCGGCGTCGGGAGACCCGATGGTGATGGCGTGCGCTACGTGCTGGGACGCTTTGGAAAGCGGGAGGCCGAAGCGCTCGACAAGGTCCGCTCGGGCGTGGTTGATGCCCTCGAGCTGGCGCTCCAAGTGGGCGTCCAAGCGGCCATGGACAGGTACAACCGACACGGCTCGCTGGACTGCGAGGAGATCCCATGAGGCCGCTCTGGGAACGCGTGCTGGAAGCGGTGCCGGCCGGGACCCTGCGGATCGGGCGGCTGCCGTCGGGCGCCTGGCCGATTGTCGGCGGCGCCCTTGCCCGGCGCGCCCTCGAGCGGGGGCGGACGACCCTCGTCCTGGTCCGGCATCCTGATCGCTTCCTGGCCGAGGTTCGGCCCTGGCTGGCCGGACGGCCGACCAGCTATCTCTTCGCTGAGGTCGGGATCTCCTTCCTCGACCGGCCTCCGGCCGTCGACCCCGCGGTCGGCCGGAGGCTTGAATCGCTTGCCGCGCTCGGCCCCGGCGCCGAGCCCAGCCTGCTCGTCTCCTCGAGGAGAGCCGCCATGCGGCCGACGCTCGCGCCCGAGCTCCTCGCCTCGACCGCGGTCGAGCTCGCGCCCCGGGCCCGCTCCAGCCTGAACGGGCTTGCCGGGCGCCTCACCGACCTCGGCTACACGCGCGAGCCCCTGGTGGAGGAGCCTGGCCAGTTCTCCGTGCGGGGCGGAATTCTCGACGTGTTTCCCGCCGCCGGGAGTGCCCCGGTTCGCGCCGAGTTCTTCGGGGACGAGATCGAGAGCCTGCGTCTGTTCGACCCTGGCAACCAGCGCTCTGTGATGGGGGTGCCCCGGGTGACGATTCGTCCCGGGCGCGAGGTCGTCGTCGGCGGCGGACGAGGCGCCGCCGCGGTCGCCAGGCTGCGCCGGACGGGCGATCTCGACAACCTCCGAGGCGACGTCCGCGCCGACTGGGAGGACGAGCTCGTCCGGCTCGGGGTGGGCACGCCCTTCCCGGGTGTTGAGTTCTACTCCGCCTACGTCGATCCAGCCTTGCCGACGCTCTTCGACCACCTGCCCAAGGATGCCCTGATCATCGATTTCGAGCCCGAGCGCCAGCTGGCCGAGGCGAGAGAGCTCGAACGCGAGACGACCGCTCTCGTGGCTGCCGAGGCGGCCGACCGGGAGCTGCCGGCGGGCTTCCAGCCGCCGATGGTGCCGACCGAGCGGCTCACGGCCGGAGGGTGGGAGCGCGTCTGCATCACGGCGGGCGAGGCGGAGGACGCTCTCGACCTGGGCTGGAACCAACCGGAACCACTGATCCGCCGGCCGGGCGCGCTGCGCCAGGTCATCTCCGAGCGCCCGTCGGTCGTGCTCGCCAGCGAACAGTCGGAGCGTCTCGAGGCACTGCTCACCGAAGCCGGCGCCGAGCGGCAGCCCCAGGGGCTGGATCTCGACCTTGACGCCATCCTCACCACCGGCGTCCAGCAGGCGGAGGCAGACCTGCCGGTGGGTGCCGAGAACCCCGGTCTTGGGCTCGCGATCCTGTCCGACCACGAGCTCTTCGGGCGCGTTCGCCGGCCGGTGGTCAGGCGCGGCGGGCCCGGGAGGGGCCTGCCAACCGTCAGTCTCGAGTTCCAGCCGGGCGAGCTGGTGGTCCACGTCGACCACGGCGTCGCCCGCTTCCACGGCATGGTCCTGAAAGAGCTCGACGGCGCCGAGCGCGAGTACCTGGAGCTGGAGTACGCGGAAGCCGACCGGCTCTTCGTGCCGGTCGAGTTTCTCGACCGTGTCCAAAAGTACCTCGGGGGCGGAGAGGGGGATCCTCCGCTCAACCGCCTCGGCACCGGCGCGTGGGAGAAAGCGCGAAGTCGCGCCAAAAAATCGGTCGAGGACATCGCCGACGACCTGCTCAAGCTCTACGCGGCGCGGGAGGCCAAACCCGGCTTCGCCTTCGAGCCGGATACGCCGTGGCAGGGTGAGCTCGAAGCTTCCTTTCCCTTCGAGGAGACCCCGGATCAGCTGTCGGCCCTCGCCGAGATCAAAGCCGACATGGAGTCCGACAAGCCGATGGACCGCCTGCTCTGCGGCGACGTCGGCTTCGGCAAGACCGAATTGGCGCTGCGTGCCGCCTTCAAAGCGGTGCAGAGCGGCAAGCAGGTCGCGATGCTGGTGCCGACGACCATCCTCACCCAGCAGCATTACCTCGTTTTCAAAGAGCGGCTGCAGCCCTACCCGATCGAGATCGCGATGCTCTCCCGGTTCGCCTCCGAGGAGGACGAGGCGAAGGCGGTGGCGGGCATCCGGGCGGGGACTGTCGACATCGTCATCGGCACCCACCGGGTGCTCCAGAAGGATGTCCGGTTCAAGCGCCTGGGGCTTGTGATCATCGACGAGGAGCAGCGTTTCGGCGTTGTCCAAAAGGAACGCCTGAAGCGCATCCGCGCCAACGTCGACGTGCTCACGTTGAGTGCCACCCCGATCCCACGCACCCTGCACATGGCGGTCGCCGGGATCCGGGACATGAGCGTCATCCAAACCCCTCCCGAGGACCGCCAGCCGATCAAGACCTATGTCACCGCCGACGAGGACGAGCTGATCCAGCAGGTGATCGAGCGCGAGCTCGATCGGGGCGGCCAGGTGTACTTCCTGCACAATCGGGTGAGGACGATCCAGAAAGCGGCGGAGAGGGTCCGCCGGCTGGTGCCGGAGGCCCGGGTCACCGTCGGCCACGGCCAGATGGTCGAAGACGACCTGGCCCGGGTCATGGTCGACTTCAACCAGAAACGCTTCGACGTCCTCGTCTGTACGACGATCATCGAATCCGGCCTCGACATCCCCAACGTGAACACGATCCTGGTCGAGACCGCCGACCGGTTCGGCCTCTCGCAGCTGTACCAGCTCCGGGGCCGGGTGGGGCGCGCCGGCAAGCGGGCCTACTGCTACCTGCTCTTCGACCCCACTCGCTCGCTGACCGAGAACGCTGACAAGAGGCTGGACGTGATGTCCGGCCTGCATGAGCTCGGGATGGGCTTCAAGATCGCGCTTCGCGACCTCGAGATCCGCGGTGCCGGCAACCTGCTCGGGTCCGAGCAGCACGGGGCGATTGCGGCCGTCGGATTCGAGATGTATCTGCAGATGCTCGGCCACGCGGTGCAACAGCTCCGCAGCGGCGGCGACGAGGATCTCGTGAAGGACGCTCTGACGACTCCCGAGATGAACCTCAACCTGCCCCTCGACCACTTCATCCCGCGCTCCTACATCCGCGACGAAAGGCTGCGCCTGCAGGCCTATCGGGAGCTCGCCGGCGCCGAGGACGAAGCCCAGCTCGACGGGCTCTTCCGGTCCCTCCGCGATCGCTACGGCTCACCGCCGGCCCAGCTCGACAACCTCGCCTATTCGTTGCGGGTGAAACTGCGCGGCCAGCGCATCGGACTCCGATCGGTCGTCGCCGACGGACCCGACGTCGTGCTCACTGTCGATCCCGACCGTCCCCTCGACGTCGATGAGCTGCTTCGCCGCAATCCCGGCCGGCTTCGCGTCGCGCCCAACCGGCTCAAGCTGCTGCGCCGGGGGGAGGGCTGGCGGACGGAGCTGCTCGATCTCCTCGCGGCGATGGAGGAGCTCTACCGAGGTGCAAGAATCAGCGCCGGTGTCTGAGCTTCCCTACCCCCCCGGCCTGCCCGCTCTCTTCGAGGTCGTCCGGCGGTTGCGCGCGGAGGACGGTTGCCCCTGGGACCGGGAGCAGACGCACGAATCGCTCCGCCCCTACCTGCTGGAGGAGACGTACGAGCTGCTCGAAGCGATTGACACGGGCGATGAGTCGAAGTTGCGCGAAGAGCTCGGCGACGTCCTTCTCCAAATTGCGATGCACGCCCAGATCGCGGCCGGCGAAGGCCGATTCGACGCGGCGGCGATTTCGGAGCAGGAGGCGGCCAAGATGGTCGCCCGCCATCCCCATGTCTTCGGCGACAGGCAGGTTCGCGACGCCGAGGACGTGCTGCGGAACTGGGAGAGAGACAAATTGGCCGCCGAGGCAGGCCAGGGCCGGGAGCGCCAGTCGCCGGTGGACAAGGTGCCGCCGACGTTGCCGGCCCTGGCCTGGGCATTGGGCATCCAGAAGCGCGCGGCGAGGGTCGGCTTCGACTACGGCGATCCGGCGAGCGCTGCCCGGGACGTGGGAGAAGAAGCCGCCGAGCTCGCCGCGGCCTCGACCGACGACGAATTCTTCCGCGAGTTCGGGGATCTGCTCTTTGCGCTCGTCAACGTCGCGCGGAAGCGCAAGGTGAACCCGGAGGACGCTCTCCGCTCGGCCGGTCGGCGCTTCGTCGACCGGTTCAAGGCGATGGAGGCGCTTGCCTCGCAACGCGGCGTCGACCTCGGCAGACTCGAGCCCGCCGCGCTCCAGGCGCTCTGGTCGGAGTCGCCTTAACCGACCCCGATTCCATTCGAATCGACCCTGTGCTATCGTCCCCATTCGTTCCTGTACGGACATGATCGCGCAGGAAGACAACATCCCAGAATGCGTCGCATCAACACCATATCCAGGGTCCGAAAAGTCAATCTGCCCGCGCCTCTTTCGAAGGAGTTCGCGCTCCTGGGGTTGCTCTTGTTGGCGGCCGTCTGGGTGGCATACGCCTTCGCGCAGGAGGCACTGCTAAACCACCAGCTGAGTACGCAGGCCGCCGACCTGCGGCAGCAGAACGCAACCGTCGCGGCACAGAACGAGGGGTATCGCCGGGACCTCCTCGCCAGCAGCGCCGGCGCGACAGCTGATGAGGACGCGCGGGCACATGGCTATGCTCGGACCGACGAGCGGATCTACATCGTCGGCCGGCCGGCGCCGAGCGCCGCGCCGCCGGCTCAACCGGGCGGCAAGGCGAAGGTTTCTGGAGCGGTACGGCAGGGTGGAGTCTGGGAGTCTGCACGGAGGTGGATCGCTAATTTCTGGCACCGGTGAGACGCTGACGGAAAGGCCGCTGGCGGCCGTCTCTCAGGCGATTGACGATCGACCACTTCCCGAGACCCACCCGGACGCCTCCAACGGCTCCTCTCGCAACGGAATCTCGGCAAACGGAAGC
>DIZV01000183.1:16008-18774 GCA_002427995.1 Chloroflexi bacterium UBA6019
CTCGGCAAACGGAAGCCGTCCCGCCCCGGCCGGCCTTGTCGGCCAGGCCGTCGAAGGAACGGTCACCGGCATCACGCATTTCGGCGCCTTCGTCAATCTCGACGGAGGCCAGACCGGCCTGATTCACATCTCCGAGATCGCCTACGAGTACGTACGCGATGTGCGCGATCACCTGAAGCTCCATGAACGAGTGCAGGTGAAGGTCCTCCAGGTCAATCCGGCCAACGGGAAGTACGACCTCTCTCTCAAGCAGACGCGGGAAGCACCCGCCGCGGTGCTGCCGAAATGGAAGCGCGGAAAGCGCGACCGGATCGTCGCGGAGGGTGCCGATCCCCTCTTCGAGGAGAGGCTTTCGCAGTTCATGAAGTCGAGCGAGGAACGCCTTCTCGACCTCAAGCGGAACCTCGAGGCGAAGCGCGGCGGCGTCCGCTTCAAGTAGTCCCGCGGGGGCTTCCTGACTGTCAGGGAAGCTATAATGTCGCCGCGGAGTGGAGCAGCGGCAGCTCGTCGGGCTCATAACCCGAAGGTCCTTGGTTCGAATCCAAGCTCCGCAACCATTCAGACCGATGCAGAGGAGCTGGCGCGCCGGCTCCTCTTGTTTTTGCGGCGGAGAGGAAAAACATTGTGAACAAGCGCAAGCGGGTCGCCATCGCCAAGCACCGAGCCAAGAAGAGGAAGACCAAGGCGCGCGCCACCGGCGCGAGGTAGTCTCTTCGACGCTTCCGGCGGTGTAGCTCAGTGGTAGAGCACACGACTCATAATCGTGTTGTCGGTGGTTCGAACCCACCCACCGCCACCAGCCTCGCCGACCGGGTTCTCGGCTCTGGACTGCTCGATCCCTCGGGCATGCTCGTGGCCCTCTCCGGCGGGCCCGACTCGACCGCGCTCCTTCTCGCGCTACGCGAGGGCGGCATCCCCGTCGTCGCCGCCCATTTCGACCACGCCCTCCGGCCCGCCTCGGGGCAGGACGCCACCGCCGTTGCGGACCTCTGCGCGCGCATCGGTGTCGAGCTGATCAGCGGTGTCCGCACCGAGCCGCTGGCACCGGGTTCCCTACAGGCCTCTGCCCGGGCGGCCCGTTACCACTTCCTCGACTCCGCGCTCCGGGACTCCGGGCTGGCAAGGGTGGCTCTCGGCCACACCGCCGACGACCTGGTCGAGGGCGCCCTGCTGCATCTCCTCCGGGGTTCGGGCCTGGCCGGGATGAGGGGAATGCCGGCGCGGCGTGGACCCTTCGTCAGGCCGCTTCTCAGCTGTTGGCGGAACGAAGTCGAGGCCTTCCTCGCGAGGCGTCGGGTTCGCCCCCTTCGCGATCCCTCCAACCATGACCTTCGGTACGCGCGCGTGCGCGTTCGCCTTCAGCTGCTGCCTCAGTTGGAGGCGGACCGGCCCGGACTGACCGCCCGGGTTCATGGGGCCGCTCTTCAGGCGGCCCGCCTGCAGGAAGAGCTGGAGTCGAGAGCCGTGCAGCTGATGGGTGCCGCTGCGGGGCGGATTCCGCTGCGGACCCTCGCCGGCGCCCCGCCCGCGGTCAGAGCCGAGGCCCTCCGGCGGCTGTACGCGGCGGCCGCCGGCACCGGTTCGGGGCTGGATCGCAGTCACCTCTCGGCGCTCGCCCGGCTCGTCAGCGAGGGGCGAAGTGGCGACGCGATCGACCTTCCCCGTGCAATTCGTGCCCGTCGTGGGTATGAAGCATTGGAAATGTCAGCTCGCGCCGAAACCCCCCAGCCGACTCCCGACCTTCGGACCCGGCCCTGCGACGGCTGCGACGATCGGTCGGCCGGGCATTTTCCACCGGGGACCGAACTCCGCCTGGGAACCCGGCTGCCGGGCCTCCGGATGCGGCCGCTGCCCGGTGGCAGGACGCGCAAGCTCCAGGACATCCTGGTCGACGCCAAGGTCCCGCGCCACCTCCGCGACGCTCTTCCCCTGGTCTTCGCCGACGGCGAGCTGGCGTGGGTTCCCGGAGTCGCGCGGGACGCCCGCTGGGCAGCGGTAACCGGTACTCGATCGATCCACGCCGAAGTCGTAGGCCCGTGAGGGCCCCTGCTAGAATCGGACAACCAACCCAAGGAGTCTTTCCTAAGTGATTCGCGTCCCCCGCTCCAGCCTCTTCTATTTCGCACTCGTCCTCGTGCTCGGGGTGGTCTTCTGGATCACCTGGCAGGGCTATGAGTCACAGAACAAAGCCCCGGACTGGAGCTACTCCCAGCTGCTGGACAAGGCCGCGCAGGGCCAGGTCAAGACGTTGACCATCAGCGGCACCGACGGCGTCGCCGAGGATGGGCAGTCGCAAAAGCACACCGTGCACCTCCCTGACACGACTGAGGCGACCGCCACCGACCTCACCAAGAACTACCACGTCAACGTGCAGTACACGAGCGCCAACTCGAGCGCCTACTGGCTGCAGGTGCTGGTGCCGAACCTGATCCTCCTGCTGCTGATCGGCGGCTTCATGTACTACATCCTTCGCCAGACCCAGAGTGGCAACAACCAGGCGATGTCCTTCGGCCGCAGCCGGGCGCGCATGATCGCCGGCGATAAGCCGGCCGTCACCTTCTCCGACGTCGCCGGTGTGGAGGAGGCGAAGCAGGAGCTCACCGAGATCGTGGAATTCTTGAAGTACCCCGAGAAGTTCGTGGCCCTCGGCGCGCGGATCCCCAAGGGTGTTCTTCTGGTCGGGCCCCCCGGCACCGGCAAGACTTTGCTCTCCAAGGCGGTCGCCGGTGAAGCCGGCGTTCCCTTCTTCTCGATCTCCGGCTCCGA
>DIZV01000080.1:0-120 GCA_002427995.1 Chloroflexi bacterium UBA6019
GCCTTGCGGCCGGCGGTGCCTCGTTGACGAGGCTGAGTGGAGGCGCTCCTGGCGGAGCGCCCGCCTGCGGCGCCCTTGACCCCATCGGAAGGCATGTGGCGCATGCCTTCCCCCCCGACG
>DIZV01000080.1:367-14530 GCA_002427995.1 Chloroflexi bacterium UBA6019
GCCTTCCCCCCCGACGGCGGCCGGGCCGGCCCTGCGGCCGGAGGAGCCTGGCCGGTTTGTTAGGGAAAAAGATCGGGATTGACCTCGGGACATCCACAGTGCTCGTTTACGTCAAGGGTGAGGGGATCGTCATCAACGAGCCCTCGCTGGTGGCGCTCAACCGCGATGGCACCAAGATCCTGGCCGTGGGGCGGCAGGCGGCCGAGATGGTGGGGCGGACGCCGGAGGCGATCAACATCGTGCGGCCGATGCGCGAGGGCGTGATCGCCGATTTCGTGGTGACCGAGGGGATGCTCCATTACTTCATCGCCAAGGTCCAGGGACGGCAGCGGATCTTCAAGCCAGAGATCATGATCTGCGTTCCTTCCGGCGTCACCAGCGTCGAGCGGCGCGCCGTGACCGAGGCCGCGATCTCCGCCGGCGCCAAGCAGGCCTGGCTGATCGACGAGCCCCTCGCGGCGGCGATTGGCGCCGACCTGCCGATCAGCCAGCCGAGCGGGCACGCGATCTGCGATGTCGGCGGGGGCACCACCGAGATCGCGGTCATCTCGCTCTCCGGCATGGTTGTTGCCCACTCGATCCGGGTCGGAGGAAATCGGATCGACGACGCGATCGCCGCCTTCGTCAAGCGCAAGCACAACCTCCTGATCGGCGAGCGGACGGCGGAGGACATCAAGGTCGGCATCGGCAGCGCGCTGGCGCCGAAGGAGCTCCTGACGATGGAGGTCCGGGGCCGGGACATCGTTTCCGGTCTCCCCAAGAACATCGTCCTCGATTCGCGCGAGGTGGCGGAGGCGATCCAGGACCCCCTCGCCCAGATCGTCGGCGCGGTCCGGGGTGTGCTCGAGGAGACGCCACCCGAGCTCGCCGCGGACATCTATGACAAGGGCATCGTGCTCACCGGCGGCGGCGCTCTTCTCCGCAACCTCGATCGCTACCTGGTGATGCACACCGGCGTCCCGGCGATCGTCGCCGACGACCCGCAGACCTGCGTGGCTCGCGGCACCGGACTCGCCCTCGAGCACTTCGAGGTCCTCAAGCGGAACCAGCTCTATCTCCGGTAGTGCGCTGAGCGAGCTGCACATCGTCGTCGACGGCACGGCGCTCGCGATGCCGCGGGCCGGCATCGGCACCTACACCCGGGAGATCCTGGCGGCCCTGGCGGGACGGGCTCGGTTCAGCGTCTACGGCCCGGGCTACAGAGAGATTCCGGGACCTCGATTCGCGGGCCGCCACCTGCTCTGGCCGCGGCGGATCCGGCGCCTCCAGCCCGACCTCTTCTTCGGGCCGATGGGCCAGCTGCCGCTCGCCTCGGTCGGCTGCCCATCGGTGCTCACGATCCACGACCTCGCCATGTACATCGAGCCCCAGTGGTTCCCCTCCGGGCAGCCGCTCAGCACGAGGCTCGTCGTGCCGCGCTCGATCGACCGGGCGAGCCACCTGGTCGCCGACTCCAACTGCACCGCCCGCGACATCGCCGAGCTCTTCGACCGGCGGCCGGAGGAGATCTCGGTCGTTCACCTCGGCGTCTCGCCGGTCTTCCACCCGTTGCCCGGCGACCAGCTGGCCGACATCCGCCGGCGCCTCCAGCTGCCCGAGCGCTTCCTCCTCTTCGTCGGCTCGATCGAGCCCCGCAAGAACCTGCCGACCCTGCTCGAGGCCTGGGCGGCCCTGCCCGACCATCCCGACCTCGTGATCGCGGGGACCTGGGGCTGGAAGTACGAGGCGGTTCAGCGACAGATCGAGCGGCTCGGGGAGGGTGTGCGCCTGCTCGGCCCGGTCGAGCCTGCGGACCTGCCGGGGCTCTACAACGTGGCGACCGCGCTCGCCCACCCGGCGTATTACGAGGGGTTCGGGCTGACGATCCTCGAGGCGATGGCCTGTGGCACGCCCGTGGTCAGCTCCAGCGCCGCCTCGCTGCCGGAGGTTGCGGGGGATGCCGCACTGCTGGTCGACCCGGCCGACGTCGAAAGTTGGACGGCCGCCCTCGACCGCGTCCTCCATGACCCTGGGGTGGCCACCGACCTGCGGCGCCGAGGAGTTCTCCGCGCAGCCGAGTTCACCTGGGAGAAGGCGGGCTCGAAGACCTGGCGGGTTCTGGAAGCGACAGCCGGGATCTGACGGCGGCCGCGACGCCCGCCGCGCAGCGGTCCCAGGTGAAACGCCCGGCCTGTCTCCGCCCGGCCGCGACCAGCCGGCGGCGGAGCGCGGGATCGTCCCGGATGCGCTGCAGCGCTTCCGCCATCGCCACGCTGTCGCGGGCGTCGAGGATGTAGATCGCCGCCTCGCCGCCGACCTCGGGCAGCGATGAGGTGCGGGTCGCGACCACCGGCACGCCCTGCCGCATGGCCTCCACCAGGGGGAGCCCGAACCCCTCGTAGAGGCTCGGGAAGAGAAACGCCTCGGCCTGCCGGTAGAGAAGGTCGCGCTCGGCGTCGGTCACCCGTCCGAGGAGGTGGCAGCTGGAGGAGGCGTCGAGGCGAGCGGCCATGGCCTGGTCGTGGATCGCCCCCGCACAGACGAGGTCGATGCCGGGGAGGCGCTCAACCGCGGCCAGCGCGGTCAGCTGGTTCTTGCGCGGCTCGACCCGGCCGACGGTCAGGACGTAAGGTTTCTGGATGCCGAAGCCCCGGAGTCGGGCGGCGTCCTCCGCCGCGTCGCCGGGGTCGGGAGTGCCCTCGCCGCCACCCTCGTGGACGACCGTCACCCGGTCGGGGGCGACGCCGTAGAGCGAGGTCAGGTCCTGGCGGGTCGCCTCGGAGACGGCGATCATCGTGCGGCAGACGCGGGCCGCCCGCCTCGTGGTCCAGCGGAGGTAGGCAAGGTCGGCCGGCGGGTAGGCGCCCGGGAAGCGCTCGAAGGCGAGGTCGTGGAAGACCTTCAGCGGCGGGGCCGGGCACCAGGCGGGGACGACGTGGGCAAGGTCCACAAAGAGATCGGGGCGGAGCCGGGCCAGCTCGACCGGCAGCCTCGCCTGCGACCACAGCCGCGGGACGGGCAGAACGGTGACGTCGACCCCCAGGCCGGGGGCCGGCCGGGCGGCGTAGAGACGCCAATCGAGATCGGGAGCGACGCTCGGCAGCCGGCGGACGACCTCCCGCGTGAAGAGCTCGGTGCCGGTCACCTGGTCCTTCGTCGCCGGGTTGGCGTCGACCGCGATGACGGGCCGCCTTCCGGTGTCCATGCTCCTCCTATCCGCGCAATGTCGGTGTTTTCCGGCAGACTGGATGCGGTGAACGGACCGCGCATCCGCGGGCGGGCGGGAGCGCTGGCGATGGTCGGACTGGCCACGTTGACGGCGCTTGCCCTGCTCCAAGGATCATCGATCAAGACGGCCTACGGGCGCCCGCTCGTGGCCGCGCTCCGGGGCGGGCTGGCGCAGGCGCTCCCTGGACGGCCGGCGCCGATCTCGGTCGCCGACTGGGAGGCGCTCCCGCCGGGCGCCGCCAACGCGGTGATCGCGCCCGGGCGGGCGACGGTCCAGGTGCCGATCCTGATGTACCACTACATCCGGGTCCCGCCCGACCCTGCCACCGACCGCCTCGGTTGGGGCCTCTCCACCTCGCCCGACGACTTCCGCCTCCAGATGGACTATCTCGACGACCACGGCTATCACCCGGTCACTCTGACCGACCTCCGTGCCTACCTCAGCGGCACCCAGTCGTTGCCCGACCGCCCGGTCGTGCTGACCTTCGACGACGGCTACAGCGACGTCTACACGGCGGCCTACCCGCTGCTCAAGCAGCACCATTTCAAGGCGGTCGCCTACATCGTCAGCGGTTTCGTCGGCCGCGCAGGCCAGAACGTGATGCCGGACCAGGTTCGGGAGATGGACGCCAATGGGATCGAGATCGGCGCCCATACCGTGAACCACGTCGACCTGACCAAGGTCCACGGGTCGGACCTGTGGAACGAGGTCAAGGGGTCGAAGGATGCGCTGGAGGCGCTTGTCGGCCACCCTGTGCTCGACTTCTGCTACCCCTCGGGCCGTCAGGACGCGGAGGTGGTCCAGGCCGTGCAGGCGGCGGGCTACCAGAGCGCCACCACCACCGCGAGCGGAGCCGTCCACTCGTTCGGCGACCGCTTCACCTGGTCGCGGGTCCGCGTATCCGGCAGCGAATCGCTGGGCGACTTCGCCCGCGGCCTCGAGCAGCACGAGACCGGCGTCATGCCGTCAAGGTTCGAGATGATCCGGATCCCCCGCGCCTATCCCCTGGTGTTCATCGGACGCCTGGCCGGGCTGGAGTAGCGCCAGCACCCGGCGGGCCGCTCGCTCGGCGCTGAGGCCGGCGGCGAGCTCACGGCCCCGGCCCGAGAGTTGCGCTCGGAGCGGGCCGCTCCGGTAGAGGGCGGAGATCGCCTCCGACCAGTCCTCCAGCCGGCCTGCCCTGACCGTGAGGCCGCCGTCACGGACGATCTCGGGGTAAGCCCCGTCGTCGGGGACGACCGGGGGAGTTCCGCAGGCCATCGCCTGCAGCGCTCGCATCGGGCAGCCGTTGAGAGATTCGAAGAGGAGGACCCCGATCGCTCCGCTGAGCAGGGCCGGCAGCTGATCGCGGTCCGCGCCGAGCCCCTCCGCCGGTACAACCGCGGCTCCGGCGGGTGTGACAGCGCCCTCCCAGGCGCGGCGGGCGAGCCGCGCGTCTCCGTAAGCGAGCAGGTAGCGCTCAGGAAGGCCAAACCGTACCCGCGCCGCCTCGGCCTCGTCTCGCGAGGTGCGGGCGAAGCCGGGCTCGATGCCGGGTTGGATCAGGACGACGCGCTCAGCCGGCACGCGGAGGTAGCGCACCAGGGCGTCCGCCACCGCCTCTGAGGGCGCGATCACAACAGCCGACCGGCTGGCCGCGAAAGCAATCCCGAAGCGGCGGCCGAAACCGAGCAGCCCGGACCGGAGCGCCGCCAGCTCGTGCACCGCCGTGAGGCAGCGGTAGCCAGGCACCGGCCTGCCGCCGGCCGGGAGGAAGAGCGTTTCAGCGGCTGGGAGTGGGCCCGTGAAGCCCGGCTCGAGGACGGTCAGGTCGGCATGGACCGCGAGCCTGACGAGGGCGCCGGTCAGTTGGAGGGCGTATTCGCCTGCCGCGTCGGGTCGGGCGGCGTCGACCGGGCGGAGGTCGATCAGCAGCATGCGACCGGCAATGATAATCAGGCGCGTGAAGTCGATCCGCGTGCTCGGGGTCAGGGTGGATGCGGTGGACACCGAGGAGACGCTGGAACGGATCGAGGAGCTGCTCCGCTCCGGCGGCCACCACCTGGTCGCGACGGTCAACCCGGAGTTCGTGATGCGGGCCCGCCGGGATCCCGAGTTCCACCGGGTGCTGGAGAGCGCCGGCCTCTGCCTGCCCGACGGCTGGGGCGTCACCTGGGCGGCGCGCCGGCAGGGACAGCCGCTGCCGGAGCGCGTCACCGGGGTCGACCTGATCCCTGCGCTTGCCGCGCGGGCCGCCGACCGGGGCTGGCGCCTCTTCTTCCTGGGTGCCGGCCCCGGGGTGGCCGAAGTCGCGGCGGAGCAGCTGCGGATGCGCTTTCCAAGCCTCATCGTGGCCGGCTGCCACTCCGGTGAAGCGGGTCCCCTGGGCGATGAGGTGAGCCTTGGCATGATCGCCGAGGCGCACCCGGATATCGTCCTGGTCGCCTACGGTGCCCCGCTGCAGGAGCTCTGGATCGTCCGCAACCTGGAGCGGCTCCAGGCCGGGGTGGGGATTGGTGTCGGGGGGGCCTTCGACTATCTCTCGGGGAAGGTCCCGCGGGCGCCGGCGTGGCTGAGGCGGCTCGGTCTGGAGTGGCTCTATCGGCTCGCCCGGCAACCCTGGCGGGCCCGGCGGATGGCCGTGCTGCCCGTCTTCGCGCTCGAGGTCCTGCGTTCGCGAGCCTGAAAGGCGGCCGATATGCTTTCGAGCCGTGGTCGAACCGCCCCAGCTCAGCGTCGTGGTGCCGGCCTTTAATGAGAGCGGCCGGCTGGCCGCGACCCTCTCGGTCATCAAGCCCTACCTCAACTCGATGGGGGAGAGCTGGGAGCTGATCATCGCGAATGACGGCAGCACCGACTCGACCCTCGACCTCATCCACACCGAGGCGCGGCTCGACCCCCACCACGTTTACGGCATCGACCTTCAGCCCAACCGGGGAAAGGGCCGGGCCGTCGCGGCGGGCGTCGCCGCCAGCCGGGGGGAGCTGGTCCTGATCTCGGACGCCGACTTTTCGACCCCGATCGACGAGCTCGTCAAGCTCCGCACCGCCATCGACCAGGGCTATGACGTGGCGATCGGGTCCCGTGCCATCCGCGGCGCCCAGGTCGAAGTCTCGCAGCCCTACCACCGGGTGCTGATGGGGAAGATCTTCAACCTCATCGTCCAGCTCCTGGTCCTCCCCGGCTTCTGGGACACGCAGTGCGGCTTCAAGCTCTGGAAGGGACCCCTGGCGAGAGAGGTCTTCGCCAGCATGAAGCTCGACGGCAACGTCGCCTTCGACGTCGAGGTCCTCTACCGCGCCCGTCGCCGCGGCCACCGGATCGCCGAGGTGCCGGTCCGCTGGTACGACTCCATCCCGAGCCGGATCTCGCCCATGAAGCATTCCGCCGAGGCCCTCCTGGACATCGCCAAGATCCGGTTCCTGAGATGAGCGACCGCACCCTGGTGATCCTGCCCACCTACGACGAGAAGGACAACCTGGAGCGCGTCTCCCGGGAGGTTCGCCAGCTCGGCTACGACGTCCTCGTCGTCGACGACAACTCGCCGGATGGCACCGGTGAGATCGCCGACCGCCTGGCGCGGCGGGACCCGCACCTCAGTGTCCTCCACCGGTCCGGCAAGCTCGGCCTCGGCAGCGCTTATGTCGAAGCCTTTCGGCTTGGCCTCGAGCGAGGTTACGAGCTCTTCGTCGAGATGGACGCGGACGGCTCCCACAAGGTGGAGCACCTGGATGCGATCATCGCGGCGGCGCGTGCCGGTGGCGGTCTCGGCCTCGGTTCCCGATACACCGCCGGCGGCGGGGTCGCGGGCTGGCCCTGGCACCGCCGCTTCCTCAGCTGGGGAGCCAACGTCTACTGCCGGGCCCTCCTCGGCCTCTCCATCCACGACTGCACCTCCGGGTACCGCTGCTACACCCGCCGCCTTCTGGAGGCCATCGGCCTAGAGCGCGTGATTTCCGACGGTTATTCGTTCCAGATCGAGATGGTCTACCTGGCGACCCGTAATGGCTTCAAGGTGGTCGAGGTGCCGATCCTCTTCGAGGACCGGGTCGCCGGCGCGTCCAAGGTGACCCGGGGCGAGATCGTCACCGACTTCCTGAGCGTGATCCGGCTCCGGGTCGGCCATGGCGGTTAGGGCAGCGCCCTTCGGAGCGACCGCGGCCGCCGCCCGGAGGCCGCCGCTCTGGCTCGTCCTCGGCCTGGTCGTGGCTGGGATCACCCTGCTGCCCTATCTCTACGCCCACCTCTTCGAGCCTCCGGGCCGGACCTTCATGGGCTTCTTCTTCCTCGGCGACGACGCCAACACCTACCTGGCCAAGATGCGAGAAGGCGTGGACGGCAGCTGGGCCTGGACCAACCGTTACACGACCGAACCCAGCTCCCCCGTCTATTTCTTCGTCTACTGGATCGTGCTCGGGCACCTCGCGGCGGTGCTTCACCTGAACCTCCTGCTCACCTTCCACCTCGCCCGGATCGGCGGCGCGGTGTTCCTTCTCTACGCCGGCTGGATGTTCATCGAGCACTTCGTCGTCGACGCGGCGGCGCGCCGCTGGGCTCTCTTCTTCCTCGCGCTCGGCCTTGGCACGGGCTACGTGGTCCAGGCGATCGGCAAACCTCTTTTCTTCGGCCAGCAGACTGACACGCTCGACTGGCGGATGCCGGAGCTGACGGCCTTCTACTCCATCCTCGCGCTGCCGCATTTCGCCTGGGCCGCCGCCTTCCAGGCGGTGGGAGCCGTGCTGACGCTTCGCGCGGCGGAGCGGGGGAGTCTGAAGCTCGGCTTGGTGGCCGGGCTGGCCTGGCTGGGCGAGGCGTCGATCCACGCCCAGATGCCGATCCTGGTCGGCGGCGCGGTCGTGGTGGCCGTTCTCTACCGGCGGGTCAGCCCGCGCGGCTATGCGGCCGTCGCCCTCGCCCTCGGGATGGTGGCGCCCTATGTCCTCTACTCATATGTTGAGCTCCACAATCCCGAGGTGTCGCGCTGGAGCGGCCAGTGGCGCAACAACTTCGCGCCGGACCTGCTGAGCCTCTTCTTCGCCCTCGCCCCGCAACTCCTGCTGGCGGCCCTCGCGCTGCCGAGGATGCTCCGGCGGCGCTCCCGCAGCGACGTGTTCCTGCTCGCCTGGCTGGTCCTGCTGGCGCTGATCCTGTGGGCGCCGACTCCGGCCGACAACCTCCGCCGGCGCTTTTTCGACGGGATCTTCCTTCCCCTGGTCGTGATGGCGGCGGAAGGGCTCTACGGGGTCGTCCTGCCCCGGCTGGGCGCGCGCGCCCGGCGCCTCGTGCCCTTCGCCTACGTCTCCTTTGCGGCGATCGGGAGCTGCTTCCTCCTGATCGGGCCGCTGCTGGTGGTGTCGAACCCGTCCTACTCGGTGCCGACCGGCGAGTACCACGCCCTGCAGTGGCTGTCACCGCGGCCGCCGGGAGTGGTGCTCTCCTCCACCCGCCTTGGTCTCCTGGTGCCCGCGTACACGTCCGACACGGTCTACGTCGGCCAGTACAGCGAAACCTTCAACTGGTCGGCCAAGGTGCGCCAGGCGAACGAGGTGCTCAACGGCCGCGGTGATCTCCCGTCCTTCCTCGCCGCCCATCGGGTGCGCTACGTGCTCTGGACCGCGGCCGACACGCCGCTCCCGCCGCCGCCGTCGCTCGGCACACCAGCCTTCACCGCCCCCGGAATCGAGGTCTTCCAGCTCTACTAGCGGGCGCGGAAACGTAGGTCCGCCGGGCCGACCCGGCCGGCTACTTCCGGCGGACGCAGATCTCCGCCATCGAGTCCTGGTAGACCGTGCAGTCCCACTTGTCGGGGAGGGCTTCGAGGACATTGGTCAGGGCCTCGTGGCGGTTGTAGATGACGTAATCGACCTGGTAGTCGTCGAGGACCCGCTGCCAATCGGTCCGCAACGTCTGCACGTCCTGGTACTTCTGGAGGAATGAATCGCCCATCACCGACGCCTCGCCGAAGATGAACACCCTCCGGTTCGGGTCGGGATAGAAGCGGTTCGCCAGGTATCCTCCCCAGCCGTACTGGTTGTACATCCGGGTCCCGATCTCGGGGTGCGCGGCGAGGAAGGCGGCAGCCCTGACCGGGTAGTTGGAGGCCGTGTCGGCCTCCTGGTGCGCGAGCACGGTGCCGATCCGGAAGAGCACCGCCCCCGCGATCACCAGCAGGGCGACCACGGTGACACCCCGGAGCAGCGCCGAAGGTGGGGAGGAGGAGAGCTTCCAGCCCCGGGAGGCGCTGAAGTCCTCCCAGGCCCCGGACCAGGTCTCGATCAGGATCGGCGTCGTGGCGGCAACGAAGATGGCGATGTTGCGCGCCGATTCGAGCGCCAGCGCCAGAGTTGCCAGAGTCAGAAGGAGCTGATAGGTGGTTGGGCGTCGGTAGGCGAAGCCGGCGAAGAGGAGGAGGATCATCGCCAGGAAGGGAGCCAGCACCAGCTGGTGGAAGTCGGGTGAGAACCACTCGATGATCAGGCGTCGCTGGGCAGGGCTGGTCAGCGTCTCGATCGGGTTGGTGTAGACCGAAAGACCGTGGGGAGTCGCCAGCACGGCGACGAGGCAGATCACCAACACCTGGCCGAGCGTCCGCACACGCCGGCGATGGCCCATCCGGATGGTCTCCTCCCGTTCCAGGGCCCACTCCACGCACTCGGCGAAGATCGCGATCCCGAGGAGCACGAAGGAGATCACAAAGCCGCCGTGAAGATTTGCCCAGAGTGCCACCACCAGAGGCAGATAGTTGATCGACCGGCTCCGCCCGGAAAGGTAGGCCGCGATCCAGTAGAGCTCCAGGCAGGTGAAGGTAAAGGTGATCATCTGGGCGCGGGGTCCCCAGATCGGCGCGCCGGCAAGGCCGGCGAGGGCAAGCCCGAGGCCGGCGATCACGTAGGGCCTGCGGGCCACCACGGCGGTGCGGTAGATGAAGAAGAAGCCGAGCCAGGTCAGCGCGCCAAAGGCGACGCTGATCAGCGCCAGGCCTCCCCAGCTGTTGAGGGAGGCCATCAGGACCTCGGCCAGGTATTCGTGGTCGGTCCAGGAGTGGCTCAGGACCGTATAGGTATAGAGGTCGTGGCTCGGCAACCGGCCGTTCTGCAGCATCCAGTACCCGGTGCGCAGATGCCACCAGAAGTCCGGATCCTCGACCGAGCTCGTGAAAGCCGCGGTGAGCGCGATCATGACTCCGCCCAGGAAGAGCGTGCGGGGGCCGAGCCGGGAGGGTCTCAGCGCCGGACCGGCCAGGCGGGGATGAACACCGGCACCCGCTCCCGGTAGCGCCGGTAGGATTCGCCGAACGCCTTCTCCAGGATCTGCTGCTCCCACCGGATGCGGAGCGCCTGGGAGCCGATGAAGAGCACTAGGAGGGCCGCCTGCCAGGGGCCGAAGACAGGGAGCATGACGCCGACACTGGCGATGCCCTCGCCGAAGTAGAGCGGGTTCCGGGAGAGGGCATAGGGTCCACCGGTCACCAGCTCGCGGGCCTCGGGGACGATCGAGAACGATCGCCGCAGGTAGGCCAGGCCCCAGACGGCCCAGGCCATACCGAAGGTGATCAGGAGGTCCGAGATGACCACCGCGCCGGTGCCGTGGGGAGTGGCCGGTAGATAGCTGGTGGCGAGGATGCAGAAGGTGCCGATGAGGGACACGGCCATGATCAGCGGCCGGCGGTCGGTCTCCTTGGCCGGCAGTCGGATGACGTACATGACGATCAGCATCGTGAAGAAGGCGAGCTTCAGGCAGCGGTTGGCGAAGGCGACGTACTCCGGGGCCGCCTGCCCGCCGTGGAGGAGGCGGGCGAGCACGATCGTGACGATCGTGTACTGATAGACGAGGAAGAGGCAGAAGAAGAGCGCCGGCAGGGTGCGGCCGAAGATGAGGTCGACCCAGTAGCCGGCCCGACCGGCTCTCGCCGGCGGAGGGGCGGCGACTTGGGGAACGCTCTCCATCTGGCCCGCCGTAATCTAACATCGCCTCCCGGCGCCCGCCGCTGCGGACTCCGCCCCGATGCCCCAACGCCATGAGCTTGACCGAAAACCAGCTGCCACCTGCCACCGCCGACCAGCCGTCCGCCCTCCTGGCCTGGGTTGACGGCGAGATCGAGCGGCTGAAGGCGCTGATTCCCGAGCTCGAGCAGGGTTCCCTGACGGCGGCCGAAGACCTCGCCGAAGCGGATGTGATCCGCCGCCACGTGATCCTTCACCCGGAGCGCTTCTCGCCCCATGAGCGCGATTCCGTCGTCGAGCGTGCGCAGACCGTCGCCGTGGCGCGCCAGCGGGGCGAGATCGCCGCCGAGTCAGTTCGCGAGCGGCTCCAGTTCTGCGAGGTCGTGGCTCTGACTCTGCGCACGGCGCTGGCCGAGCCGGCGGCCGGCGGGGTGCCGAGCCCGGTCGGGGTCCTGGCCATCTTCCAGGCCGTCGAGGCGGAACGGCTCCGCATTGCGCGAGACCTTCATGACGGCCCCGCCCAGGTGCTCGCCGACCTCGTCCTCAAGGCGGAGATCCTGGACCGGATCGCGAGCCGGACACCGGAGGCGCTCCCGGCGGAGCTGGAGGAGTTCCGCAGCCTGGTCCGCAACGCCGTCGGAGACATGCGGCGGTTCATGTTCGACCTCCGGCCGGACTCGCTCGACGACCTCGGTCTGGTAGCGACGATGAAGCGTTTTTCGAGTGAGTACCAGGATCGCACCGGGATCGTCTGCCGCTTCAATGTGAACGGGGAGGACCGGCGCATCGGCCCCGACCTCGAGGAGGCCGTCTTCCGCATCATCCAGGAGGCCCTCAACAACATCCAGAAGCACGCGGGTGCGAAAACCGCCGAGGTCACGCTGGGGATCCAGCCCACCCGGGTGGTCGCCAAGATTCGCGATGACGGCGCCGGATTCGACGCCGAATCGCCACCCACGGGCGGCCGCCGGCGCCTCGGACTGCTCGGGATGCGAGAGCGCGCAGAGGCCCTCGGCGGGCGGTTCGAGATCCGCAGTCAGCCCGGCAAGGGCACTGAGATCGAGGTCGAGTTCGTAGCCGAGGCGTAGCCGGAGCGTTGCCCCGAAGGCGAGCAAATTCGATTGCCAGGCAACCTTTTGATGGTTACGATGGCGCCATTGAAGGCAAAATCTGCCTTAAAGGCCAGAAATCGCAAGAAACGCGTTGCCTCAGCGATTAAAGGTCAAAGTTCGACAGAAAGGAGGTGAAAATCAAAGTGTCAAATCTCATCTGGAAGCTGCGCGGTCTCCTGCACAAGGAGGAGGGCCAGGGTATGGTCGAGTACGCCCTGATCCTGGTGCTCGTTTCGATCGTGGTCATCGTCATTCTTCTTACCATGGGCGGTCAGATCAAGAACGTCTTCTCCAACGTCGTAGCTGCCCTGAACGCGTAAGCGTTCGTAAGATCACCCGTAAGCGAATACCTTCCAGAGGGCCCCGGTAACGGGGCTCTCTGTTTTTCGGGAAAGTCGAGGCAGGTCATTCGCTCCCGCAACCGACTACAGTTCGCGCGCATCAACCAAAGTTTTGTGAAGTGTTGCCAACATGGGCCCTGTTTTCTGCAGTCGGTCATATAATGGCGCCGCTTTTTCCAGGCAACATTCCCCGGAGGTGAGTTTCCAGTGGCAGTAGCTCAGGCACCCGCCCGTCCGCGAGCGGGCGGCGGCCGTCTCTTCATCATCATCGGCGTCGTGTTGGCCCTGGCAGGGTTCGGGCTGGCCGTCGTCCTTGGCTCCATTGGCGGCGGTGCTCATTCCGGTTCGGCTGCCTGCCCCTGCGACCTGGTCGTCTATGCCAACAAGGACATCAGCCTTCGGACGCAGATCACTACCGTCGACCAGGTCCAGGTCAGGTCGATCCCGGACTCCTACAAGCCGGCGGGAGCGGTCGTCATCGACTCCGGCGCCGCCAACAAGTCCACCGCCGACCAGAACAAGGCCGGACTGGCCGCCGTCCAGAACTTCATCGCCGAGGTGAACATCGCGCAGAACCAGCCGCTCCTGACGAGCATGCTCGCCAAGCCCGGTGACACCGTCAGCGGCGCCCAGGCAGCGTTCCTGCCGATCCCCCAGGGCTACGTCGCTCTGACCCTGCCGACCGGCGAGCTGATCGGTGTCGCGGGCTACATCCAGGCGGGCGACTACATCTCGCTGATCGCCGCCGCGGGCTCGGGCAAGACCGGCGCGACCGCCACCGTCTTCACCCAGCTCCACGTGCTTCGAGTCGGCGCTGCCAACCTCAGTGTGACCTCCGCATCGTCCACCTCCAACAACGCCTCCTCCTCCGGCTCGACGGCGGCCGCGACCAGCCTTACGGTGGTCGTCACCCCCTGCCAGGCCGAACTGATCCGGTGGCTTTCCACCAACACCCAGCTGACCTATGAGCTCGAGTCGTACAAGGACTACGCGCCGGCGGCGACCGGACCGTCCCCCGACTGCAACGGACTGGGTGCGACCAAGGGTGTGCAGACATCCGACGTGATCGCCAAGTTCCCGACCTTCTCGAAGGCCCTGGGCGGGGCCTAGACAAGAAGCCGACTGGAGACCGAAGACGGCCGAGAACAAGCCGATCCGGGTCGTCATCATCGACGACGTGCCTTCGACCGTCGACAACCTGAAGAAGCTCTTGAGCTTCGAGGGTGACATGGAGGTCGTTGGGACAGCGCTGAACGCGGAGGCGGCCATCGAAGAGGTGCGCCGCCTGACGCCGGATGTGGTGCTGATGGATGTCAACATGCCCGGCCAGGACGGCATCAAGGCGACCCAGGTGATGTCGTCCGAACCGCCCTACGCCCCGGTCATCCTGATGTCGGTCCAGGAGGATCGCGAATACCTTCGCCGGGCCATGCAGGCGGGCGCGCGGGAATTCCTCGTCAAGCCGTTCAGCGGCGAGGAGCTGGCGGCCGCGCTGCGCCGCGTCAACCAACTCGAAAAGCTGAAGCGGGTGCATATAGCGCCGGCCGAGGCGATTGAGCCGCCGCCTCCCGCGCCGGTCG
>DIZV01000079.1:0-1028 GCA_002427995.1 Chloroflexi bacterium UBA6019
GCCGCCACCGCGAGGATCTCAGCCAGGGGATGGGGAAGCCCGAGTTGGAGCAGGGAGTAGGCGGTCAGGCCGCCAACCACCGCGAAGGTGCCCTGGGCGAAGTTCACGACCCGGGTCACCTTGTGGATGGCGACAAAGCCGGTGGCGATGAGGGCGAAGGTGCAGCCGGTGGCAACGCCGGCCACCAGGTACTGGACGAACGCGGTCACGCCACGGTACCCCCGAGATAGGAATGCTGCACCGCCTGGTTCTGGCGCAGCTCGGCGCAGCTGCCGCTGAGCGCCACCCGGCCCGCCTCGAGGACGTAGCCGCGCTCGCAGATGTCGAGCGCGAGGCGGGCGTTCTGCTCGATCAGCAGCACCGCCATGCCGCGGCTCCGGTTGAGCTCGACGAGATGGCGGGCGAGGTCCTCGACGACCAACGGCGCGAGGCCCAGCGAGAGCTCGTCGACCGCCAGCAGCCGCGGTTCGGCCATCAATGCCCGGCCGACCGCGACCATCTGCTGCTCGCCGCCGGACAGGGTCCAGGCATCGCGCCGGCGCAGGTCCCTGAGCTTGGGAAAGAGGTCGTAGATCGGGGCGGGGTCGCGCCGGCCCGACGCCCAGCCGCCGAGCCGGAGGTTGTCCTCCACCGACATGTCCCCGAAGAGCTGCCGGCCCTCCGGCACCTGGGCGACGCTGCCCCCGAGCCGGATCGAGCCCCCTGCCACCGGCAGCATCCGCGAGATCGCCTTGACCAGGGTGGTCTTCCCGGCGCCATTGGGTCCCACCAGGGCGACCATCTCGCCTTCGTGGACCACCAGGCTGACACCGTCGAGGGCCACGGCCGACCCGTAGCGCACGACCAGGTCCTGGACCTCAAGCACTGGCGGAGGTCCTGCCCAGGTAGGCGGCGATCACGCGTTCGTCGCGCCGGACCTCCTCCGGGCGGCCCTCGGAGATGACGCGGCCGCTCTCGAGGACGGTGATGCGGTCGGCCAGGCGAGTCACGAAGGCGACATCGTGCTCGACCAGCAGCATCGTCAGCCC
>DIZV01000079.1:1236-1557 GCA_002427995.1 Chloroflexi bacterium UBA6019
AGGGGCAGTGACTCCGCCTCGAAGGCGGCGAGGTCGGCGAGGCCCACCTGCTCCAGCGACCGCTCCGCCGCCACCCTGATCGCGCGCTCCTCGCGGTGGTGGCGGGGCAGCCTCAGCGCCGCTTCCACGAACCCATGCGAGGTCCAGGCCTGGGCTCCCACCATCACGTTCTCCAGCACCGAGAGGCCGCGGAAGAGGCGGACCGACTGGAAGGCGATCGCCACCCCGAGCCTGGCCCTCGCCGCCGGCGGCAGGCGGTCGAGCCGCCGGCCGTCGAACCAGACCTGGCCGGCATTCGGCCGGAGCGCCCCGGTGACGAGG
>DIZV01000079.1:1702-2891 GCA_002427995.1 Chloroflexi bacterium UBA6019
CCGGCCACTTCGAGGGAGACACTCTCGACCGCGACCACGCCGCCGAAGCGGCGGGTCAGTCCACGAAGCTCGAGGGCCGGAATCGCCGCTACAGCGATTTCACTTTTTTGAGCTGTGCCAACCCGAAGTCGGTGGGAACGAGCTCGCCGCTCCGGTCGACATCCACCGTGCTCCACTCGAGCGAGAGACCGGAGTGGTTCGTCTTGGTCATGTGAAAGAAGCCGCCCCCGGTCTCGAGGTTGGTCGAGCCCAGGGCGCTGACGATCCCTTCCGGCTTGGTGCCACCCTTGCGGATCCCCTCGGCCATCAACTGGACCGCGGCGTAGGCGTTGAATGCGAATTCGGCGGGATAGTGGCCGTTGGCGGCCTGGAAGGCGTTGGCCATGGCCAGGATCTTCTTCTTCGCCGGGTAGCTGTCAGGCAGCTGGGAGCCCACGACCGCGGCCGAGGAGGCGATGATCACGCCCTCGCCGTCGGCACCCGCGGCCTTCGTGAAAAGGTGGTTGGCGGAGGCGTGGGAGAGCATGAAGGGGAGGTTGACGCCCGCCGCCCGGTACTGCTTGACGAGGATCGCGATCGGCGCTCCGGTGCCCCAGACCATCACCCCCTGGGCAGTTGAGGTGCGCAGCTTGCTCAGCTGCGGCGTGAAGTCCTTGGTCGAGGTCTCGAAGGTGATGTCGTCGAGGAAGCTCACGCCGTACTTGGCTGCGTTGTCCTTCATCGACGCCGTCCCGCTGTCGGCGAAGGCGTTCTGGCTGTCGCGGAGGATCTGCACCTTCTTCATGCCCTGCGCCTGCATGTACTGGAGCAGGCGCTCGCCGATCTGCGCCGCCCGGGGCACCGGCTGGAAGACATTGGGCAGGACCGCACCGCCACGCTTACCGCCCTGGAGGAGGATCTCGTCGGAGGCCGCGGTGGAGATGTAGGGGAACTTGCCGTTGGTGAGCGGGACCGTCGCGAACTCGCTGTTCGAGAAGGAGGAGCCGATCACCCCCAGAACGTTCTCGCCGACAAGCTTGTTGTAGGCGATCACCGACTGGTCCGGCTTGGTCGTGTCGTCCTCGACCAGGAGATCGATCTGGTGGCCGTTGATCCCGCCCGCCTTGTTGATCTCGGCCACCGCGAGCTCCGCCCCCAGCTTGTCCTCGGACCCGAGCGCTGTGTAAGGGCCGGTCAACGACTCGATCAG
>DIZV01000064.1:0-1817 GCA_002427995.1 Chloroflexi bacterium UBA6019
GGCGGGATCCTCCGCGACGTCGCGGCGATGGGCGCCCGGCCGGTGGCCATCCTCGACTCCCTCCGCTTCGGCCCGCTGCCGGCGAGCCGTCACCTGTTCGAGGGCGTCGTCAGCGGCATCGCCGGTTACGGCAACTGCGTCGGCGTCCCGACCGTCGGCGGGGAGGTCTATTTCGAGGACTGCTACGCGGAGAACCCGCTCGTCAACGCGATGTGCGTCGGGGTGGTGCGGGTGGATCAGCTGAAGCGGGCCCGCGCCGAAGGGCCAGGCAACCTCCTGCTCCTGGTCGGCGCCGACACCGGCCGGGACGGCATCCACGGCGCCTCCTTCGCGTCGCTGGAGCTGGACCAGAGTTCGGAGCAGCGCCGGCCGGCCGTGCAGGTGGGCAACCCATTTCTCGAGAAGTGCCTGATCGAGGCGCTCCAGGAACTGGTCGACCACCCCGCCGTGGTCGGCATCCAGGACCTGGGGGCGGCCGGCCTGACCAGCGCCGTCGCCGAGGCGGCGTCGCGAGGCAACGCCGGCGCGTTGATCGACGTCGACCGGGTGCCCCGCCGGGAGAGCGGCATGTCGGCTTACGAGGTGATGCTCTCGGAGTCGCAGGAGCGGATGCTGGTGGTCGTCGAGCGCGGCCGGCAGGCCGAGATCCTGCCCGTCTTCGAGAAATGGGATCTGCACGTCGCGGTGATCGGCGAGGTGACCGGCGATGGGCACCTGACAGTTGAGGCGGGCGGCAGCGTCGCCGCCCGGATCCCGATCGAGGTGCTGACCGAGAAGACGCCGGTGCGGACGCTCTCCGGCCGCGCGCCCGACCTCTCCCAGCAGCGGCTCGACCTCGACCGCCTGCCGTCCGAGCCGGCGGACATCCCGGCGTCCCTGCTGAAGCTGCTCGGCCACCCCAACATCACCAGCAAGCGCTCGGTCTTCCGGCGCTACGACCAGCAGGTGGGCAACGCGACGGTGATCCTCCCCGGTGGCGACGCTGCCATGGTGCGAATCAACGGAACCACGATCGGGATCGCGATGACGACCGATTGCAACGCCCGCTATTGCGAGCTCGATCCCTACCTGGGCGCCCAGATCGCGGTCGCCGAGGCGGCCCGGAACATTGTCGCCACCGGTGCCCGCCCGATCGCGATCAGCGACTGCCTGAACTTCGGCAACCCCGATAAGCCGGAGGTCTACTGGCAGCTCGAGGAGACGACCAGCGGGCTGGCCAACGCCTGCCGCGCCCTCGACCTGCCGATCGTCAGCGGCAACGTGAGCCTCTACAACGACACCGACGGCCGCTCCATCTTCCCGACCCCGGTGATCGGCATGATCGGCGTGATCGAGGACTACGCCAAGCGGTTGGAGGCGGGCTTCAGCGCCGACGGCGATTTCGTGCTCCAGGTCGGCGTCCCCGGCAACGACCTCGGTGGGAGCCGTTATCTGGAGGTCGAGCACGGGCTCTTCGCGGGGCGGCCGCCGGAGGTGGACCTCCTCGGCGAGCGAGCCGCGCACGAGTTCATGCTGGCGGCCGCTGCCGGCGGCCACCTCCGCTCGGCCCACGACGTGAGCGAGGGCGGGATGCTGGTCGCCCTGGCCGAGGCCTGCCTGCTCGGGGGTCGGGGAGTGAATTGCCCGCCCCTGCGGCCGCCGCCGGACCTCCGGACCGACGCGCTCCACTTCGGGGAGACCCAGGGCCGCTTCATCGTCAGCGCGCACTCCCGGGCCATGCCCGAGCTCCAGAACCTGGCGCGCCGGCACCGGGTCGAGATCCAGCTTCTCGGCCTGACGGGCGGCCAGTCGCTCGAGTTCGAGGGCGAGTTCAGCGT
>DIZV01000064.1:1918-7765 GCA_002427995.1 Chloroflexi bacterium UBA6019
CTCCAGCACCGGGGCCAGGAGTCGGCCGGGATCGCGGTCGGGAACGGAGGGGGCGTCGTCATCCATCGCGACATGGGCCTGGTCAACCAAGTCTTCAGCCCCACCGTGCTGGGAGACATGCGAGGGGTCGTGGCGCTCGGCCATACCCGGTATTCGACGACCGGCTCGAGCCGGGCCGAGAACGCCCACCCGATCCCGATCCGGCACCCGGTGCTGGGCCCGGGCGCGATCGCCCATAACGGCAACCTCCTCAATGCCGAGGCGATCCGCCGCGACCTTGAGTCGCAGGGCGTCGAGTTCGAGACCTCACTCGACACCGAGGTGATGGCACGGCTCATCGAGCACACCCACGGCAAGACCTGGGCGGAGGTGATCCGCGGCGCCTTTGCCCGCGTAACCGGCGCCTACTCCTGCGGCGTCATCACTCCTGACCAGGTGATCGCCATCCGCGACCCCTTCGGCTTCCGCCCGCTCTGCATCGGATTCATTCCCCACGCCGGCCAGCCTTCCCATGTCTTCGCCTCCGAGACCTGCGCGCTCGACACCGTGAACGCGACCTTCGTCCGCGAGGTTCAGCCCGGGGAGATGGTGGTGATGGACGACCACGGGCTGCAGAGCGTCATCTTCCAAAAGGCGAGCCGGCACGCGATGTGTGTCTTCGAGTTCATCTACTTCGCCCGCCCCGACTCGATCCTCAAGAACTGCGAGCTGGAGGAGGCCCGGATCCGGATGGGCCAGGAGCTGGCGCGCGAGGCGCCGGTGGACGCGGACATGGTGATCGCGCTGCCGGACTCGGGCACGCCGGCCGCGATCGGCTACGCCGAGGCCTCCGGCATCCCCTTCCGGGAGGGGTTGGTCAAGTCGCGCTACATCAATCGCACGTTCATCCAGCCCACCCAGTCGCTCCGCGAGGCGGGCGTGATGCTGAAGCTGAACCCTCTCAAACGGACGCTGGCGGGCAAGCGCGTGATCGCGGTCGACGACTCGATCGTCCGGGGCACCTCCTCCAAGCGCGTCATCGACCTGCTCCGCCGGGCGGGCGCGACCGAGGTCCACATGCGGATCTCATCGCCGCCGATGCGCTTCCCCTGCTTCATGGGCGTCGATATCGGCTCCTCCAAGGAGCTGATCGCGGCCAAGCGCACGGTGCCCGAGATCCGCGAGCAGATCGGGGCCGACTCCCTCGCCTACCTCTCGATCCCGGGCCTGATGAGGGCGGTGGGGAGGGGGACGATCGATGAGTTCTGCCGCGCCTGCTTCGACGGTTCCTACCCGGTGGCGGTGCCGCAGCAGCTGGAGATGGACAAGCTCGCCCTCGAGACCCATTGAAGTCCGAAGGCCTCTCCTATGCCGCGGCCGGCGTCGACATCGCTGCCTACGAGCAGGCGCTGGAGCGGGTCCGGCCGCTGATCGAGTCCACGTTCGGCGAGCACGCCGGTAGGTTCGGGCTCTTCGCGGGGACCTATGAGCTGCCCGGCGTCGGCCACCTGGCGGCCTCGACCGACTCGGTCGGGACCAAGGTCAAGGTCGCGATCGCCCTCGGCCGGCATCGGGGGATCGGCACCGACCTCGTCAACCATTGCGTCAACGACATCGCCGTCGGCCGCGCCCGCCCGCTCTTCTTTCTCGACTACTTCGCCACCGGCAAACTCGATCCGGCCGTTTTCGCCGAGCTGGTCGAGGGTATGGCGGGCGCCTGTCGGGAGGCGGGGATGCCGCTGCTCGGTGGCGAGACGGCCGAGCTGCCCGGGCTCTATGCCCTCGGCGATTACGACCTGGCGGGGTTCATCGTCGGCCTGACGCCCCCCGGCGCCATGCCCGACCTGAGCCTGGTCAGAGCGGGAGACGTCCTCGTCGGGCTGCCCTCAAACGGGCTCCATACCAACGGCTTCTCGCTGGCGCGGAAGGTCTTCGAGGGCGCCGAGCTCCCCTCCGAGCTGCTCGCCCCCCACCGCTCCTACCTGGCCGAGCTGACGACGCTCAGCTGGAAGTCTGCCGCCCACATCACCGGCGGCGGTATTCCCGGTAACCTGCCGCGCGCTCTCCCTCCCGGCCTCGGCTACCGCCTCGACCGCTCGGCGTGGCGGGTGCCGGCGATCTTCTCCGAGATCCAGGAGCGCGGGCGGGTCACGGACGAGGAGATGTTCCGAACCTTCAACCTGGGGATCGGGATGGTCCTCGTGGTGGACCGCACCGCCGTCCCCGCCGGTGCCCTCGTCATCGGCGAGGTGGCCTCGGATTGAGGCTCGGCGTCCTCGTCTCGGGTAAGGGGTCGAACCTGCGCAACCTGGTCGAGCGCGAGTTCCAGGTGGTGGCGGTGGCGACCAATCGCCCCTCCTGCGGGGCCGCCGCCTTCGCCCGCGAACGTGGCCTTCCCCTCGGCGAGTTCTCCCAGAGGGGCTACGCCTCGCTCGAGGAGCGCGACACGGCGATGCGCGACTGGCTGGCGTCACTCGGCGTCGAGCTGCTGGTCAACGCCGGTTACGACCGGATCCTGAGCGCCGCCTTCATCGCCGCCTTCGAGAACCGGATGCTCAACGTTCATCCGTCGCTGCTGCCCGCCTTCGGGGGCGGCATGGACGCGGTCGAGCAGGCGCTCAGGCAGGGCGTGACCCAGACCGGCTGCACAGTCCACCTCGTGACCGAGGAGGTCGATGCCGGGCCGATCCTCCTCCAGGCGGTGGTCCCCGTCCTCCCCGGCGACAGCGTCGAAAGCCTCCGCGCCCGCATCCAGCTGGAGGAGCGCCGTATTCTCCCCGTGGCGATCGAAATGCTCACCAGAAACCTTGCCGCGCGCTCTTCTCTCGGTTAGCGACAAGTCGGGGCTGCCCGACTTCGCGCGCGGCCTCACCGCCCTCGGCTATGAGCTCTACTCCACCGGGGGCACCCTGGCCGCCCTCAGCGAGGCGTCCATCAGCGCCCTGCCGGTGTCCGAGCTGACCGGCTTCCCCGAGATCCTGGACGGGCGGGTGAAGACCCTCCACCCCGGTGTTCATGGGGGCCTCCTCGCCCGCCGGGACCGGCCCGAGCACCTGGCCGCGCTGGAGGAGCACGGGCTGAAGGCGATCGACCTCCTCTGCGTCAACCTCTACCCCTTCGTCGCGACCGCGACTCGCGAGGGCGCTGACTTCGAAGAGGTGGTCGAGAACATCGACATCGGTGGCCCGGCGATGATCCGCGCGGCTGCCAAGAACCACGGTGCCGTGGTGGTCGTGGTCCGGCCCGACCGCTACCCGGACCTGCTCGCGGTGCTGGCCTCCGGCGGGCCCTCGCCCGAGCTCCGGCGGGAGCTCGCCGCCGAGGCCTACGCGCATACCGCCGCCTACGACGCGGCGGTTTCCGGCTGGCTCCGGGAGGACCCCTTCCCGCCCGAGCTGCCATTCGCGGGCCGTCTCGTCCAGCGTCTGCGCTACGGCGAGAACCCCCACCAGGAGGGTGCCTTCTACCGGCTGCCGTCAGCGGCCGGCGGCCTCGGCGCCGCGCGTCAGCTCCAGGGCGGCGAGCTCAGCTACAACAACCTCCAGGACGCCGGCGCCGCCTTCACGCTCGCGGGCGAGTTCCAACACCCGGCCGCGGCGATCATCAAGCACACCAACCCCTGCGGCTGTGCGATCAGCGCCGACGTGGCCGACGCCTACCGGCGGGCCTACGAGTGCGACCCGGTCTCCGCCTATGGCGGGGTGGTCGCCCTCAACCGGCCCCTCGACGCTGACACGGCGAAGGAGATCGCCGCGATCTTCGTCGAGGTCGTGATCGCGCCCGGCTTCCGGCCTGAAGCCCTCCGGGTGATGGCTACCAAGCCCAAGGTTCGCCTGCTGGAGGCGATGCCTGCCCGCGCGCTCTGGTCCGACCTCGAGTTCCGGAGCGTGCCCGGTGGCTTTCTGGTCCAGACGCCCGACCGAGGCCGGCTCGACCCCGAGACGGCCCGGGTGGTGAGCGTGCGGCAGCCGACCGAGGCGGAATGGGAGGAGCTCGCCTTCGCCTGGAAGGTCGTCAAGCATGTGAAATCGAATGCGATCGTGATCGCGCGGGAAAGCGCGGCGGTCGGCGTCGGCGCCGGCCAGATGAGCCGGGTCGAGTCGGTCAACCTGGCCGTCAGCCGGGCCGGTGACCGCTCGAAGGGCGCGGTGCTCGCGTCCGATGCCTTCTTCCCCTTCCCCGACGGCGTGGAGGCCGCGATCGCCGCGGGTGTGACGGCGATCGCCCAGCCCGGTGGTTCCATCCGCGACCAGGACTCGATCGGCGCCGCCGACCGGGCCGGGGTCGCGATGGTCTTCACCGGGGTGCGCCACTTCCGGCACTAGTAACATCGGCGGCGATGGCCGCCACCGCCGCCTCGCCTGACCCGGTGGCGGAGCCGAACCTGACCCCGCTGACGAGGGTCTTCCGGGAGCTCGCGGCGGCCGATCCCGAGGCCCCCGCGATCACCCACGAGGGCGTGACCGTGACCCGCGGCGAGCTCAACCGGCGCAGCAACCGCCTTGCCCGCGCCTATCAGGGTCTGGGGGTCGAACCGGGAAGCATGGTCACCATCGCGCTGCCCAACTCGGTCGAGTTCTTCGAGGCCTGCCTGGCGGCCTGGAAGCTCGGCGCGACCCCGCAGCCGGTCTCGAGCCGCTCCCCCCGGCTGGAGCTGGAGCAGATCGTGGAGCTGGCCGATCCGCCCCTGGTCGTTGGCGCCGATGTCGCGGGCCGCCCCACCGCGCCCGTCGGCTTCCAGCCCGACCCGGCGCTTTCCGACGCCGACCTCCCCGATCAGACGGCGGCGGAGTGGAAGGCCCCGACCTCCGGCGGCAGCACGGGCCGGCCCAAGCTGATCGTTTCCGGTACGCCGGCGGTGGCGGAGGTGGCCCAGCTCACGGCCGAGATCTACCGGATGCTGCCCGGTCGCGTCCACCTGGTGACGGGACCGCTTTACCACAACGGACCCTTCAGCGCGGCGATGGGAAGCCTCTTCCTCGGCGGCCACAACATCGTGATGACGCGCTTTGACGCGCTGACCGCGCTGGAGCTGGTCGAGCGTCACCGCGTCGACCACATGTACCTCGTGCCAACGATGATGTTGCGGATCTGGAAGCTGCCGCCCGAGGTGCGCACCCGGCCCGACCTCTCCAGCCTGCGGATCGCCTACCACCTGGCGGCGCCCTGCCCTCCGTGGCTGAAAGAGGGGTGGATCGAATGGCTCGGCCCCGACCGGGTGTGGGAGCTCTACGGCGGCACCGAGCAGCAGGTGATCACCGTCATCAGCGGCGCGGAGTGGTTGAGCCACCGGGGCTCGGTCGGCCGGCCGGTGCGCGACGGCCGGGTCCGGATTCTCGATCCCGACGGCGCCGAGCTGCCGCCGGGCGAGGTGGGGGAGATTCACCTGAAGCGGGCCGAGGGGACTCCCCTCACCTACCGCTACATCGGCGCGACGGCGAAGAGCCGCGACGGTTGGGAGTCGCTCGGGGACATGGGTTTTCTCGACCCGGACGGGTACCTGTACCTGACCGACCGGCTCAACGACATGATCCTGGTCGGCGGTGCCAACGTCTATCCGGCAGAGATCGAGGCGGCCCTCGACGAGCACCCCGCCGTCCGTTCCAGCTGCGTCATCGGGCTGCCCGACGACGAGCTCGGGAGCCGCGTCCATGCCATCGTCCAGGCGCCTTCGCAGGTGCCCGACGAGGAGCTCCGGACGCACCTCGCCGAGCGCCTGGCACCCTACAAGCTGCCCCGCAGCTTCGAGCGGACGGACCAGTACCTGCGCGATGACGCCGGCAAGGTGCGGCGTTCGGCGCTCCGCGCGGAGCGGCTGGCCGGGTGACCGCCAACTTCGGCGAGGAGGGTGGCCGCCTGAGCTACGGC
>DIZV01000064.1:7854-8319 GCA_002427995.1 Chloroflexi bacterium UBA6019
GCACGACGAGCTCCTGTTCATCGTCGTCCACCAGGTTTACGAGCTCTGGTTCAAGGTGCTCCTCCACGAGCTCGAGGCCGTGCGCGACGCGATGTTCGCCGGCGAGGCCTTCGCCGCCCGGCACGGCCTCCGGCGCGCCCAGGTGATCGAGCGCGTCCTGGTCGAGCAGGTGGCCGTGCTGGAGACGATGTCGCCCCAGGACTTCCTCGCCTTCCGCTCCGAACTGGCGCCCGCGAGCGGTTTCCAATCGGTCCAGTTCCGCGAGCTCGAGTTTCTCTCCGGCCTCAAGAATCCGGCCTACCTGAAGCGACTCGAGGCCCAGGGGGACGAGCGGGCCCGGCTCGAGCGCCGGCTTGCCCAGCCAACGCTCTGGGACGGGTTCTGTGCCCTGCTGGCGGCGGCTGGTTCGCCCTCGCTGGAGCACGTCTATCGGCAGCGGGCTGCCCACCCCGAGCTGTTCGACCT
>DIZV01000083.1:0-575 GCA_002427995.1 Chloroflexi bacterium UBA6019
CGCGACTCGTGCCGCTCGGTGCCGATGATGTGGAGGCCGCCCGCCTCCCGAACGCCCTCGCCGAGAACGATGTCGGTGCCGCGGCCCGCCATGTTGGTGGCGATCATCACGGCGCTCTTCTGACCGGCGTCCTTGACGATCGCGGCCTCGCGCTCGTGCTGCTTGGCGTTGAGCACCGCGTGGGCCAGCCCGCGCTTTTCGAGCATCCGGGCCAGGCGCTCCGACTTCTCGACCGAGACCGTGCCGACCAGCACCGGCCGGCCCTGGCCGTTCATCTCGATGACCTCGTCGATGACCGCCTGGAACTTGGACTCCTCGGTCTTGTAGATGACGTCCGGCTGGTCATTGCGGACCATCGGCCGGTTGGTCGGGATGTTGACGACCTCGAGCTTGTAGATCTTGTGGAACTCCTCGGCTTCGGTGACCGCGGTGCCCGTCATGCCCGCCAGCCGGTCGTAGAGACGGAAGAAGTTCTGGAGGGTGATCGTCGCCATCGTCTTCTGCTCCTGCTGGACCTTGAGCCCCTCCTTCGCCTCGACCGCCTGGTGGAGCCCGTCCGACCAGCGCCGGCCCGG
>DIZV01000083.1:725-1112 GCA_002427995.1 Chloroflexi bacterium UBA6019
GTAGTCGCGGTCGCGCAGGAAGAGCACCTTCCCCTTCAGGGCCTGGTTGATCTGGTGCGCCTCGACCACGTTCTCGAGGTCGTAGATGTTGGGAATCTTGGCCCAGCGCTCCATCTTCGCGATGCCCTCCTCGGTGAGGGACGCGGACTTGTGCTTGAGGTCGACTGTGAAATCCTCCTCCTCCTTGAGCCGGGCCGCGTAGCGCGCGTACTCGTAGTACTTGTCGGTCGAGTCCTCGCCCTGGCCGGAGATGATCAACGGCGTGCGCGCCTCGTCGATGAGGATCGAGTCCACCTCGTCGACGATGGCGAAGTTGAGGGGGCGCTGGACGCAGTTCGCGAGGTCCTGGGCCATGTTGTCGCGGAGGTAGTCGAAGCCGAACTCGTT
>DIZV01000083.1:1297-3110 GCA_002427995.1 Chloroflexi bacterium UBA6019
TTGTTGGTGCCATAGGTGATGTCGGCCGCGTAGGCCTCGCCGCGACTCACCGGCCGGAAGTGCTGCAGGCGGGGATCGCTGTGCGCCTCGTCGAGGTACGCGGGGTCGTAGAGGAAGGAGCCAGACTCGGTTACGTTGCCGCTGCCGTCCCGGAGTTCGGCCTTGATGACGCCCACGGACAGCCCCAGCAGGCTGTAGACGGGCGCCATCCAACCGGCGTCGCGGCGGGCCAGGTAGTCGTTGACGGTGACCAGGTGGGCGCCCTTGCCGCTCAACCCGTTCAGGTAGAGGGGAAGGCTCGCGACCAGCGTCTTGCCTTCGCCCGTCTTCATCTCGGCGATCTTCCCCTTGTGGAGGACGATGCCGCCCACCATCTGGACGTCGAAATGGCGAAGCCCGATCGTCCGCCGGGAAGCCTCCCGGGTGAGCGCGAAAGCCTCGATCAGGAGCGTGTCGAGGTCCTCCTCCCGGGCCCGCTCGCGCAGCTCGTCAGAGCGCGCGCGAAGCCCCGCCTCGTCGAGGGCCGCCAACTCCGGCTCGAGCTCGGCGATGGCACGAGCGACCGCCAGGTGCTGCTTGACCTCGCGCTCGTTGGGGTCGAGCAGCCTTGAGAAGAACGCCAACTGAGTGTTCCCGCTCCTTAGCTGATTTGCCTTAGCTGATTTTTGGTTCGATGATTGCGACCGACCCGTCACCGCGGCGGTAGATCACGTTCAGGTCACCCGTGTCGTCGTCCAGGAAGAGGTGGAACAGGTGCCCGTTGACTTCCAACGCGTCCGTGGCCTGGCTGACCGACTCGGCCTTCACCTTGGTAATTACCCGTTCCGGTCCGTCGGTAACCGTAGCCGTTGGCTGCTTGGATTCGCTCTCGGCCGCTCTTGGTCGGTGGCGGTCGACGATCTTCCCCTTCAGCTTGAGAACCTGCCGGTCGACCTTCTCGAGGGCCAGGTCAAGGGCCGCCTGAAGGTCACGGCCGCCCTCGGCCGCCGTCAGCAGCGGCGTCTTGCGGCCGTCCATGTGGACCAGGATCCTGACTATCTTCTCGTGCTCCACGCCCCGCTTCGACTCCGGGTCGAAATGAACCTCCGCCTCCAGCACCCGGTCGAAATGCCGGGTGAGCTTCTCGAGCCGATGCTCGGTGTAGGTGCGAAGCCGGGGCACCAGCTCCTCGGTCCGGTCGTGAATAACAACCTTCATGTTCGGCCTCCTATACGGGGCTACCCGACCTGAGTCTAGGCCCGCGCAGGGCCGGAGACGATCTGACCCGGGTTGGCCCTCGACCCAAACGCGGCGCCAAGGCCGGGTTCACCCCGGCCGTCGACTTGTCAATATCGACACCAGACGCGGCGCCGCGAAGGGGGGTTCCGGAAGGGGGGACAATGTCCCCCCTTGCACGTCTATCGCTGCGCCATCATCCGGGGGTCGGGGAAGAGGGATTGGATCTCGGCCGGCAGTTGGAGACCCATGGAGAACATCCGGTCGAGGATCTTGGGGCGGATCCCGGTCGGCTTGAACTGTCCGATGATCTTGCCGTCCGGCCCGGCGCCTTCGGATTCGAAAACGAAGATCTCCTGCATCGTGATCGTCTCCCCCTCCATCCCGGTGATCTCGGTGATCGAGCTCACCCGGCGGGAGCCGTCGCGGAGCCGGTTCAGCTGGCAGAAGATGTTGATGGCGCCAGCGATCTGCTGCCGGATCGCCTTCACCGGGAGGTCGATGCCAGACATCAGGACCAGGGTCTCGAGGCGGGCCAGCGCGTCGCGCGGAGTGTTGGCGTGGACTGTCGTCATGGAGCCGTCGTGGCCGGTGTTCA
>DIZV01000083.1:3147-8337 GCA_002427995.1 Chloroflexi bacterium UBA6019
TTCATGGCCTGCAGCATGTCGAGTGCCTCGCCACCGCGGCACTCGCCGACGACGATCCGCTCCGGCCTCATCCGGAGGCTGTTGATGACGAGCCGCTGGATGGTGATCTCACCCTCGCCGTTGATGTCCTTGGGTCGCGTCTCCATCCGGCAGACGTGCTCCTGGTGGAGCTGCAGCTCGGCTGCGTCCTCGATCGTGACGATCCGATCCTCCGGCGGGATGAAACCGGAGAGAACGTTGAGAAAGGTCGTCTTGCCGGTGCCCGTGCCGCCCGACACGACGATGTTGGCCTTGGCCAGCACGGCCGCCTTCATGAAGCCGAAGCCGACTTCGGTGCAGGTGCCGAAACGGATCAGGTCCTCCACCTGGAACGGGTCCTTGGCGAACTTGCGGATCGTCAGGAGCGGCCCGTCGATGGCGAGCGGCCGGATAACTGCGTTGACGCGGGAGCCGTCGGCCAGGCGGGCGTCGGCGAGCGGGGTCCGCTCATCGATCCGGCGGCCAACCGAGCGGACGATGAACTGGATGACGTTGAGGAGCTGATCCTCGTCCTGGAACTTGATTCCGGTGAGAACGACCTTGCCCGCCATCTCGACGTAGACGTGGTCGATCCCGTTGACCATCACCTCGGTCACCCGGTCGTCTTCGATCACGGGCTGGATCGGCCCGAGCTGGGCGTAGTACTCCTGAAGGTCGATTCCGGGGATGCGAACTGCCATGTAACCCTCCTGGGAATAGTGCGCGGTCACTATAACTTGACTCTGGCGACCGTGAACCCGATCACGGGACCCGCGCCGGCTGCCTTGAGCGCGGCAGCGCAGGCGTCGAGGGTGGCGCCGGTGGTGGCGACGTCGTCCACCAGGACTAACGATCGCCGGCCCAGTTCGGGTCCCTCCCAGTGGAAGGCGCCGGCCACGTTGGCCTGGCGGCGGAGGCGGTCGAGGCCAACCTGGGGTGGCGTGTCCCGCAACCGGACCAGGCCCGCCAGGGCCGGGAGGCCGCAGAGGCGGGCCAGCTCGCGGCCCAACAGCTCGGCCTGGTTGTAGCCGCGACGCCGCTTCCGGGCCGGGTGGAGGGGAACCCAGGTGACGGCTTCGGCGGCGAGCCCCTCGACGGCCAGCCGCTCGGCGAGGAGGAGCGCGAGGGGCCGCCGGAGCGGTCGCCGGCCCTCGTACTTGAAGCGGTGGAGCGCTTTCTCGACCGGGCCCTCGTAGGCCGCCGCCGAGCGGAGCCGGGTCAGACTCCGGATCCGCGCTTTGCAGCCACAGGAGGCCCGGGCGTGCTCGACCTCGGCCCCGCAACGGCCACAGGTCGGCTCCTCCAACCGGCGGGTCCGCCGGCGGCAGCCCGCGCAGTAGAGAGCGCCCAGCGCGCCGCAGCCGCCGCAGCGCGGCGGGAGGAACAGGTCCACAAAGGCTTCGAGCATCTCGGCTCGACGCTAGCGGCAGGCAGAAGAGGCGCCGTTAAGACAGCGGGCGGGCGAACTCCAGCTGCTCGCCCACCGGGAGCTCGAGGCCGTCGAGCGACCCCGCCGGCAGCTCGACCACCTTGTGCGCTCCCCAGACGATCCAGACCACGCCGTACCAGGGCGGCACCCGCCGGTAGACGCGCTTGACGCGGTCCAGCCGGTCGAGGAAGACGGCATCGATCGGAAACCGCATGCAGAGCATGTGGATCCCGTTGCAGGGGTCGATCAGCATCCCCTGGCCGGCGGGGAGAGCCCGCCGGAACATCAGGCCGATCCCGCGGCCGACGAACGTGCGCGGCTTCTCCAGTTTCTCGGCCAGCAGCCGGCCAGAGGCGACGTGCACCAGCTGGAGGTCGAGCTTCGCCATCCGAGGCGAAATCGTACCCTCGTGCAGGCGATGGCAGATTTCGAGAGCGACGGCGTCCGCATCCACTACTACCTGGAGGGGCCGCCCGAGGGCGCGCCGACCATCCTCGTCCACGGCTTCTGCAGCAACTTCCAGGTCAACTGGGTCGGATCCCGCTGGGTCGAGACGCTGACCCGCGCCGGGCGGCGGGTCATCGGCCTCGACACCCGCGGCCACGGCCGAAGCGAGAAACCGCACGATCCCGACGGCTACGGGCCGCGCATGGTCGCGGACGTCGCCAACCTGATCCGGCACCTCAGCCTGGAACGGGTCGACTTCGTCGGCTACTCGATGGGCAGCCAGATCGGTCTCCGATTCCTGGCCGCCCGCCCCGCGCACATCCACCGCGCCGTGTTGGGCGGGATCGGGATGAACGTCACGACCCCCTTCCGCGCCGCTGAGTCGATCGCCCGCCGGCTGCGCGGCGACGTGGCTGAAAAGGGCCCGATTCCGACCCTCTTCTACAACTTCGCGATCGCGGTCCCGGGCAACGACCTGGAGGCGCTCGCCTGCTGCATCACCTCGCGCAGCGCGCCGCTCGGCGAGGAGCAGCTGGCCGCGATCCAGACCCCGGTCCTGGTTGCGGTCGGCGGCGCGGACCCGATTGCCCGGGATGCGCGCCGGCTGGCCGAACTGATCCCCGCCGCCGAATACTTCGAGGTGCCGGGCCGCGACCACGCCACGGCGGTGCCGTCCCGGGCGATCAAGGAGCGTGCGCTGGAGTTCCTCGACCAGCCCTGAAGTCAGTGGCGGATGAAGCGCACGCGCCGGCGGCGCCGGGGTGTCTTTTCCCCCTTGCCGATGATGCTGATCGACCCGTCGGACTCGAGCACCGCGAGCTTGATTTCCTTGAGCTCGACCAGGCCATGCTCGCGAACCGCCATCTCGACCTCGTCGTCCAGGATTCCCTCCTTCGCCATCGCCTTGCGGTCGAAGACCCCGTCCTTCAGCAGCACTGTCGGAGCCGAGGTGAGGATCCGGTGAACGACCGGGATGTCGTCGAGGCGGCCGACGATCCAGTTCGCCGCCAGCAGCGAGAAGACGATGATCACGCCGCCCAGGAGGGACGCGTCGGGCCCCGTCATCGCGGGCTGGACCGCGTTCGCCACCAGCAGCACGAAGACCAGGTCGAAGAGCGTGAACTGGCCGACCTCGCGCTTGCCGAAGATACGCAGGCCGAGGAGCAGAACGAGGTAGATTCCGATCGAACGGATGACGAGCTCCCACCACGGGACAGCGAGGTGGAAGAGATTTCCCATTCGTCCGGATACCTAGACCGTCAGCCGCCGTTCCTCACCTTCATGATGATCAGCACCGCCGGGCCGAGGAGGATCAGCCAGAGGGTCGGGAAGATGCAGCCGACCATCGGCAGCATCATCTTGAGCGAGGCCTGCGCGGCGAGCTCCTCGGCGCGCTGGCGGCGCTTTCGCCGCATCTCCTCCGACTGCAGACGGAGGATCTTGGCCAGGCCGACGCCCATCTGCTCCGACTGGATGACAGCCTGGGTGAAGTTGTGGAGGTCCTCCACCCCGCACCGCCGGCCCATCTCGTCGAGCGCCTCGAGGCGGGGACGGCCGAGCCGCACCTCCTGGAGCACGGTCTTGAACTCGTCGGCAAGGGCGTTATCGAACTTGTCGGTGACGCGCTGGATGGCGGCATCGAAACCGAGGCCCGCCTCGACGGCGATCGTGAGCAGGTCCATCACATCGGGGAGGCCGAGCTGGATCTCCTTCCGGCGCGCGCTGACCTTGGTGCTGATGTAGTAACCGGGGGCGAAAAAGCCGATCACCCCTCCCATCAGCGCCGAGAGCGCGATCGCCACGGGGCTGTGGAAGAGCAGGCCGACCAGCAGCCCGACCACGAAGAGGACGACCGCGGCGCCATAGCGGAGGGCCTGGAAGTCGGAGGGGGAAAGGTTCCCCGGCCGTCCGGCGAGGTTCAGCCGGTTCTGCATGTCCTGCCGCTGCTTCTCGGGTGTCCGCTCGGCGAGGTACTTTGCCGAGGCGGTCGATCACCGGCCGGATGAAGCGCTCCTCGAACGGCTTTTGGAGCTCGACCTCGTCGAGGGTCAGCGGCTTCTGGCCGCTGAAGGCGGCGAGCCGGTCCTGGACCATGTCGCCGGAGACGGCCTGGCCGCGGGTCGTGTACATCCCCCAGAAGACGAGGAAGATGCCGACGGCCGCGAGGAGGGCGAGGAAGTAAGTCGGGTTCATCTAAATCTCAGACCTCGATCGCGGTGACGCGGCTCATCACCAGGTTGCCAAGGAAAATCATGAAAATCGCGACCGCGATGATGATCCAGCCGACCGCGCTCTCCGTCATCGGCTTGAAGTAGGTCGGTGTCGCGAAGTACATGAAGACCGCGAGGACGATCGGGAGGCTGGTGATCAGCTGGCCGGAGGACCTGGCCGACGCGGTCAGCGTCGAGATCTGGCCCTTGATGCGGACCCGCTCGCGGATCGTGAAGGCGATGTTGTCGAGGATCTCGGCCAGGTTACCGCCGACCGTACGATGGATCGCCACCGCGGTGACCATCAGGTCGAGGTCGTCCGACTCGATTCGCTTGACCATGTGGCCGAGTGACTCCTCGACGCTGCCGCCGAGGTTCATCTCCCGGACGCAGCGGGCGAACTCCTCGGCGATCGGCGGGCTGGCGTTCTTGGAGACGGTGTCGATCGCCTGTGCAAACGAGTAGCCGGCCTTGAGCGCGTTGGAGAGGAGCAGGAGCGTATCGCCGAGCTGGTTGTTGAACGCCTTGAGGCGCTGGCGCTGGCGAAACTTCACGTAGAAGCCCGGGAGGAGGTAGCCGGCTACGCCCATCACGGTCGCCTGGATGATCCCGTAGACGTACCCAAAGCGGATGAAGCCGATCATGAAGAGCAGGATGGTGAGACCGATCTGGATCCCGATGTACTCCGAGGTCCGGAGCTTGAGATCCGCCTTCGCCAGCTCGTCCTGGAGTGACGCCTTGCCCTTCTTGACGTCACCCCGGCCGAATCGGTCGGCGGCCGGCTGGAAGATGCGGGCCAGCCGCTCCCGGAAGTTGGCCGGCGGCGCCGCGGCCGCCGCTGCCGACGCGGGGTTGACGACCCCGTACTCGGCGAGCCGGGCCTGGAGGTCGGCGGTCGCGGTCCGTGTCTGCGCGATGCCGTAGAAGATCGCCATCACGCCGAGGCCGGCGACGATCGCGATGAGGTAGATGGTCATCTCAGCTCAGCTCCCTTCCTTTGAAGTCATGTGGGGTTTAGTAGAGCTCCTCGAAGGGAGGCTCGGGGGTGGGTACGAACAGCTCGTCCGCCAGCTCTTCGCCGCCGGC
>DIZV01000126.1:0-2431 GCA_002427995.1 Chloroflexi bacterium UBA6019
ATCCTCCGCGGGCCCGCCACCGTCGACGACGGCACCCAGAACTTCTCCGGCGCGCTCCGCTCGGCCCTCGGCGTCTGCGGCGCCGGGGACATCGAGGAGTTCCAGAAGGTCGAACTGGTGATCGCGCCCGCGATCGCCAGCGAGGGGAAGCTCCAGCAGAGATCACAGCACGTCGGCATGGGCGCCTAGCCTGCCGGTGGTAGAAGCCCCGCCAACGCGCGCGACCGTCCTCATCCTCGACTTCGGCTCGCAGTACAGCCAGCTGATCGCCCGCCGGGTCCGGGAGGCGAGCGTTTACTGCGAGCTGGTGCCGGGCACCACCCCCTGGTCGGAGCTGGCCAAGAAGAGCCCTTCCGCACTGATCCTCTCCGGCGGTCCCGCCAGCGTTTACGAGCCCGAGGCCCCCCAGGTCGATCCCGCGGCCCTGAAGGCCGGGATCCCGGTGCTCGGCATCTGCTACGGGATGCAGCTGATCGCCCACCACCTCGGGGGTGAGGTTGAGCCGGGCCCGCTCCGGGAGTTCGGCCCCGCCATGCTCGAGGTCGAAGACGCCGAAGGGCTCTTCGCCGGGCTGCCGGCCGAGATGCCGGTCTGGATGAGCCACGGGGATCACATCCCCAAGATCCCGCCCGGCTTCCGGGGCCTCGCCCGCAGCGCCAACTCCCGCTACGCCGCCTTCTCCAACGATGCCGGGATCATGGGCATCCAGTTCCACCCCGAGGTCGTTCACACGCCGCATGGTCGCGACATCCTGCGCAACTTTCTCTACCGGGTCAGCGGGCTGACGCCGACCTGGACCGCCGGCTCCTACATCGCCGAGGCGGTGGAGACGATCCGTTCCATGGTCGGAGGCGGCCGGGTGCTCTGCGCGCTCTCGGGCGGGGTCGACAGCGCCGTCGCAGCGACCCTCGTCGACCGCGCCATCGGCGACCAGCTGACGTGCGTCTTCGTCAACAACGGGCTGCTCCGCAAGGAGGAGGCGGAGCGCGTCCTCGAGGTCATGCACCGCGACCTCGACCTGAACATCCGCTACGTCGACGCAGGCGAGCGGTTCCTGAGCGCGCTGCGGGGCATCACCGACCCGGAGGAGAAGCGGCGGACGGTGGGACGGGTCTTCATCGAGGTCTTCGAGATCGAGGCGAAGGCCATCGGCGAGATCGACTTCCTGGCGCAGGGGACCCTCTACCCGGATGTGATCGAGTCCACCGCTCCCGATACGGCCGCGAGCGCGGTCAAGATCAAGACCCACCACAACGTCGGCGGCCTGCCGCCCGGCCTCCGCTTCAAGCTGATCGAGCCGCTCCGCCACCTTTTCAAGGACGAGGTGCGCGCTGTCGGCGCAGAGCTCGGGATGCCGGACGACATGGTCTGGCGGCAACCGTTCCCGGGACCCGGGCTCGCCATCCGCTGCCTGGGCGAGGTCACCGAGGAGCGGCTCGCGATCCTCCGGGAGGCCGATTGGGTGGTCGTCGACGAGATCAAGAAGAACGGGCTCTACCGGCAGGTCTGGCAGTCCTTCGCCGTGTTGACCCCGCTCGAGACGGTCGGAGTGCAGGGCGACTACCGGACCTACTCGAACGTGGTCGCGGTGCGCGTCGTCACCTCTGACGACGCAATGACGGCCGACTGGGCGCGGATCCCCTACGAGGTCCTGGCCCGGATCTCGAACCGGATCACCAACGAGGTGAACGGCGTCAACCGGGTCGTCTTCGACATCACCTCGAAACCGCCGGGAACCATCGAATGGGAGTGAAGGCCGAACCCGATACGCTCTGAATCCAAGATGCGAATTCTGGTCGTCGGATCGGGTGCGCGCGAGCACGTGCTGGCGTGGAAGTGCATGCAGTCGGTGCTCACCGACCGGGTCTACTGCACCCCCGGCAACGGCGGGACCGGCGGGATGGCCAAGAACATCCAGATCCCGGCTGACGATGTTGCCAACCTGGTCAAGTTCGCCAAGCGGGAGAAGATCGGGCTGGCCATCCTGGGGCCCGAGTCCGCGGTGGCGGCCGGCGTCGGCGATGCGCTCCGGCAGGAGGGCATCCCCGTCTTCGGGCCCGGCCGCGACGGCGGCCGGATCGAGAGCAGCAAGTCCTACGCGAAGGAGCTGATGCGCCGGGCGGGGATCCCCACCGCCGACTTCGGAATCTTCACCGAGCCGGCCCCGGCGAAGGACTGGGCTCGCTCCCGCGAGGGTCGGGTCGTCGTCAAGGCGGACGGCCTGGCCCTCGGCAAAGGCGTCGTCGTCTGTGCCTCGCCGGAGCAGGCGGAGAGTGCCATCGACGCGATGCTGGTCGACCACGCCCACGGCCGCGCCGGCGCGACGATCGTCGTCGAAGAACGGCTCACGGGTCCGGAGGTCTCGCTGATGGCGGTGACGGACGGCCGGCGAGTCATAGCTCTCGCCGCGGCCCGCGACTTCAAGCGTGCG
>DIZV01000126.1:2569-4285 GCA_002427995.1 Chloroflexi bacterium UBA6019
CCCGCGCGAGCTCGTCGCTGACGCGGTCGCGAGGGTGCTCGAGCCCGCCGTCCGCCAACTGGCGGAGGAGGGTGTCGACTACCGCGGCGTGCTCTACGCCGGGCTGATGCTCACGCCGGAGGGCATCCGCGTCCTGGAGTTCAACGCGCGCTTCGGCGATCCCGAGGCGCAGGTCGTCCTGCCGCGGCTTCGCAGCGACGCGGTGCGGCTTCTCCTGGAGGCGGCGCGAGGCGACCTGTCGCCGGTGGGCGAGCTGGATTGGGATCCGCGGCCCTGCGTCGGTGTCGTGGTGGCTTCCGGCGGCTACCCGGAGTCGTACGAGACCGGGTTCCCGATCGACGGGCTGGCCACCATCTCACCCGGCATCCTCGTCTTCCATGCCGGCACGCGCTACGTCCCCGGCCAGGGGCTGGTCACCTCGGGTGGCCGGGTGCTCACGCTGGCCGCACTCGGCGACACCGTGGTCGAGGCCCGCGCGGCAGTCCTCGCCACGATCGGGCGGGTACGATTCAACGGAGCTTTTCACCGTCGCGACATAGCCTTGGAGGCATCGAGCATTGCCTGACGTCGGCGTGATCCTCGGCAGCAAATCCGACCTCCCGCTGATGGAGAGCTGTACCAGCCAGCTGGAGGCCTTCGGGATCGAGCACGAGGTCAAGATCTGCTCCGCCCACCGCGACCCGGAGGGAGTCCGGGAATGGGCATCGAGCGCCGCTGGGCGCGGCATCAAGGTTGTCATCGCGGCGGCCGGTGGAGCCGCCCACCTTCCCGGCGTCGTGGCCGCCTGGACCGACCTGCCGGTCATCGGCGTCCCGGTTCCGACCGAGTACCTGGGTGGCCAGGACTCCCTCTACAGCATCGTCCAGATGCCGGCCGGCATCCCGGTGGCGACGGTCGCGATCGGCACCGCCGGGGCCAAGAACGCCGCGTGGCTCGCCGCCCGCATCCTTGCCCTGCTGGATCCGAACCTGGCCGAGAAGCATCGCGACATGCGGCGCACCCTGGCCGGCCGGTGACGGCGAAGACGCGACCGCGTCCCCGGCTGCGCCTCACCGACACGACGTTTCGGGATGCCCACCAATCGCTCATCTCGGGGCGACTGCGGGGCGTCGACATAGTCCGGCTCGCCGCCAAGATGGACAAGGTCGGCTTCTACTCCATGGAGGCCTTCGGCGGGGCCACCTTTGAGACTGAGATCCGCCGCAACGGCGAGAACCCGTGGGATTACCTGCGGGAGCTGAAGCAGGCGGCCCCAAAGACGCCGATCCAGGCGCTGATCCGGGGCCAGAACCTCGTCGGCAACCGCAACTTCGCCGATGATGCGGTCGAGCTTTTCGTGACCCATGCCGCCGAATGCGGCGTGGACATCTTCCGGATCTTCGACCCTCTCAACGACCTGCGCAACATGGAGGCGGCGATCGGCGCTGCGAAAAAGGCGAAGCGGAAGGTGCAGGGCGCACTCTGCTACGCGATCAGCCCGGCTCACAACCTGGAGCTCTGGTGCTCGCTCGCCAAGGGCCTGCAGAAGCTGGGCTGCGACTCCCTGGTCATCAAGGACACCTCCGGGCTGCTCAGCCCCCAAACCACCTGGGAGCTGATCGCCGCCGTCAAGCAGGTGTTCACGCGGGGACCGATCGCGGTGCACTCGCACTGCTCGAGCGGGATGGCGCCGATGGCGTACATGGCCGCCGTCGAGGCCGGGGCCGACATCCTCGA
>DIZV01000126.1:4460-4999 GCA_002427995.1 Chloroflexi bacterium UBA6019
CTCGGCGCGATCACCAACAAGCTGTCCGAGCATTACTCGTCGGCCGAGCGGGTCGACGCCGACATCCTCTGGTACCAGGTCCCCGGCCTGATGCTCGACGAGATCGTGCAGTCGCTCCGCCAGCACAACGCGGAGGATCGCCTGCAGGAGACGCTGGCGGAGAGCCGCCGGGTCCGCGAGGAGCTCGGCTACCCTCCCCTCGTCTCACCGCTCCGCCAGATGGTGGCCAGCCAGGCCGTCCTCAACGTCGTCGGCGGCGAACGCTACGCCACGGTCACCAAGGAGCTGAAGGACTACCTGCAGGGGCTCTACGGACGGCCGCCGGTTCCCGCCGATCCAGCCATCCGCCAGCTGGTCCTCGGCCGGGAGGAACCGATCACCATCCGGCCCGCGGACCTTCTCAAGCCGCAGGTCGCGACGGCCCGGGCCGAGCTCAAGAAGGCCGGTTTCCCGACCAACGACGACAACGTCCTGATGTACCTGCTCTTTCCCTCGCTCACGCTCAGCTTCCTCAAGGGCGAGCTGGCCGAGCGCACGGC
>DIZV01000126.1:5178-9024 GCA_002427995.1 Chloroflexi bacterium UBA6019
TCCCGGCGGCCGAGTTCCAGGTCGATGTCGACGGTGAGGTGTTCACCGTCCGCGTCACCGGGGCGGGGATGTCGGTCGCGCCGCTCGCACCCGGTGCCGGTCCCGCCGGCGCGGGCGCGGCACCGCCGCCGAAACCCGCCCTGGGCGGTCCCGGCACCGTGGTGGCGCCGATGCAGGGGCTGATCGTCAAAGTGCCCGTAAAGGTCGGCGACGAGGTGAAGCTGGGCGACGTCGTCGCGGTGCTGGAGGCGATGAAGATGCAGAACGACATCGTCTCCACCGTCAGCGGGAAGGTGAAGGCGGTCCACGTCAAGGAGGGCGAGGTGGTCGGCCCCAACCAGGCCCTGGTGAACATCGGCTAGTGGACTCGACCAGTTGCGGGTAGCAGTCCTCGGCACCGGGAAGATGGGGGCGGCCGCCGCTCGGCGGCTCGCCGGACAGGGGTTCGCCGTCAACCTCTGGAACCGGACCCGAGCGCGCGCTGAGGAGGTCGGCGTGGGGGACGTGTTCACGTCGCCTGCCGCGGCGGTCGAGGAGGCCGAGGTCGCGCTGACGATCCTCACCGGCCCGGAGGCGGTGCTGGACGTCTACGCCCAGCTCGACCCTCGCGGCGACCGTGTCTACCTGGAGATGAGCACGGCGGGGCCGGAGGTGCCGGAGCAGCTCGGCAGCCGCTTCCACCGCCTGCTGGCGGCGCCCGTGATCGCGCCTCCCCGAGTGCTGGAGGCCGGTAAGGCGCTCTTTCTCGCGGGCGGGCCGGCTGCTGCCCTCGAGCGGGCGAGGCCGATCTTCGCCGCTCTCGGCGAGGTCCGCCATGTCGGCAGCTACCGCCGCGCCGCGGCGATGAAGCTGATGAACAACACCATGCTCGCCATCACCGCCGCGGCGGGCGCCGAGATGGTCGAGGCCGGCGTCCGAGTCGGGCTCAGCCCCGAGGAGGCGTTCGAGTGGGTCAGCCGGCACGCGCCCTACCTGGAGACTCGCAAGTCGGGCTACCTCGGCGGCCCCTACGCACCGGTGACCTTCGCGCTCCGCGACATGCTCAAGGACGTCGACCTGGCCCGCGCTCTGTTCGACGGGCCGGAGTACCCGATGCCGATCGTGGAGGCTGTCAGGCAGGCGTTCGCCGAGGTCGTCGACGAGCACGGCGACGAGGAGCTGACCGCCGTCAACGAGCACTACCGGAAATGAAGCGCAAGCTTTTCCGCAAGGTCCTCGTCGCCAACCGGGGGGAGATTGCGATCCGCGTCATGCGCGCCTGCCACGAGCTCGGCATCAGCACCGTCGCGGTCTACTCCGACGCTGACCGGCAGGCCATCCACACCCGCTACGCGGGCGAGGCGATCCACATCGGCGGCGCCGCGCCGGCCGACTCCTACCTCGACCTCGACCGGATCCTGAAGGCGGCGCGAGACTCGGGAGCGGAGGCGATTCACCCCGGCTACGGATTCCTGAGCGAGCGGCCCGCCTTCCCGGAAGCGTGCGCGGCGGCGGGGATCGCCTTCATCGGCCCGCCGGCGAGTGCCATGCACCTACTCGGCGACAAGCTCGGCGCGCGTGAGCTGGCCCGCCGGAACGGGGTGCCGACGACGCCCGGCACCGGCGCCATCGACGATCCCGCCCTCGCCCGCCGAGCCGCGCTGGAGATCGGGCTGCCGGTGATCATCAAGCCCTCCGGCGGCGGCGGTGGGATCGGCATGAAGGTGGTCGAGAAGGAAGAGGACCTGGTCCCGGCGATCGAAAGCGCGGCCAACGCCGCCCGCTCCGCCTTTGGCGACGCCACCGTCTACCTCGAGAAGTACGTGCGGAGCCCTCGCCACGTGGAGATCCAGGTCATCGGCGACCAGCACGGCAACGTGGTCCACCTGGGCGAGCGCGAGTGCTCGATTCAGCGCCGCCACCAGAAGATCCTGGAGGAGTCGCCCTCGCCCGCGGTCACGCCCGAGATCCGGCGCCGGATGGGCGACGCGGCGGTCGCCGCCTGCCAGGCGGCGGGGTACCAGAACGCCGGTACCGTCGAGTTCATCTTCAGCGAGGGCGAGTTCTACTTCCTGGAGGTCAACGCGCGGCTGCAGGTCGAGCACCCGGTGACCGAGTACGTCACCGGCATCGACCTGGTGAAAGAGCAGATCAAGGTCGCCGCCGGCCAACGGCTCTCCTTCGAGCAGGACGAGGTCACCTTCTCCGGCCACGCGATCGAGATGCGGATCAACGCCGAGAACCCGGCCCGCAACTTCATGCCCAACCCCCGCAAGATCCAGCGCTGGGTCGCGCCGGCCGGTCCCGGCGTCCGGGTCGACAGCGGCTACGGGCCGGGCAGTGAGGTGCCCGCCAACTACGACTCGCTGGTCGCCAAGCTGATCGTCCACGGCGCCGACCGCGCGGAGGCGATCGCCCGGGCCCAGCGGGCGCTGCGCGAGTTCGTACTCATCGGCCCGGCCACGACCATCCCCTACCATCGGGCGATCCTCGCCAGCCCCGACTTCCGTTCCGGCCGGCTGACGACCAACTTCATCCCCGAGCACCCCGAGCTGCTGGCGGAGATGGCCCGGTTCGAGGGGGAGGTCTCGCCGATGGATTACTCCGCGGTCGACCCGCGCAAGGTGGCGGCCGCGGTCGCAGCCGTGGCCGCGATGGGGCAGCGGTGACGGGGAGGCCCTTCCAGCAGGTCGGCAGCCGGCCGCTGGCCGCCCACCACCGGTACGCCATGAGGGCGGACGACGTCGTCTGGCCAGATGGCACCGAGCAGAGCTACGGGGTGCTCGAGCAGCCCGACGCCGCGGTGATCGTCTCCCTGACCGAGCAGTCGACGATCTTTCTCGTCCGCCAGTGGCGCCACTCCTGGAACGAAGCCGCGTGGGAACTCCCGGCGGGAACGCGGGAGGAGGGCGAGGACCCCGACGCCACCGCGCGGCGGGAGCTGGTCGAGGAGGCCGGCCTCGAGGCGGCGCGCTGGGACTCGCTCGGCACGGCCCGGGCCACCGCCCTCTCCACCATGCGCTTCCATCTCTACCTCGCCCGCGAGCTCACCCGCGTCGAGCGCCGGCCCGAAGCCTATGAGCAGGACATGGTGCTGCGCGAGCTCCCGCTCGCCGAGGCCCTGGACCTCGCCGCCGGTGGCACCATCCAGCACGCGGCGAGCATTGCCGCGCTCTTCCGCGCCGAGCGGTTCCTGGCCGGCCGATGACGCCCGCCGAGCTGCTCCAGGAGCTGATCCGCTTCGACACCACCAACCCGCCTGGAAACGAGCGGGCCTGCGTCGAGCGGATCGGCGCGCTGCTCAGCGCCGAGGGAGTCGAATGGCAGGTGTACGGCGCCCGACCCGAGCGTCCCAACCTCGTGGCTCGGCTTCCCGGCGGCCCCGGCCCGGGGCTGGTCCTGCAGGGCCACGTCGACGTCGTCACCACGGTGAACCAGCGGTGGAGCCGCCCGCCCTTCGGCGGCGAGTTGGTTGACGGCTGGATCTGGGGTCGGGGCGCGCTCGACATGAAGAACGGGGTCGCGATGATGGTCTCCGCGTTCCTCCGGGCGAAGCGCGAGCGCGTGAAGCTTCCCGGCGACGTGCTGCTCGTGGTCCTCGCCGACGAGGAGGCGGGCGGAGGGGAGGGCGCCGCCTGGCTCACCGACAACCACCCCGAGCTGTTCGCCGGCGTCCGCCATACGATCGGTGAGGGCGGCGGTTACAGCAACCTCGTCGGCGGTGTCCGCTTCTACCCGATCATGGTCTCCGAGAAGCGCGGCTGCCAGCTCCTGGTGACCCTGCGCGGTCCCGGTGGCCATGGCTCGCTGCCACTCCGCGGCGGGGCGATGGCCAAGCTCGGGAGCCTGCTCGCCGCCCTCGACGGG
>DIZV01000181.1:0-8059 GCA_002427995.1 Chloroflexi bacterium UBA6019
CCGATGATCCGGACCAGCGCGACGATCCCCCATCCGATCAGCAGGTAGATCGCCATCGCGATCAGCGACTCGGGCTCGAGCACGTTGTTGCCCGAGCCGGTCGCGGGGAAGATCCCGTGGAAGGGACCGACGAAGGGCCCGCTGACGCCGTAGACGAAGCGCACGAAATCGGACTGCAGGGACGCGCCCAGGAGCTTCATGAAAAAGCGGATGGCGATCATCGAGCAGACCACGGCGACGACGAACCAGATCACTCGCTCGATCCTCGGGTCGTAGCCGCCAACGCCTGCGGGGCTGGCGTAATGCTCCTCGCCAACCGACTGACCCGGCCTGGAGGGCGCGGCTGCGGGGTCGACGAGCGGGTCAACGACGGGCTCGCGGTCGGCCGGCACCCGGTGCTCTTCCTCAACAGGTCCCATCGACTTTTCTCCTTGCTTCGGGTCCCGCCAGGGAGCCATCCCGCCTGATGTTATAGCAACGCTAACAATATTAGGGCAATTACACCTCCTATTGATAGCGGAAGATGTGATAGTGTAATTAGCAGGTAATCGTCTTTTCCAGTATTGTGGGGAGCTCGCACGCGATGATCGACCGTAAAACCATTCTCACAGGCTCCGTCATTGGCCTGGGTGCCGTCCTCTTCGGCGCATCGGCAGCCCTTGCCGGCGATCCCAACGCGGGCGACATCTGGGTCGACACCGCAACCACGCAGACAATCGGGGTCACGGCGGCCGGCCCGGGTCATGAGAACGACCCGCATCTGCCCTGCGCCAACGTCGGCGTCTTCGCCGCCAAGATGGCCGACCCGACCTCGGCGGAGCCCAACCAGTTCACCGTCTACGCCTGGCCGCCCACCGGCAGCCAGAACGCGATCTACACGGCAGGGTGGACCTACAGCAAAGGCGCCGCCGATCCGCAGGAGATCGCCGTCATCCCGGTCTCGGTCTTCGGCACCGGGGGACATTTCAAGATCCAGGTCGCGCAGGACCCGGTGAAGCAGAAGGTCTTCTGGATCGATTGCGACACCGCCGGCAAGCCGGGGGGCGGGACGGTCGATTCGACGCCGACGCCGACGCCGACGCCGACTCCCACCTCCGCCCCGACTTCATCCCCCACCCCTACGCCGAGCCCGACGCCCAGCGGTTCGGTCGGCGGGACGGCGGTCAGCCCTTCGCCCACTCCCGGCTCCGGCTCAGGGGCGGCGGGGGGAACCGGGGCCGTCAGCTCCGCGACCGCCACCGGTAACGGCGCGGTGAGCGCAGCAAGCGCGACGGCAGGTGGTGTCGTCGGCGCTTTGGAGGGCGCTGTGGCCACGGCTCAGGGCGCGGTCCTGGCTGAGACCGGTACTCCGCTCTTTTACCTGGTGCTCGGTCTCTTCCTGGTCGTCATCGGAGCCGGGGTGTACCTGGCGCGTCGCCGCAACACGGTCCTCTAGATCCGGCGGTCGTGGCGATCGAGAGAGGGAGCCGGGTCGGGACCCCGGTGGCGGCGGGGCGGTCCCCGCGCCACCGGGCCGATCGCGTTCTGCGAGCGATTTCCCTCGTGTGCCTCGTGGCGGGCGCCGCACTCATCGCCGGCTTCGGGTTCGGGATGGCGGGGGGCGTCGTCCAGCAGCAGCAGTTGACCGACGGCTGGCGGCATCAAATCGCCCAGTCGGCACCACCGCCGAGCCCGGTTGACCAGCCCGCTCCTAACCTCACGCAACCGATCGACGGTGTCGATTTCGCGATCCGAGTGCCCGGCCTCGGCTACTACGCCGCGGTCCGCGAGGGCGTCGACTCCACCATCCTCTACAGCGGTCCCGGTCACTACCCCGGAACGCCCTGGCCGGGGCAGTCAGGGATGGTCGGCGTCGCGGCTCACAACGTCTACTGGATCAGCTTCCCCCGGCTCACCAAGGGGGACGAGATCGACCTCGAGACGCGCTATGGCACCTTCAAGTACGCCGTAACCGGGAGCCGCATCGTCCAGCCGAGCGATCGGACGATCCTCGTCCAGGGGCCCGGCCGCCACCTGACGCTGACCACCTGCTGGCCGACCTGGGCGGGCTCGTTTGCCACCCAGAGGTACGTCATCTTCACCGAGCAGACCTACCCCGTCCCGCCGTCCAACGAACACCCCGGAAGCTAGCTCACTGCACTAGGATCGGGCGGGATGGCCCCCGACGCGACCGCCCCGGATGGCTCGGAGATCTACTTCCGGGTCGGCGACGGCGAACGCGCGAGCCTGGTCGAGGTGCACCTCGCCGCGGGGGCGGTCTCCCGAGCGGTTCGGCACCGGACGGTGGAGGAGATCTGGTATGTGATCGCCGGCCCCGGCCGGGTCTGGCGCTGCCCGCCGGGCGGCGGCCCGGGCGAGACGATCGAGGTGCAGCAGGGGGACTCGCTCCGGATCCCGACCGGATGGGCCTTTCAGTTCGCGGCCGGACCCACTGCCGAGCTCCGCTTCGCCTGCTTCACGAGCCCTCCCTGGCCGGGTCCGGGGGAGGCCGATCCGGTGGCGGGTGGCGGTCTCGGGCCGCCGACGGTCTGAACCCGCGGCACTGCCTCACGGGCAGGGCTGGGTAGCGCGGAAAGGAAGGGTCGGAGGCGGACAGCTGGCAGAGCCAGAAGGTTGAGCGGGTACCATCGACCCGCCGCCCGTGCTGGCAGCCGGCGCAGATTCCGGGGTCGACTCGGTCCACCGGCATTGTGCAAGTAGATAACATATGCGTGTGCGCTATCAGTTTTTGCTGGTGCCGCTATGGTGAATTCACGGCCTTCCCGGCACCGGCTGGGCGGCTCGGGAGCCATCCCCGGCACCGGTACCGGGATCGATGGGCGCTGGGCAGCTGTGATCGCTCTGGTGGTGATCGCGGCCCTCCTCGCGGCCACCCTCGGCTGGATCGACGCCGAGCTGCAGACGCTGCCCGACCCGGCCAACGTATCGGCGCTGGCGAAGTCGATCGTGGTCTACGACCGCAACGGCAAAGTGCTCGGGGAGCGGGACCCGGAAGGCCACTACCACGTCATCCTCAAGCTGGGTGAGATGGGGCGCCTGGCCCCGGCCGCAACCCTCGCCGCGGAAGACCGCGAGTTCTACCGGCACGGCGCCGTCGACCCGGCCGCGGTTGCCCGGGCGCTGTTCATCGACATCACCTCGGCCAGGGCAGCGCAGGGCGGCAGCACGATCACCCAGCAGCTGGTGAAGATCGAGCTCCTCGGATCTGAGAAGACCATCTCGCGCAAGGCCCAGGAACTGCTGCTCGCCTACTCGCTCGAGCATCGCTACACGAAGAGCCAGATCCTCGAGCTGTACCTGAACCGGGTCTACTACGGCCACGGCGCCTACGGGATCGGCTCCGCCGTGCAGACCTACTTCGGTGCCGGCAAGAAGCCATCCGAGCTGACCGTCGCCCAGGCCGCCTTCCTGGCCGGCCTGCTCCAGGCGCCCTCCGGTTACGACCCCTTCCTCCGCTACGAGAGCGCCCGGGCCCGTGAGCTGTACGTCCTCAACGGGATGGTCGCGACCCAGGTGATCAGCGCCGACGAGGCGAAGAAGGCGGAGGCCGAGGACGTTTCCAAAGAGCTCCACTTCAACCTCTCCTACCGGGCGACGAGCGCGCCCCATTTCGTCGACTACGTCATCGCCGGGCTGGAGGGCCAGCTGGGCTCGGCCACCGTCCACCAGGGCGGCCTCTCCGTCTACACAACGATCGATCCCGGTATCCAGAAGGCGGCCGAGCAGTCGGTCGCCGACGGCGTCGCCAAATTGGCCGGGTCGGGCGTCAACAACGGCATGCTGCTCGCCGTTCGACCGGGCACCGGCGAGATCCTGGCCTGGGTCGGGTCCGCCGACTTCCAGAACGCCGCCATCGGTGGCCAATACGACGTCATCACCTCGCCCCGGCAGCCGGGATCGAGCTTCAAGCCTTACGTCTACGAGGCGGCGCTGCTCTCCGGCAGGTTCACCGTCGACTCGACCGTCAACGACACCCCGCAGAGCTTCGGCGGGTACACCCCGATGGACTACGACAACCGGTACCAGGGGCCCCTCTGCCTCAAGACCGCGCTCGATCGCTCGCGGAACATCCCCGCGGTGGAAACCGCCAACAAGGTCGGGATGGGACCGATCATCGACCTCGCCTCCCGGATGGGAATCCGGGACAAGCTCGAGCCCTCTCTGCAAACGGCGATCGGCGGCAGCGCGGTCACCATGTTCGACCACGTCCAGGGTTACCAGGTCTTCGCCAACAGCGGCCTCAAGGTGCCCTTGACGGGCGTCACCCGCGTGGTCGACCGGAGCGGCACCACGATCCTCAGCAACGACCTTCACCAGCGATCCGGAACGAGCCAGGTCCTGACTCCCGCCCAGGCCTACCTGATGACCTACGTGCTGAAGGACTATCAGAAGACCTGGAACTTTCCCTGGAACCGCCAGATGGCGTCCAAGACAGGGACGACAGGCGCGTCGATCCAGCAGCCCACAGACGCCTGGGTGATGGCCTACAACCCTGACATCGTGGTCGGCACCTGGGTCGGCCACACCGGACCGAACGGCCAGGGCGGGACGATCACCTCCTATGGGGAAGCGGTCGCGGACACCCTGGCGGCAGAGTTCGTGAACGGGCTGCCCGCCAACTACCGGGACTGGTACCCGGTGCCGGCAGGCCTGGTTCAGAGCAAGAAGACCGGCGATCCCCTGCTCCCCGGCACCGAGAACCTGCCCAGCTGCTCCGCGGGAGCCGGCGGTGGCGGCGGTGGCAAGGACCACGGCAAGGGTGGCGGGGGTGGTGATGGCGGCGGAGGAGAGGGCGATTGAAGGAGCGGGCTTCGGCACCGGAACGCTTCAGCCTGCGGGAGCTGATCGCTGCCCATTGGCTGAAGGCGGCGATCGCAGCCCTGGTTCTGGGCGTGCTGGGCACCGTCTACGTCGCCTACACCCTCCGCGACCTGCCCGACCCGGGCAAGCAGGATGTGCTCGCCAGCACGATCACCGTCTTTGACCGCAAGGGCCGTGAGATCGAGCAGCGCAACCCGCAGGGGCAGTACCACAAGGTCCTGACGCTGAGGGAGATGGGCGTTTACGGCCCCAAGGCCATGCTCGCGGCCGAGGACCGCAACTTCTACCACGAGGGCGCCATCAACTGGGTCTCGACGCTTCGTGCCGCCATCGTCGACCTGACCTCAGGGCATGTCCAGCAGGGCGGCAGCACGATCACCCAGCAGCTGATCAAGATCCAGCTTCTGACGCCGCAGCGCTCAATCTTCCGCAAGATCCAGGAGGCGGTCCTGGCGACCGGGCTCGAAGCCCGCTACTCGAAGGACCAGGTCCTCGAGATGTACCTGAACCGGATCTACTACGGGCACAATGCCTACGGCCTCGGCGCCGCCAGCCAGACCTACTTCAGCAAGGATCCGAAGGACCTGACTCCGGCCCAGGCGGCCTTTCTCGCGGGACTCATCCAGGCGCCGGTCGCCTATGACCCGGAAACTCATTTCGACCTCGCCCGGGACCGCCAGCTCTATGTCCTCAGGGGCATGGTCGCGACCGGGGCCCTGAGCCCCGCCGCCGAGAAGACGGCAGAGGCGGAGGACATCAAGGGCGAGCTGAAGTACAACAGTGCCGCCCGCCAGTCGAAGGCGCCCCATTTCGTCGACTACGTCATTGGACGGCTGGAGAAGGATTACGGCTCCGCCGCCGTCCAGCAGGGCGGGTTCAACATCTACACGACGCTCGACCTGGACCTCCAGCAGCTTGCCGACCAGTCCGTCAAGCGCGGGGTCGGGGACCTGGCCTCGCGCGACGTCAACAACTCCGACTTCCTGGCCGTCAAGCCGGACACCGGCGAGGTGCTGGCGTGGGTCGGCTCGGCCGACTATTACAACCAGCAGATCGGTGGCCAGTACGACGTCGTCCTCGACGCCCGGCAGCCCGGGTCGTCGTTCAAACCCTACGTCTACGAGTCCGCCTTCAAGGATCGCAAACTCGCGCCCGGCAGCATCGTCGACGACTCCCCGCAGACCTTCGACGGGAATTACCAGCCGAAGGACTTCGACGGCAAGTTCATGGGCAAGATCACCGCCCGCAAGGCGCTGCTTCTCTCCCGCAACGTGCCCGCGGTCGAGACGGGCGTCAAGGAGGGGATGACCAACGTCGTCAACTTCGCCCACGCGGCGGGGATCAACAGCAACCTGGCCCCGGTTCCGAACACCGCCATCGGCGGCAGCGACGTGACCCTCTACGACCACGTCCAGGGCTTCGCGACCTTCGCCAACCAGGGCACCAAAGAGCCGCTGATGTCGATCACCCGGATCACTGATACCCGGGGCAACCTGCTCAGCGAGACCAAGCCGGGCAGCCAGGACGGGAAGCAGATCGTGATGTCGGCGGCGGAGGCCTACCTCGTCACCGACATCCTCAAGGATTACCAGAATCAGTGGCACCTCGGGTGGAACAAGCAGATGGCCACCAAGACCGGAACCACCGGAGCCACCAGCAACCAGACCCGGGACGCCTGGATCCTCGCCTACAACGCCAAGATCGTGGCCGGGACCTGGGTCGGCAACACCAAGGCCAACGCGGCCGGGGGCAGCATCAATGCCTATGGCGAGCTGGTCGGAGACACCACCATGCGGTACTTCGTCAATGGGCTGCCGGCCGAGTACACGGGGTTCATCAAGCGGCCGGACGGCCTCGTCGACGCCAAGGCCTGCGACGGCACGCAGGACATCTTCCTGCCCGGGACCGAGCACCTGAGCTGCGCCGGCGCCCAGCCCTCTCCCTCGCCATCGGCGTCTCCATCCCCCACACCCTCGCCCTCGGCGTCGCCGTCGCCGACGCCGGCTCCCTCGCCGACGCCGACCGCGACGCCGACCAGCCTGCCCTCGCCGACGCCGACGCCGACCAGGGTGCCCTCCCCCAGCGCCTCGCCCTAGACTGGGCCGATCCTGCCCCGGCTCGGTGCCGCGCTGCTCGCGGCCATGCTCCTCTCACCCGTCTCGGCGGCGGCCAAGGGAGAGCTGGCCTGGGAGCAATGGCAGCCGGTTGCCGGGGTCTTCGACGTCGCCGGCCCGCTGCCCGATGGGACGCTGCTGATGGCCACCGGGCGCGGGCTCTTCGAGCTGAGCCCGGCGGGTGGACTGTCGCCGATGGGCACCGGGTACTCCCCGACCGCCGGCGCCGAGGCCTATATCGCCCTCTCCTCCGGCCTCCCGGTGAGGGGAGCCGGATGCTCCTTCCCGGAGCACACGGTGTACCTGCTCAAGCCGGCGGCGCCCCCGGCCGTACTGGCCGAGGACCTGACCAGCGGGCTGACCCGCACGTTGGCGCCGATCGCGGGTGTCGACACGCTGAGCGGGATCGCCTTCGACCGGTCCGGCCGTTTCGGCAACCGGCTCTTGGTGATCGGGCCGCATTCCGGCGCCACCGCGGTCGATGCGATCGACTGCCGTGGTCGGGTCAGCCCGGTCACCACCTCTGCGCCGCGGATGGAGGGTGGCATGGCGGTCGCGCCGCCCACCTTCGGCGCCTACGGGGGAGACCTGGTGGTTCCCGACGAGCTGAGCGGCAACATCATCGCCGTCACGGCGGAGGGTACGACCCAGGTCGTCGCCCGCACCGGCCCGCCGATCGGCCCTGACATCGGCGCCGAGTCGGCCGGGTTCGTGCCGCCCGGCTTTCTCGGCGGCGGGTGGGCGTACCTCGCCGATCGCGCGACCGCCGGTAACGCTCACCCGGGCACCGACACCCTGCTCCGCCTGAGCGCGGCCGAGCTGCGGGACCAGGGGGTTGCCGAGGGGGACCTGCTGGTGGCGGGGGAGGGCGGCGGCGCCACCATCGCCGTCCACTGCGCGGCCGACGGAACCTGCTCGGGCGCCCGGCGGATCGGGCGGGCGAGTGACCCGGCCCACATCGAGGGCCACCTGCTCCTGGTCGCCGACCACCCCGGCACCACGCAGCGCCCGTTGCCCGAGGGCAGGCTCGGTGCCGCGGGCCGGGGTGGCGTGTTCCTCTTCCTGCCCTACGCTGTCGGGATCGTGGTCCTGGCCGGGCTCTACCTGCTCTACCGGCGACGATC
>DIZV01000181.1:8260-9556 GCA_002427995.1 Chloroflexi bacterium UBA6019
ACCCAGGATGGTGAGGTGGTGGCGGAGGCGCGCGGCACGATCGCCTATGTCCGGGAGCCGTCCTAGGTGGCCGCGGTGGGTTCTGAGCGGGCGCGGGAGCTGGCGGCGTCGATCGAGGCGATCAACCTGGAGCTGGTCCAGGTCGTCCGCGGCTGCTCCGATGAGCAATGGCGGGCGCTCTGCAACGACGAGGGCGACGACCGCACCGTCGCCGTCGTCGCCCACCACGTGGCGCACGGGCACCTCTATTCGCTGGAGTGGCTGGAGACTGCCCTCACCGGGCGCGAGGTGACGGTGACCCTGGAGAACATCGACCTCGAGAACGCGGAGCATGCCACGACCTACCACGACGTCGAACGGGAGATGACGATCGCGCTCCTTGAGGCCAACGCGGCGCGGCTTGCCGAGCGGATCGCCACTCTCACCGACGAGCAGCTGGCCGGCACTGCTCACCATCGGGGCGCGGGCCGCGACCTGACGGTCGAGGCCTACGCCAGAATCGGCCATCGCCACGTGGCCGGCCACCTCGCCACCATCCGGAAGGCGCTCGGTCTCTAGCAGCGCGCGCCGGGGCTAGCTGACCGGCTCGGGCTGGACCTGGATCCGGATCGGACCGGCGAGGATCCAGCCCGCTGAGAGCATCGCGATGAAGCCGCCGAGGACGATCGTCGGCACCACCCCGATGACGCTGGCAAGGATGCCGCCGAGAAGAGAGCCGATCGGGATCGTCCCCCAGACGATCGTCCGCATGGTCGCGTTCATGCGGCCCTGAAGCCGGTCGGGGGTGATCGCCTGGCGGAGGCTGACCTGGGTGATGTTGTACGGCGCTCCGAGGAGAAATTCGAAAAAGAAGAGGACGCTCAGGAAGACCGCGGCGTTCGTGTAAGCGGCAAGCACGGTCGCCATCAGGAGACCGCCCGAGAGGACGCTTAGCAGCAGGGTCAGGCCGACCCCGAGCCGGGCGACGACCGGCCCGGAGGCAATCGCCCCGAGCAGGCTGCCCACGGCGCCGACGGCGAAGACGATGCCGACCACCGCCGGTGAGAGGTGGAGGTACCGGTAGAGAAAGATCAGCTCGACCGCGAACGCCATGTTGCTGCCGAGGTTCCAGGTGGCGGTGCAGCCGGCGATCTTCCAGAGGGTCGGGTTCCCGATCACGACCTGGACTCCCTCCCACATCTCGTGCCAGAAGCCCGTCTTGCCGGTCGCGCTGCCCGGCTTTGGCTCCGGCTCCGGCTTCTTGATCAGCCAGAGCGACAGGGCCGAGACGAGGTAGGAGGCGGCGTCGATGGAGAC
>DIZV01000062.1 GCA_002427995.1 Chloroflexi bacterium UBA6019
ACCCTGGCGTTTGCCCTCCTGGGGGACCGCTTCGGCCCGCTGCAGGTGATTGGAGCGGCCCTGGTGCTGGGCTCGGTGGTGCTGCTGCAGCTGCCCCCCCCGCGACGTCCCCCGTCCGGGGAATCAGGAGCAGCGGCATGACGCCGGCGACCACGACCAGGGCCGCCGCCAGGTAGATGGTCCCGCTCAGCGACCGGCCCACCAGCGGGCCCGCCAGCGCGCTGCCGATCGGCACCCCCGAGAAGTTGAGCGACATCGAGACCGCGAAGGCGCGCCCCATCCAGGCCGGGTCGGTGCGCCGCTGCCGGATCGTGAAGAGCGCGATGTCGACCGGCCCCACCAGCAGCCCGAAGATGGCCAGCGCGGCGGCGACGACGTAGAGGTTCGGCGCCAGCGCGATCATCGCGATCGGCAGCGCGAGCGCCATCTGCGGCCAGGACAGCATCGCCCGCTCCCTGCCCTCGGTCCGGATCCGCCCGAAGAAGGTGGTGGTGAAGAGCCCGGCCGCCCCCGACACGGCGAAGAGGAGGCCGACCGTGGCCGGTCCCTGGTGGAAGCGCTGGAGGACCAGCACCGGCAGCGCGATGAAGAGCATGCCGTTGCCGAGGTTGGCGATCGAGATCGACGCCGCCAGGCCCCGCAGGGTGGCGTTGCGGAGCACGTAGCGCAGGCCGTCCCAGGAATCACGGAGGAGGCTGCCGCTGGTCGCGGTGTTGGTCTCGGGGTCCTTCAGCCCGGCCAGGATGACGGCGCCGATCCCGATCACCACGCCGGTGGCGATGATCGCCCATTCACCCCCGGCCAGGCCGACGATGACACCCGCCAGCGGCGGCCCGATCAGCGAGGCGACGATGTAGCCGTTGCTGTCGACCGCGTTCATCCGCTCCCAGAGGTGGCGGGGGACCAGGATCGGGTAGAGCGTTCGGAGCCCGACGTTGCCCAGCGGCGCGGTGAGCGAGGAGAGGGCGGTGATCAGCAGCAGCAGCGGCACCGGCAGCGCATGGAGCAGCGAGAGGACGCCGATCAGGACCAGCGTGAAGCAGGCGAAGAGGAAGTCCGCGATGATCAGCCGCTTGCGGCCGTGCCGGTCGAGCAGCGCCCCGGCCAGCGGCGAGACGAGGGTGCCGGGGAAGATGCTGAGGAAGGCCACCAGGCCCGCGAGGGCGGGGGAGTGGTAACGGGTCAGCACGAAGAGCACCATCGCGATCGCACCCATCTGCCCCGCGATCCGCCCGAGCTGGGCGCCCGCCACCGCGCGGGGGAAGGACGGGACCGCCAGCAGGGCGCGGTAGGAGCGCTCCTCGCTCACCGGAGGTGCTCGAGCAGGAAGGCCCAGATGTCGGCCTCCTCGGGCACCAGCTGGCTGACCGGCTTGCCCTGGCCGTGGCCGGCGCGCTCCGCGACCCGGAGCAGGGTCAGCCCACCCGGGTTCGCCGCCTGCATCAACGCGGCGAACTTGAAGGCATGGCTGGGGTCGACCCGCGCGTCGTCCTCGCCGGTCAGCAGGAGAAGCGGGGGATACCTCGTCCCCGCGCGGACGTGGTGGTAGGGCGAGTAGGCGTGCAGCCAGCCGAACGCGTCCGGGTCGGCCGCGCTCCCGTACTCGCGGTTCCAGAGCTCGGCGATCCGGAAGCGCTCGTAGCGGACCATGTCCAGCAGCGGCACCTGGCAGACGGCGGCGCCGAAGAGCTCGGGCCGCTGGGTCAGCGCCGCGCCGACCAGCAGGCCGCCGTTGCTGCGGCCCAGCATGCCCAGGGTCGAGGGCGTGCAGAAGCCCCCGGCGATCAGCGCCTGCGCGGCCGCGGCGAAGTCGTCGAAAACGTTCTGCTTGGACTCCAGCATCCCCGCCCGGTGCCAGCGCTCGCCGTATTCGCCGCCTCCCCGGAGGACGGCGACCGCGAGCAGGCCGCCGGCCTCCAGGAAGGGCACGGCGGCCGGGGTCCAGATTGGGGTGCGGGAGACGTTGAACCCGCCGTAACCGGTCAGCAGCGTGGGCCCGTCGCCCTCGGCGCGACCGACCAGGAAGAGCAGCGAGGGGGTGCCGTCGGCGGAGCTGAACCGGAGCTGCCGGACCGGGTGCGCCGCGACCTCGAAACCGGCGGGCGGCTCGAGCCCGCCGAGCGGGGTGAAGCGGCCCGTCGCCGGGTCCACCCCGAGCACGAAGGCGGGCCGCGTGAAGGTCTCCACGGTCAGGAAGACCTCGGTCGCGGAGGGGTGGGCGCCGAGGCCGGTGACGGTCGCCAGCGGAGGCAGGTCGACGATGCCCTCGAACTCGCCCCGCAGGTTGTGAACCGAGACCCAGGAGCAGGCATCGACGAGGTGGTGGACCAGGAGCCGGTCGGAGCTCGCCTCGACCTCCAGCAGCACGTGCTCGGTCTCGGCCACGAGGTCGCGCCAGCTCTCCCGGCCGGGCTGCTCGGGATCAATCTCGACCAGGCGCCAGTTGGGCGCCCCGGCGTTGGTCAGCGCGAGCAGCCGCTCGCCGCTGAACCAGGCCCGGAGGCTCTCGCCCTCGCCCCGGAATACCTCCGCGAAGTCGCCGCCGGATTCCGCCAGCCAGAGCGAGCTCTCGCCCCAGCCCCGGTTGACGTTGATGGCCACCCAGCGGCCGCCGGGACCGCCCGCGGCCGGCTCCGGCGACTCGGTCGGGTCCGCCGGTCGGAAGACGACCGGGTCCTCCGCCACCGGCCGGCCGATCCGGTGCCGGCGGACGTGCTGGCCGTAGAAGGCTCCCTTCGGGAACACGGTGTAGAGGAAGCCGGTGCCGCCCGGCTCGAACTCGACCTGGCCCCAGGGACAGTCCTCGATCCGGTCCGCCAGCAGGCCGCCGTCCGCCGTCCGCAGGAGATGGAGGACCGAGCGCTCCTCGCCTCCGGTGGAGATCCCCGCCGCCACCAGCTCGCCGTCGGAGGAGGGGTAGAACCAGTCGAGCGCCCCGGTCGAGTCGCCCGTCAGGGCGGCCGGGTCGAGCAGGATCCGCTCGCCTCCCGCCTCGGCCACGTGGAGCGCCGCCTGGTCCTTGCCGGCGTCGCGGCGGGCGAAGAAGCGCCGGCTTCCGCGGGGCACGCTCGGACCCAGCATCCCACCGCCCAGCACGGCCTCCAGGCGGCTCTCCAGCGCTGCCCTTCCGGGGTAGCCGTCGAGCACCGCCCGGGCGTGGCGGCGCTGCTCGGCGACCCACTCCGAGACCTCCGGCGCCCTCGTCTCCTCGAGCCAGCGATAGGGGTCCGCGACCTCGACCCCGTGGACGATGTCGACCTTGACCTGGACGCGCGTAAAGGGAGGTTGGGAGGCCAAGATCCGAATCCTATACTGCGGCCGGTGGCCTCCCTCGACACCCGCTTGGATGAGCTGCCGAAGGTCAAACCGGCAGAGCTCAAGGCCCTCGAAAAGCTCGGGCTTCGGACCGTGCGTGACCTCCTGCTCAACCTACCCGCCAACCTCGAGACGTTCGGCGCCCCGCTCCCGATCAGCGACCTCCAGGCGGACGGCAAGGCGACGGTCATCGGCACCCTCACCTCGATCGGCGCCAGGAAGACGAGGTACAAGCATCTGGCGCTGACCGAGGCGACGCTCAGCGACGATGCGGGCGGCCGTCTCAAGATCGTGTGGTTCCGGATGCCCTGGATCGCCAAGCAGCTGCACGAGGGCGACCGGATCGCCGTGGCGGGTGAGGCCAAGCTCAGCGGTTACGGCGCTTCCTGGGAGATGCGCAATCCTCTCCACGAGCGCGTCGCCGGCCCGGGCGGTCCGCAGCGGGTCGGTGGCCTGATGCCGAGGTACCGGCTGAGCGAGGGGATCACGAACAAGAAGATCGGCGACCTGGTCGAATCGCTGCTCCACCTCGCCGGCGAACTGGATGACCCGCTGCCGCCCGAGACTCGACTTCGGAATCGGCTGCCGGGCATCGCCGAGGCGATCCGCGAGGGCCACCGGCCGCAGACCGAGGAGCAGTGGCGGAGAGCGCGCAACCGGATGGTTTTCACCGACCTCCTCGCGCTCCAGATCTACTTCCTTCAGCACCGCCGCAAGCTCGAGAGCGAGCCGGCGACTCCGGTTCCCTACGTCCAGGCGGTGATCGACCAGTTCAAGGCGGGAGTCGGTTTCGAGCTCACCAACGCCCAGCGCAGGGCGACCTGGGAGGTCTTCCAGGATCTCGAAAAACCGGTTCCCATGAACCGTCTCCTGAACGGCGAGGTGGGCTCGGGGAAGACCGCGGTCGCCGCCGCGGCGGTCGCGATGACGCACGCCGCGGGCCTCCAGTCGATCGTCATGGCGCCGACCGAGATCCTGGCCCGCCAGCACCTGCTGAAGTTCCGCTCCTACCTCGAAGAGAGCTTTCCCGACCTCCGGGTGGACCTCCTCGTCAGCGGCCTGCCGGCGGCGGAGCGGAGGCGCGTCACGATGGCGGTGGCGTCCGGCCAGACCGCGCTCCTGGTCGGCACCCACGCCCTGATCGAGGAGAAGGTCCAGATCCCGAACCTCGGCCTCGCGGTGGTGGACGAGCAGCATCGTTTCGGCACCCGCCAGCGCGAGCTGCTTCGCTCCAAGGGCAGCGGCCGGCCCCACTTCCTGGCGATGACGGCGACGCCCATCCCGCGGACCCTGGTGCTCACGATCTACGGCGAGATGAAAGTGTCGGAGATCGGCGAGCTGCCACCCGGTCGGGCGCCGGTCGCGACCACTGTCATCTGGCCGGAGGAGCGCGAGGAGGCCTATCGATTGGTGCGCCAGGAGGTGGCGGCCGGGCGCCAGGCGTTCGTCATCTGTCCTCTCATCGAGGAGTCCGAGAAGCTGGAGGCAAAGGCCGCGACGATCGAGTTCGAGCGGCTCCGCAGCGAAGTCTTTCCCGATCTTCGCCTGGCGCTCGTCCACGGCAAGCTGAAGGACAAGGACCAGGTCATGCGGAGCTTTGCCGCGGGCGAGAGCGACGTGCTGGTCGCGACGCCGGTCGTCGAGGTCGGGGTCGACGTGCCCAACGCGACCGTGATGCTGATCGAGGGCGCCGACCGCTTCGGCCTTGCTCAGCTGCATCAGTTTCGAGGCCGGGTGGGGAGGGGTGCGCACCGCTCTCACTGCCTGCTCCTGGCCGACGAGCCAAGCGAGACGGCTCGTTTCCGGCTGAACCTCGTCGCGCGCGAACACAACGGCTTCCGGCTGGCTGAGCAGGACCTTGAGCTGAGAGGAGCGGGCGAGCTGATCGGCAGCCGCCAGCACGGCGTCTCCGACCTCGCAATGGAGCAACTGCGCAACCCGACATTGGTGGACGAGGCCCGCGAGGAGGCGGCCAAGCTGGTCGCGGCTGATCCCGACCTCGATCGCAATCCGGCGCTGGCGGCCGCCGTCGAGCGCCTGCTCGACCGGATGGCGATGAGTTGAAGCCGGGGAGGCAGCTAGGATCTGGCCATGTCCCCGATCGACCGGCAACGCCTGACCGAGTACAGCCACGGCGCGGGTTGAGCCTGCAAGCTCAGCCCGGTGGAGCTTGGGCAGGTCCTTGAGGCGCTCCCGCCGCTGACCGACCCCAACGTGCTGGTCGGTGCCGGCACGGGGGATGACGCTGCGGTCTACCGGATCGCCCCCGACCGGGCGCTGGTCGCCACGGTCGACTTCTTCACGCCCATCGTCGACGACCCCCACGCCTACGGCGCGATCGCCGCCGCCAACTCGCTCAGCGACGTCTACGCGATGGGTGCGACGCCTCTCTTCGCGCTCAGCATCCTCGGCTTCCCCCGGGACCGCCTCGACACCGGGATGCTGGCCCGGATCGTGGCGGGTGGAGCCGCCAAGCTGGCGGAGGCCGGCGTCCCGGTCGTCGGGGGGCACTCGGTCGATGACACCGAGCCCAAGTTCGGCTATGCGATCACGGGCGAGGTCCACCCCGACCGCGTCGTGACGGGCCACGGGGCGCGGCCGGGCGACGTGCTCTTCCTCAGCAAGCCGCTCGGCACCGGGCTGGTGGCGACCGCGATCAAGCGCGGCCTCTGCCCGGAGGCGCTCGCCGCGGCCGCGGTCGAGAGCATGACGCAGCTCAACCGCGAGGCTTCGCTGGCGATGCTGGCGGCAGGCGTCACGGCCGCCACCGACGTCACCGGCTTCGGCCTCCTCGGCCACCTTCGCAACTTCGGGGTCGGCGCCGAGATCGAAGCGGGCGCGGTGCCCTATCTCGAGGGGGTGCGCGAGCTGGCGGCCCGCGACCTCTTCCCGGCCGGCAGCCATCGCAACCACGCCTCCCTGGCGGGTGCCGTCGACTGGGGCGGGCTGCCCGAGGTCGAGCAGCTGCTGCTGGCGGACGCCCAGACCAGCGGCGGGCTGCTGATGGCGATCCCGCCCGCCAGCGCCGCCGCCTTCCAGGCAAGCTGCCCAGCGGCCACCCGGATCGGCAAGGTCACCGGCGATGGACGCCTTCGCGTCCGCCCTTGACCACGCCGCGGCAAGTCGCCGCGGCGACTACGGTTCGGACGACCTGACCCGCCTCTACCTGGAGCGGATCGAGCGCCTCAACCCGGCCCTCAACCATTACGTGCTGGTCACGGCCGAGCTGGCGCTCGAGATGGCCCGCAGCGGCGCCGGCGGCCCTCTCGCCGGGGTGCCGGTCTCGATCAAAGACCTTGTCAGCCTGGCCGGCCACCCGACCACCTTCGGGTCACGCGCGCTGGCCGGGCTCGAGCTGCCCTACGACTCCTACGTGGTGGCGCGACTCCGCGAGGCCGGCTGCCCGATCCTGGGCAAGACCAACACATCCGAGTTCGGCACCCGGCCGGTGACCGAATACGGCCTCTTCGGCCCGGCGCGCAATCCGTGGAACCGCGAGCACACGACCGGGGGCTCCAGCGGCGGTGCCGCGGGCGCGGTCGCCGCCGGCCTCTGCGCCTTCGCCCAGGGCTCGGATGGCGGCGGCTCGGTGCGCATCCCGGCGGCGTGCTGCGGTGTCGTCGGGCTGAAGCCGACTCGAGGCGTGATCTCGTCCGGTCCCCTCTTCGGCGAGGGCTGGGCGGGCCTCGCCACTGACGGCGTCATCGCCCGGACGGTCGCTGACGTGGAAGCCGCCCTGGCTGCGGTCGCCGGCCACCTGCCGGGCGACCCCTACTGGGCAGAGCCGGATCCGGAACGCCGGCCGTCGCCCCTGCGGGTCGCGTTCACTACCGGGGCCTCCGCTCCCGTCGACCCCGAGGTCGTCTCCGCCACGGCGGCGGCGGCAGAGGCGGTCGCCGCCCTCGGCCACCGGGTGGTCGAGGAAGGGCCCGACACCACCGGGTTCCGCGACCAGATGCTGGTCGTCGTCGCGGCCGGCATGGCGAGCCTGCCACTGCCGCCCGGCGCCGACCTCGACCCGCTCAACACCGCGTCGATCGCGGCCGGCAACCAGCTCTCGGCCGCCGACTACGTCCGGGCGGTGGCGCTGATCCGCGAGCACAGCCGCCGCGTGGTCGCCTTCTGGGACACCCACGACATCCTTCTCACCCCGACCCTCACCGCCACCGCACCCCGGCTCGGCACCCTCGGCGCCAAGCTCGAGTCCGCGCACGAGGAGTACCTCGACTGGCTCTCCTTCACCTACCCCTACAACTGCACCGGTCAGCCCGCGATCAGCCTCCCGCTCGGGATGTCGAGCACCGGCCTGCCGATCGGCGTCCAGCTGGTCGGACCACCGCGCGGCGAGCATACCCTCCTCGCCCTCGCCGGCCAACTGGAGTCGGCGCTGCCCTGGAGGGGCCGCCGGCCACCCGGCCTTTGACCCCCGGCAACCTGCGAATTCACGGCGGCGAGCTCGGTGGCCGCCGGCTGCTCACCCCCAAAGGGGTGCGACCGAGCCAGGGCGTGGTCAAAGAGGCGGTCTTCAACATCCTCGCGGCCGAGCTCGCGGGCACCCGCGTCATCGACCTCTTCGCCGGCTCGGGCGCGCTCGGGATCGAGGCGCTGAGCCGCGGCGCCGCGCACGCGACCTTCGTCGAGAACGACCACCGCGTGATCGCGGTGCTGAAGCGAAACCTGGCTGCGCTCGGGCTCCTGCCGGGCGTCGCGGTGGTCCAGGCGGAGGCCGCGCGCTGGGTGGAGCTGCACCCGGCCGAGGTGGGGAGGGCCGACATCGTCTTCCTCGACCCGCCCTACCTGGACCCGGTCCTGGGCGAGGTGCTCGCCGCCCTCGACAAGGTCGCCACCGGCACCGTGGTGGTGGAGTCGTCCGCGAAGGAGCGGGCGCCCGCGCTGGAGCGGCTCCGGGTCCAGCGGGACAAGGCCTACGGCGCGACGCGCCTTACAATCCTTCGCGCCGAGATGAGTGAGCCGCAGTGAGCCTGGCCCTCTACCCGGCCACCTTCGACCCCTTCACCAACGGCCA
>DIZV01000131.1 GCA_002427995.1 Chloroflexi bacterium UBA6019
GGATGGGGACGGGCTGGCCATCGGCGGCAACCACTTGATCCAACGCCGCCCGCCGGAACGTGGACCGGACCTGCCTGCTCTTCAACAACTCGGTCTACGGGATGACCGGCGGCCAGGTGGCCCCCACCACGCCGACCGGCGGCCGGGCCAGCACGGCCCCGACAGGCAACCAGGAGCCGGCCTTCGACGCCTGCCGGCTGCTCGAGGCGGCGGGCGCGACCTTCGTCGCCCGGACCACCCTCTACGAGCCGCCGGTCGTCGCTGAGATCGTCGCCGAGGCCATCACCCACCACGGGTTCAGCTTCGTCGAGCTGATCAGCGACTGCCCCGTCTACTACGGCCGCTACAACGATCTCGGCGAGGGGCCCGCGATGCTGACCGCGATGCGCGGCCGCGACGCGAAGATCAGCGGCATCCTGGCCCACAAGGCGTTCGTCGGACATCTGCCCGCGGCCGTGCCGCGGCCGGGGCTCCCGCAGGGGGTGCTCCACCGTGGCTAGCGATCTCCGGGTCCGCATCGCGGGTTCGGGCGGGCAGGGCGTCGGGCTGGCCGGTGTCCTGCTGGCTGAGGCTGCAATCCTGGGCGGGCTCAACGCCACCCAGTCGCAGGCCTATGGGACTCAGTCCCGCGGGGGCGCGAGCCGGTCGGACGTGATCCTGGCCGAGGGTGAGATCGCCTTCCCGCGCGCGGAGGCGCTGGACGTGCTGGTCGCGCTCACCGACGCCGCCTGCTCCGCCTACGTCGGCGAGCTGGTGCCCGGGGGTTTGCTTCTGGTCGACGGCGACGCGGTCACCCCGATCGACGGGCCCTGGATCGTGCATCGCCTCCCCATCGCCGCCGCCGCGGCCGCTACCGGTGCCCGGCTGGCCGCCAACGTCGTGGCGCTGGGCGCCCTCTGGCAGCTGGTTCGGCCAGTCCCCTTCCAAGCGCTGCAGGAGGCAGTCGCCGCCCGCGTGCCGGAGGGCCTGCGAGCGCTCAACCTGGCGGCGCTCGACGCCGGCCTTCGCCTCGCGGCAGCGGAGGCGGTCGTTGGCTGAGGAGGCCGGCAGCCGGCAGCGGATCCTCGAGGTCGCCGCCGGGCTCTTCCGGCGGCAGGGCTTCGCCGGCACCGGAATGCGCGAGATCGCCGCGGCGGCTGGCCTCGCCAAGTCGAGCCTCTACAACCACTTCCCGAGCAAGCAGGCGATGCTCTTCGCGATCGTCCAGCAGACCGTCGAGCGGACGACCCCGACGATGCAGCGGATCGCCGATGCCGACCTGCCGGCGGTGGAACGGCTCCGGCAGGCGGTGACCGCGCACGTGGTGGAGCTGGTCCGCGACCTCGACAACGTGGCCTGCTTCGTGGAGGAGGGCCGCTTCCTGGAGCCGACCTACCTCAACGCCCATCTCGCCAGCCGCGACGAGTACGAGCGGAGCTTCCGACGGATCCTGAGTGAGGGCATCGCGGCGAGCGAATTCCGGCCGGTCAGCGTGGAGTTGACCAGCCTGGCACTTCTCGGCATGTGCAACTGGGTGGCCCGCTGGTATCGCCCCGGCGGCGACCTGGATGCTGACGGCGTCGCGGCGGATTTCGCTGAACTCGCGGTCCGGTCGGTCGCGGCGGACTGCAACGCAGGACGGTTTCTGGAGGAAGGGTCAAGGTTATGAGCACGATGACCAGCACGATGTTCCAACCCGAGCTCGAGGCCATGGACCCGAAGCGGCTCCGTGCGCTTCAGGGCGAGCGCCTGGCGGCGCTGATCAGCCGGCTGAAGGCGTCGCACTCGCCCTATTGGGCGGCGAAGCTGGCCGGCCTCGAGCCAGGCTCGATCGGCAGCATCGAGGACCTGCAGCGGCTGCCCTTGACGATCAAGGCCGAGCTCCGCGATAACTTCCCCTTCGGGATGCTGGCGGTGCCCCTTGCCGACACCGTTCGCGTGCACGCCTCCTCCGGCACCCGCGGCAAGCCCACGGTCGTGGCCTACACGGCGGCCGACATCGACCTCTTTGCCGTGCTGAACGCGCGCGCCATCGTTGCCTCCGGGGGGCGGCGGGAGGACGTCCTCCATATCGCCTATGGCTACGGGCTCTTCACCGGTGGGCTCGGAGTCCATTTCGGCGGGGAGCGGCTGGGTGCGACGGTGGTGCCGGCATCGGGCGGCAACCCCGGCCTGCAGGTCCAGCTGATGGCCGACCTGGGCGCCGACGGACTCGCCTGCACGCCGTCCTTTGCGCTGCTGCTGGCCGAGCGCGCGGAGGCTGACGGTCTGAAGGAACGGATCCAGAAGAAGCTCCGCTACGGCGTCTTCGGTGCCGAGCCCTGGTCAGAAGCCTTCCGGAGCAAGCTGGAGCAGGCCTGGGAGGGCCTCGAGGCGCACGACATCTACGGCCTGACTGAGGTCATGGGGCCGGGTGTGGCGGCGGAATGCCGGGAGAGCCGCGGCTCGCTGCACATCTTCGACGACCACTTTTACCCCGAGGTGCTGGATGAGCGCGGCGAGCCGGTGCCGCCAGGCATGCCCGGCGAGCTGGTGCTGACGACTCTGACCAAGGAGGCGCTGCCGGTGATCCGCTACCGGACCGGGGACGTCACCAGCTTCGTCGCCGGGCCCTGCGCCTGCGGGCGCACCTCGCGCCGGATCGCGCGCCTCTCCGGCCGTGTCGATGACATGCTGGTGATCCGCGGCATCAACGTCTATCCGAGCGAGATCGAGGCGGTGCTGCTCGACGACCGCCGGGTGAGCGGCCACTACCAGATCATCCTTGACCGCCGCGACGCGCTTCTCGAGTTGGTGGTGCGCGCCGAGCTGGCGGCCCCGGTCGGTCCGGACGAGCGGGCGGAACTGCTGCAAAGCCTGGCGGCGGGGCTGAAGGAACGCCTGCGGCTGCGGGTCGGCGTCCTGGTCGGCGAGCCGGGAGAGCTGCTGCGGCAGGAGACGGGAAAGGCCAAGCGCGTCTGGGAGGTGACCTCGGCGGACGATCCCCTCGCCGCCCTCATCGACACAGCCTCGTAGCCACCGCGAAACCTCACGCCAATCCGCTGTGAGGCGTGGCGCCGGGTCTCGATCCGATTCCGAAAGTTGGTGCCGAGAGCGGGAGTCGA
>DIZV01000155.1:0-4793 GCA_002427995.1 Chloroflexi bacterium UBA6019
GGCGAGGCGGCGCGCCGGGCCCTGCCCGACTCGGCACTCCTGCTCGAAGCCCACCTCGACCACCATGGTCAGGTCGTCCTCGAGGGGGGCGGACCGGCGGACCCCTCTCGCTCGGCGGCGCCCGCCGGCTCCGACGACGTGGCCCTGGTCCTTCACACCAGCGGCACCACCAGCCGGCCCAAGCTGGTGCCGCTCCGGCACCGCAACCTGGTCGCCTCGATCGACAACATCGCGGCGACCTACGGCCTCGGAGCCGGAGACGTGGCGCTCTGCGTCATGCCGCTCTTCCACATCCATGGGTTGATGGCGTCGACCATGGCCACGCTGCGGACGGGCGGAACGGTGGTGGTCCCGCCGCGCTTCGACCCTCACGGCTTCTGGCCGGCGGCGAAGGAGCACGGGGCCACCTGGTACTCGGCCGTGCCGACAATCCACCAGATGCTGCTGCTCCGCCACCGCGGCGAGCGGCCGGAGGGCGCGGCCGGGCTTCGTTTCATCCGCTCCAGCTCGTCGGCGCTTTCGCCGGAGACGATGCGCCAGCTCGAGGAGCGCTTCGGCGCGCCGGTGCTGGAGGCCTACGGGATGACCGAGGCGTCGCACCAGATGGCCTCCAATCCACTCCCGCCGGCGGACCGCCGGCCGGGCACGGTCGGCCTCGGCACCGGGGTGCGGATCGGGATCATGGACGACAGCGGCTCACTCCTCCGGCAGGGCGCGGTGGGCGAGATCGTCATCCAGGGCCCGAACGTGATCGACGGCTACCTCAACAACCCGGCGGCCAACGCGGCCTCCTTCACCGAGGGCTGGTTCCGGACCGGCGACCAGGGCGTCCAGGACGCGGACGGCTACCTCTCCCTGGTCGGGCGGCTGAAGGAGATGATCAACCGCGGCGGCGAGAAGATCGCTCCCCGCGAGATCGACGAGGTGCTGCTCCAGCATCCCGCCGTCGCGGAGGCGGTCGCCTTCGGTTCGCCCCACCCCACCTGGGGTGAGGAGGTCGTCGCCGCCGTGGTATTGAGGGAGCCGGTGTCGGAGAAGGAGCTGCTCTCCTTCGCCCGGGAGCGGCTGGCCGACTACAAGGTGCCGAGGCGGCTCTTCATCGTCGAGGAGATCCCGCGGACCGCGACCGGCAAGATCCAGCGGCGCTCGGTCGCCGCCTCCTTCAACCCGAGTTGAGGATCGCCATCGTCGGCGCCGGCGCGACCGGCGGCTTTCTCGGAGCTCACCTGGCGCGGGCGGGCGAGGACGTCGTCCTGGTCGCGCGCGGCGCCCACCTGGCCGCGATGCGCCAGCGCGGCGTCACCGTCCGGAGTGGGGGGGAGGAGTTCACCGCCCGGCCTGAATGCACCGACGAGGTGGGCGCCATCCGAACCGCCGACGTCGTCTTCCTCACGCTCAAGGCCCACGCCATCCCCCCGCTGGCGGCGGCGATCGGCGCCGTACTCGGGCCCGAAGCGTGCGTCGTCGGGGCGCAGAACGGAATCCCCTGGTGGTACTTCGAGGACCGCCACCTGGAGTCGGTCGACCCGGGCGGCGTGATCGCCCGGAGCATCCCCTACCGGCGGGTGGTCGGCTGCATCGTCTACCCGGCGACGCGGATCGTCGAGCCGGGCGTGATCGAGCACCTGGAGGGCAATCGCTTCACCCTCGGCGAACCTGACGGATCGCGCAGCGAGAGGGTTCAGGCGATCTCGTCCGCCCTGCTCCGCGCGGGTCTTCGGGCGCCCATCCAGCAGCGGATTCGGAACGAGCTCTGGCTCAAACTGCTCGGCAACGCCACTCTCAACCCGGTCAGCGCGCTGACGCGGGCGACCCTGGCCGAGATCGCTACCTCGGCCACCACCCGCGAGGTCGTCCGGCGGCTGATGGGAGAGGTGGACGCGGTCGCCGCCGCGCTCGGCGTGGTGGTGCCGTTGAGCATCGACCAACGGATCGCGGGAGCCGCCGCGACCGGCGCTCACAAGACCTCGATGCTCCAGGACCTGGAGGCGGGCCGGCCGCTCGAGGTGGAGGCGCTCCTCGGCGCGGTCGTCGAGCTGGCCGGCGGGGAGGGGGTGGAGGTGCCGGCGCTGCGAACCCTGTATGGGTTGACAAGGCTCCTGGACGAGGTCAACCGCCGCCCCTGACGCGGCGCGGGGGCCGATGTCGGCAGATCGTCGCCTCGGTTCTCTAGCGTCTGCCCGGAGTGGCCGCCCGACCCTCCGTCCTCTACGTGGAAGACGACGCCGCCATCGCCGACATGTACAACCTCGGCCTGGCCCGCGCCGGCTTCGACCTGACCATCGCCGGCGATTGGCGGGCGGGGCGCGAGCTGCTCCGCTCCCGCCGCTTCGACGTGGTCCTCCTCGACATCATGCTGCCCGGGCCCGACGGCATGGAGGCGCTGGCCGAGATTCGCTCCGACCCCACCCTGCGCGAGGTGCCGGTGGCGATCCTCTCCAATTCGGAGCTGAGCCCCGAGGTCCATCTCCGGGCGATCCGGCTCGGCATCCTCGGCTGGCTGACCAAGAGCAAGAGCCCTCCCCCGATGGTGGCCCGCTCGCTTCGGCGGTGGCTCAAAGCTCAGAGTTGACGTCGCGGTCCCGAGAGGCGTAGCTTTGCTGACCAGAACAGTACGTACGCGTACTGATCAGCGGAGAAGGAATATGCGAACTAGGAGCCGAAATGCTTTCGTTTGAGCTCACCGACGAGCAGAAGGAGATCCGGGACTGGGTCCACGACTTCGCCGAGCGCGAGATCCGGCCCGTCGCGCACCAGTACGACGAGTCCGAGGAGTTTCCCTGGGACGTCGTCAAGAAGGCGGCCAAGGTGGGGCTGTACTCGGTTGACTTCATCCAGCAGACCTATGCCGACGAGACCGGCCTGCTGCCAGCGCTGGTGGCCGAGGAGCTCACCTGGGGCTGCGCCGGCATCGCGCTGGCGATCACCGGGACCCAGCTGCCGGTCGCCGCGATCTTCGGCTCGGGCACCCCGGAGCAGATCGCGACCTGGATCCCGGCCTGCTACGGCTCGGTCGACAATCCCGCCCTCGGCGCCTTCGCGGTCACCGAGGCCAACGCCGGCTCCGACGTCTCCTCGATGAAGACGCGGGCCGTCAAGAAGAACGGCGATTGGCACCTCAGCGGCCAGAAGGTGTTCATCACCAACGGTGGGATCGCCGACGTCCATGTTGTCGTCGCCGCGGTCGATCCCGAGCTGGGCACGCGCGGGCAGGCCTCCTTCGTGATCGGCAAGGGCGCCAAGGGCCTGAGCCAGGGCAAGAAGGAGAAGAAGATGGGCATCCGGGCCTCGCACACCGCCGAGATCATCCTCGACGACGTGGTGGTCCCCTCCGACCAGCTGCTGGGAGGCGAGGAGAAGCTGGAGGCCAAGCTGGCACGCGCCCGAAGCGGCGAGCACGGCCGGTCCTCGGTGGCGCTGAAGACGTTTGAGACCACCCGGCCGGTGGTCGGCGCCCAGGCTCTCGGGATCGCCCGGGCCGCGTTCGAGTTCGCCCGCGACTATGCCAAGGAGCGGATCGCCTTCGGGAAGCCGATCATCGAGAACCAGGCGATCGCATTCAAGCTGGCCGACATGGCGACCGAGATCGAGGCGGCCCGGCTGCTGGTCTGGCGGGCCCTCTGGATGGGCCGCCACGGCGGGGAGTTCAAGATGGCGGAGGGCTCGATGGCCAAACTGAAGTGCGGCGAGGTTGCCGTCAAGGTCACCGAGGAGGCGATCCAGATCCTCGGCGGGTACGGCTACATCCGCGACTTCCCGGTCGAGAAGTGGCACCGGGACGCCAAGATCTACACCCTCTTCGAGGGCACCTCGGAGATCCAGCGGCTGGTGATCTCCCGGGCGATCGCGAACAACTAGCGGCCGGGTGGCGGTCACCGCGACGTCCCGGCAGGAGCGGAAGGAGGCGCGCCGGCGCCGGCTGCTCGGCGCCGCCCTGCTGATCGTCGCCGAACGCGGCTACAACGAGACCTCGGTGGACCAGGTGGTCGCGCAGGCGCGGACGTCCAAGTCGAGCTTCTACGAGTTCTTCGCGTCCAAGGAGGACTGCGTCCGCGAACTCCTGGCGCGGGAGGGCGGGTCGCTGATCCATACCGTCACCTCGGCCGCCGCCCAGGGTACCGGCCACCGGGACCGGATGCGCCGCGGAATTCGGGCGTTCGTCCACGCCTGCGCCGAGCAGCGCGAGCTCGCCCAGGTCCTGTTGGTGGAGTCAGTCGGCGTCTCGGAGAGGATCGAGGAAGTCCGCCACGAGCTGCAGGGCCGCTTTGCGGCGGTGGTCGAGGAGGAGGTCCGCCGCGCCGCCGCCGACGGCGACCCGCTCTACGCGGCTGTCGATCCCGTCGTTTTCGGGAGGGCCGTCGTCGGCGCCGTGAATGAGGCGACCGGCCATTTCCTCCACCGCACCGGAGCCGAGGCAGAGGCCCTTGCCGACGGCCTCTGCCGGATCTTCGCGCCCTGAGCGATCGCCGCCTGGAGAAGATCCGCCGGGTCTACGAGGAGGACCCGGAGAGCTACGACCGCGCAATCGGCTCGGGGATCTCGGGCCGGGTCCTGGGCCGGGCCCGGCGCGAGGTGGGGGAGGCCGCCGGGTCCGGAACGATCCTCGAGGTGGGGATCGGCACCGGCGCCTCCCTGCCCCACTACGGGCCCGGGGTTGCCCTGACCGGCATTGACCTCAGCCCGGGGATGCTGGCGGTGGCCGGCCGCCACGCGGAGCGCCTCGGGATCGCCGCGGATCTTCGAGTGATGAACGCGGAGCGCCTTGAATTCCCCGATCACGGCTTCGACTGCGT
>DIZV01000155.1:5021-8529 GCA_002427995.1 Chloroflexi bacterium UBA6019
ATTGCAGTGGCTGGTGAGCCTTGCCACCGTACCGCTCCAGCAGGACCACTGGGACCGGCGGACGCCGGAGCTGGTCCGCGCCTGCGGTATCACGGTCACCTCGGAGCGCCGGTGGTTGCTGGGCGTATTCACCTTGATGGTCGGCGAGGCTCCCCGAGACCGATAATTCGGTGCGCATGGAGCGCGCCCTCTGTCCGGTGCTGGTCGGCCGCGAGGACGAGCTCTCCGAGCTCGAGGATGCCCTGCTCTCGGCAAACCGGGGGGAGGGCCAAGTGATCCTCCTCGCCGGCGACGCCGGGATGGGGAAGACCCGGCTGTCGATCGAGCTGATGCGGCGCGCCCGCAAGCTCGGAATGACGGTGGTGCTGGGCGGATGCTCCCAGGCTGACCTGGCGCTGCCGTACCTGCCCTTCCTGGAGGCGATCGGAAACCACCTGGCGGCCGCGGACCTCGACGAGGTGAGGAGGAAGCTCGGCCCGGTGCGGCGGGAGCTTGCTCATCTGTTCCCGCAGCTCGAACCGGAGGGCGTCCCGGTGGACGCAACCGACCAGACCCAGGGCAAGCTGCGGCTCTTCGAGGCGGTGCTGGCACTGCTCAACCTGCCCGCCGTTGAAGACGGCCTGGTCGTCGTGATTGAGGACCTGCACTGGGCGGACGCTTCCACGCGCGAATTGCTCGACTACCTGACCCGGCGCCTTCGGAGCGCCCGGATCCTGATCCTGGGCACCTATCGCCGTGACGAGATGCACCGCAAACATCCCCTTCTGCCCCTCATCCAGGGCTGGCGGCGAAGCTCGTCCGCGACCGTGATCGAGCTGGAGCCCCTGACGCCGGCCCGGGTGGCGGAGATGGTGATAGCGATCTTCGATCTCGCCGACGGGGTCCAGGACGACACCCGCGACTTCCTCCACGCCCGCACCGAGGGCAACCCGTTCGTGCTCGAGGAGATGCTCAAGGCGGCGCTCGATAGGGGTGACATCTTCCGCAGCGACACCGGCTGGACCCGCCGCGCCCTGGGCGAATTCCGGCTGCCCGAGAGTGTGCGGGACACGATCCTGCTCCGGCTTGATCGCTTCACCGAGAAGCAGGTCGACGTCCTCCGCGCCGCCGCCGTCCTCGGCTACAGCTTCGAGTACGCGACCCTGCTCGAGGTCGCCGACGCCGACCCGTCGGTGGTGCAGGAGGCAGTCGAGACCTCGGTCCAGCAGCAGCTCCTGGTCGACCTCCCCGGCGCGAGAGGACGCTATCGGTTCCGCCACGCGCTGACCCGCGAAGCGATCTATGAGGACATGATCGCCCCCCGCCGGGAGCGCCTCCACACCCGCGCGGCCGAGGTCCTCGGCGGCCGTCCGGGGGTGGCTCCGATCGAGCTCTGCCACCATCTCCTCGCCGGCGATCGCCGGTCGGCGGCCGTGCCGATCGCGCTCCAGGCCGCGGCTGAGGCGGAGCTCGCCTACGCCTTCGTGGACGCCGCCGAGCTCTATGAGAAAGTGCTCTCCGAGATCACCGACCCGGGGCTTCGAAGCACTGTAATCTGCCGGCTCGGACTGGCTCAGCACCTGGCCGGCAACAGCGCCCAGGGCCGCGATTACCTGGGCGAGGGGATCCGGCTGCTGAAGGAGAGGGGAGAGCGAAGGCTCGCCGCGCGATACCGCCTCGACTACGCGCGGTGCCTGTGGGAGGTCGGGCAGCCGCTCCTGGCGCTGAAGGAATACGAGGGCGCCCGCGACGTGCTGGAGGAGTTCGGGCCCAGCGAGGAGTTGGCCCTGGCCTATGTCCGTCTCGCCGGAATGCGCCAGTTCGCGTTCGATTCGGAAGGCGCGGTGTCGATGGCGGAGAAGGCGATCGAGGTCGCCGAAGCGGTCGGCGCCGAGATGCCAAGAATCTGGGCCTACACCTTCAAGGGCGGAGGCCTGGCCGGGCTGGGACGGGCGGAGGAGGGGATCGAGTTCCTCGACCGGTCCTATTCGGAGGCGCTCCAGGCGGGCATGTTCCACATCGCCGGCAACGCGCTCTACAACGGCTGCGTGATCCGTTACGTCAATTTTCGAGGGAGTGAGCTGCCGTTGCGGCTGGAGCTGTTTCGGCTGCTTCCGCCGACGCCCACCTTCGAGGGTTACGCCCTCACGATTGAAGCCTTCTTTGCGCAGCAGCAGGGTGACCTCGACACCGCGCTCGCGATCTTTCGGCAGATCGTCGAACTAGCCCGCCAGGTCGAGTCCGCCGTCCGGCAGCGTCGAGGCCTGAACTGGATCGCCGCCATGCTGCTGGAGAAGGGTCTGGCCGGAGGAGGCGATGATCGCCCTCGACGAAGCTGGCGCCGCCGAGGAGGAGCAGGAAAAGCTGGACCAGGCCGAGGTTCGATTGCGGATCGCCGTTCGGACTGGCGACCTGGCCCGGGCGGATCGGGAGGCGCAGGCGACGATGGATGCGACCCGAGACTGGGCGTCGGGGCCGCGGATCGCGATCATCGATCGTTGCAGCGAGGCCTTCCACGCGGCAGGTGACATCGACCGGCTGGCCGACGCGGCTTCAACGTTGAGCGCCCTGCGGCCGGCGGCGGGGCACCCGTTGGCCGATCGGACGATCGCGCGCCACCGGTTGGCGGCGGGCCACGTGGAGGAGGCGGTGCGGCTGGCGCGCGGCTCGGCGGAGTTCCTGCTGGCGCGAGGTTACTGGCTGGAGGCGACCGATTCGCGACTCCTGCTCGCCGAGGCGCTGGTGGCCGCCGGCGAGATCGACGCCACCCGAGAGTCATTGAACCTGCTGGCCGCCGAGTGCGCCGACCGGGGCGCTCCGGGCATCGCTCAAGCCGCCCGATCCCTCGCCTCCGCCGCGGGGATCACCCTCGACCATCCCCGTCCCGCGGGCGCCCTGCCCGGAGCCGCCCCGACGATGGCGCCAGCGCCCACCGGCGAACGCTTTGTGACCGTCCTCTTCGCCGACGTCCGCGGCTACACGGCGATGAGCCATGCCGAGACGCCGATGGAGATGGCGGATCGAATTGCCACCTTTCAACGGTGGGCCGGGGCGGAGGTCGAAAAGCACCAGGGCGTCGTTGACAAGTTCGCCGGCGATGCCCTGATGGCCACCTTCAACGTGTCGGGCGCCCACGTCGACCACGCCCTCCACGCGCTTCGCTGCGGTCTCGCCCTGCGGGACAAGGCGGCCGTCCTCGATCTGCCGCTGGGCATCGGCGTCGCCACCGGGCCGGCGGTGGTCGGGGTGCTGACCCCGGGCGCGAACATGAGCGTGGTGGGGAACACCACCAACCTCGCGTCCAGGCTCCAGTCCCAGGCCGAGGGAGGCGACATCATGCTCGCCGACGACACCTATCAGCGGGTGATCGACTGGCTGCGGGAGCACTCGTACGAGGCGAAGGCCGAGGTGGTCGAGCTGAAGGGTTTCGAACACCCGGTGACCGCGCGCCGGATCGGGCAGAGGGCGGTCGTCTAGAATTCGCGCCGATGGCTGACCTAAGGGGCGTGAAGCTGTTCCAGGGCCTTCC
>DIZV01000022.1 GCA_002427995.1 Chloroflexi bacterium UBA6019
GCGGCCCTGGAGGAGCTCTTCATGGGGAGCAACCGGACCAGCGTCATCGGGGTCGCCCAGGCTCGCGGCGTCGTGCTCGCCCTCCTCGAGTCGCGCGGGATCGCCTCCCACGAATACAAGCCGGCGCAGGTGAAGCTGGTCGTCAGTGGCTACGGCAATGCCGACAAGGCCCAGATGGCCCGGATGCTGACCGCGCAACTGCGCGACCTGCCGGCCGGGTCGGACCATGCCCTGGACGCGATCGCCATCGCGATCTGCCACGCCCGCAGCCGACGAGTCACGGAGGCAAGGGGGGTCAGGCCCCCCCTTCCACAACGCCCCCTTCGGCACCGCGCGGGTCGGCGATGAAGACAACTCAAACGGCCGGGGTAAACCCGGCCTACACGCGCCGAAGCAAAACACCGCATCCCAGCCGGAGGGAGGCTGGAACGAGGTGATCGCCTACCTGCGTGGCAGTGTGCTGCGGCTGACGCCGGAGATCGTGGTGCTGGACGTCAACGGGGTCGGCTACCTGCTCGCCATCACCGCCTCGGCCCGCGATCGGATGCCGAGCGTCGGAGCCGAGACCGAGCTCCACGTCTACACCCAGGTCCGGGAGGATGCGCTGGCGCTCTACGGCTTCTCCTCGGTCGAGGAGCTGGAGATGTTCCGGATGCTGATCGAGGTCGACGGAGTGGGCCCCAAGGTCGGCCTCGCGATTCTCAGTTCGGCCAATCTCGACCTCCTGAAGCAGGCGATCCTGAGCGACGACGTGGGACCGATCCGGCGCGCACCGGGGGTGGGCCCGCGCACCGCGCAGAAGGTGATCATCGACCTCAAGCCGAGGCTGGAGGCGGATGCCGCCCTGGCCTCCCTCAGCCGGGTCCCGGTGACCGCCGGCGCGCCCGGCGGCGAGGTGCCCCGGCAGGTCGAGGCGACGCTGCGCAACCTCGGCTTCAGCGCCGCCGAGGCCCGCTCCGCCATCGACGCCATCGACTGGGCGCCGGACCCCAGCGCCCAGCAGGCGCTGGCCACCGCGCTGAAGGCGCTCGGCCGATGACCGACGAGTCTCGCCTTCTCGGCAATGAGGCGTTGGTGGAGGACGAGCAGCTCGACACCAGCCTGCGGCCCCGCAACCTCGACGAGTACGTCGGCCAGGAGCAGATCCGCGAGCAGCTGGGGATCCAGATCGAAGCGGCCAAGCGGCGGGGCGAGCCGGTCGAGCACGTGCTGCTGGCGGGGCCGCCCGGCCTCGGCAAGACGACCCTCGCCTACATCATCGCCAACGAGCTCGGGGTCGCCGTGCGGACGACCTCGGGACCGGCCATCGATCATGCCGGCGCGCTCGGCTCGATCCTCATGCAGATGGCGGACCGGGACGTCTTCTTCATCGACGAGATCCACCGCCTGAACCGGATCGTGGAGGAGTCGCTCTACCCGGCGCTGGAGGATTTCACCTTCGACACCGTGCTCGGCAAGGGGGTGGGGGCGAGCGCTGTCCGGCTTCCCCTCCAGCGCTTCACCTGCGTCGGCGCGACCACCCGTCAGGGCCTCCTCAGCGCGCCCCTGCGCGACCGCTTCGGCGCCACTTACCGGCTCGACTTCTACACCCGGGAGGAGCTGGAGCGGATCGTTCGCCGCTCGGCCCGCATCCTCGGCCTGGAGGTGGAGGAGGCGGCGATCTCCGAGATCGCCCGCCGCTCCCGGGGCACACCGCGGATCGCCAATCGGCTGCTCCGCCGGGTCCGTGACTACGCCCAGGTCCGCGCCGACGGCAGCGCCACGGCGGCCGTCGCCGAGCGCGCCCTCGCCATGCTCGACGTGGACGCCGAGGGCCTCGACCCGCTCGACCGGCGGATCCTGGAGACGATCATCCTGAAGTTCTCGGGCGGACCGGTCGGTCTCGACACCATCGCCACCTCCCTGAGCGAGGAGCCGGAGACGATCGAGGACGTCTACGAACCGTTCCTGATGCAGCAGGGCTACCTTCAGCGCACCTCGCGGGGCCGGATGGCGACAGCCCTCGCCTACCGCCACCTCGGCCTGGCGCCACCCGCGACGGGGCCGGAACAGCAGAGGCTGATCTAGGTAGACTGATCGGCCGTGCAACTCGTCCTCAGCTGGCCCGTTCGCGTCCTCCTGATCGCCCTCGTGATCTTCTCTCTCTTCGTGGACTCGGCCGGCTACGTTTACCGGGCCGCCAACCACCTGCCGCTGACGGGCACCGTCGACTCCTCTCAGATGCCGCCCAACTTCAGCTGGTGGCCCTTCAACTCGGGCAACATCTACATCCACCAGGGCCTCGACCTGCAGGGCGGCAGCCACCTCGAGCTGCAGCTCACCGACATCCCCTCCGGCCGGACCAAGGGAGAGGTTCAGGCAATCGCGGTGTCGGTCTTCCAAAAGCGCCTCAACAGCCTCGGGGTCAATGAGCCACTGGTTCAGCCGGAGGGTACCGACCGGGTCGTCGTCGAGCTCGCCGGCGTCACCTCCGCCCGGGCGGTGGAGGTCATCGGGAAGACAGCCCACCTCGACTTCGTGACCTGGGCCAAGGACAGCAAGGCGACGGCGGTGGGCCAGGCGCAGGCCGGCTACAAACCGCAGCTGACCGGCCTCGGCAGCGACCAGGTCAGCGGCGCCACCTCCGGGCTCGACCAGAACGGGCTCCAGTACCAGGTCAACCTGAGCTTCAACAGCGACGGGTCGAGCCAGTTCAGCAAGCTGACCACGGATGCGGTCAACACCTGCCCCGGCGACGCCGCCACAACCGACTGCGCCACCCGCCACATCGCGATCTTCGAGGACCTGACCAAGGACGACATCGCCAACTGGGCCGCGGTCGAATCGACCGTCGCGCTGCCGATCGCCCAGGGCGGCAAGCTCCTCACCAACCCGCAGATCATCCAGCCGATCGCCGGCGGAACCGCCGCCATCACCGGGAACTTCACCCAGGCAACCGCCAACGACCTCGCGGTTGAGATCAACTCGGGCGCGCTGCCGGCCAATGTCAAGGTTCTCTCGTCGACCGATGTCGGCGCCAGCCTGGGCGCTGACTCGGTCAAGCGATCGATCGCCGCCGGCCTGGTCGGGCTGCTGATCGTCGTCATCTTCATGATCAGCTACTACCGCCTGCCCGGCTTCCTCGCCAGCGTCGCCCTGCTCGTCTATGGAGGCATCGTGCTCGCGCTCTTCAAGACCGTCCCGGTGACGATGACGCTGGCCGGCCTGGCGGGGTTCATCCTCAGTGTTGGCATGGCCGTCGACGCGAACGTGCTGATCTTCGAACGCTTCAAGGAGGAGATGCGCGCCGGGCGCACCGTCGGCGCCGCCGTCGACGCCGCCGTCCGCCGCGCCTGGCCCGCGATCCGCGACTCCAACACCTCGACGCTGATCACCTGCGTCGTGCTCGCCTTCGCCAGCACGGGGTCGGTGAAGGGCTTCGCCATCACCCTCGGCATCGGCGTTGTGGTCAGTCTGGTCTCCTCCATCATCGTCACCCACAACCTGCTGGCGATCGTCCTCAACCAGGGCGGCGGGTTCCGCAACGCGCGTCTCCTCGGGGTCCAGCGTGGAGCCTGAGCAGGAGCTGGAGACCGTGGCGGAGGCGGAGCCGGCCGAGATGGCCGTGCCGCCGCCCCCGCAGCCCGTGGCGCCCCGGCCGCCGCGCAGCCTGAACCTCATCGGCGCCCGGAACTGGTACTTCCTGGCCTCGCTCATAATCATCATCCCGGGCATCGTCTCGATGGCCACTCAGGGTTTTCTGCTCGGCATCGACTTCCAGGGCGGCACCCAGTTCCAGCTCCGGTTCCAGGGCAGCCCGTCCCTGGTCACGGTCCAGTCAGCGGTCAGCGCGCAGGGCGTCAACGGCGTCGTCCAGCAGACCGCCGGCGGCGCCTACCTGATCCGCACCGGTCCCATCGACCCGAAGCAGCAGAAAAAGTTCGAGGACGGCCTCTCCTCCCGGCTCGGACCGATCGATGTCAACCAGACCCAGGTCAGCGAGGTCGGGCCGACGATCGCCGGCGAGATCGTCCGCAGTGCGATCCTCGCCATCGTCGCCGCGTCGTCGCTGATCCTCCTCTACCTGGCGTTCCGCTTCCGGCGCGTCCAGGGCGGCTTTCGCTCCGGCCTCCAGTTCGGTGGCTCGGCGCTGCTCGCACTGCTCCACGACGTCTTCCTGCTGACCGGCATCTTCTCGATCCTCGGCAAGGGGATCGGGTTCCTGGGCATCCCGGGCTCGCAGCTGGGGCAGGTCGACAGCCTCTTCCTGACCGCCGTATTGACGGTGATCGGCTTCTCGGTCCACGACACGATCGTGATCTTCGACCGGATCCGCGAGAACCTGATCGTCTCCCAGCGGCTGACGTTCGAGCAGGTCGTCAACCTCTCGATCATGCAGTCGGCCGCGCGATCGATCATCACCAGCTTCACCGTCGTCCTGGTCCTGCTCTCGCTCTTCCTGTTCGGTGGCGAGACCCTGCGCGGATTCGTGCTCGCCCTCGTCATCGGCATCGTCTCCGGCACTTACAGCTCGATCTTCAACGCGTCGCCGCTGCTCGTCGTCTGGCGGAGGTTGCAGCCCGTCCGCTAGCTGCAGCTCAGAGCCCTCAACATGCCGTCCTGGCCCATACGACAGATCCGCGAGCTCCTCGAGCCGACCCTCGCCCACCTGGGGTACGAGATCTACGCGATCGAGCAGCTCGGCTCCGGCGGCCGCACCCTCCGCTTTTCGATCGATAAGCCGACCGGGGTCACGATCGAGGATTGCGAGAGGGTGAGCCAGGTGGCCGGGCCGATCCTCGAGCAATCGGGCCTGGTGGACGGGAACTACATCCTCGAGGTCTCTTCGCCGGGAGCTGAACGGCCGCTCCGGGAGCGGTGGGAGTACGAGCGGTTCGCCGGGAAGAGGGTGAACGTCCGTTACCGCTACGGTGAGAACAGCGAGGGCGTTGTCGAGGGGGTCCTGGCCGCCGTCGACGAGAGCGGGATCGCGGTTGACAACCCCAAGGCGGGTCTGCTCGAGATCGCCTGGCCCGACGTCCTGGCCGCCCGGCTGACGGTGAGCCTGTGAACACCGAGTTCGTCGCGGCATTGGAGCAGCTCAACCGCGAGCTCGGCATCCCCCTCGACGAGTTGATCCGCAGCGTCGAGCAGGCGCTCGCCGACGCCTACCGCCGCGCCTTCGACCCGCCCGGTTACGTCACCGTGAAAATCGACCCCTCGACCGCCGAGATGGCGGTGACGAGCCGCACCTACGACGCCCAGGGCCAGGAGGTCCTGACGCCGCTGCCGACCGACGACTTCGCGCGGATGGCGGCCCAGGCCGCCAAGTCGGCAGTCCTCCGCCACATCCGCAACCTCGAGCGGGAGAAGTCGGTGCTGGAGGCGGGCGAGCACCGCGGCGAGCTGGCGACGGGTGTCATCGACCGGGTCGAGAACGGGACCGTCTATCTCGACATGGGCGGCCGGGCGGAGGGGGTGATGCCACCCGAGGAGCAGATCCCGGGGGAGGAGATCCGGCCCGGCAAGCCGATGCTGGTCGTGATCCTCGACACCAAGCGGACCGCCCGCCAGCCCCAGGTCCAGGTTTCGAGAGCGAGCCGGCTCTTCGTCCGCAGGCTGCTCGAGGCCGAGGTGCCGGAGATCAAGAACGGGGCGGTCACGATCAAGGCGATCGCCCGCGAACCGGGTCTGCGAAGCAAGGTCGCGGTCTATGCCGAGGACCCGGCGATCGACGCCGTCGGCGCCTGCGTCGGCCCCAAGGGCGTCCGCCACCGCTCGCTCCTGGCCGAGCTCGGCCACGAGCACATCGACTTTGTGCCCTGGTCGGAGGACCCGGCCGCCTTCACGGCGGCGGCGGTCGGCCCGGCGTCCGTGGTCGACGTCGTTCTCGACCGGACGACCAACACCGCCCTCCTCAACGTGCCACCCGGCCAGCTCTCGCTGGCGATCGGCAAGGACGGCCAGAACGCCCGTCTCGCCGCCAAGCTGACCGGCTGGCGGATCGACATCAAGCCGGCGCTGGCGCAGGCGGATGTCCAAAACCCGAGCTGAGCCGGTCCGCACCTGCGTCGCCTGCCGGCTCGAGGCCGGGAAGGGTGCTCTGGTCCGCTTCGTGAGAGAGCCGGGCGGAGCAGTCCAGGAGGACCCCTCCGGCCGGGCCCCGGGCCGCGGCGCCTACCTCCACGACGACCCCGAGTGCCGCCGGTTGGCGCTCAAAAAGCGCAGCCTGGAGCGGGCGCTCAGGCTTAGATCGACGGAGAAAGGGGATAATCCTTAATTCGGGTCCGGCGGCCCGGGTCCCAACCTCATGAGAGCGCACGAACTAGCACGCGAACTGAACATCAGCCAGAAGGAGCTTGTGAACTTCCTCCAGCAGAGGCGGCTCACCCGCAATCCCTCGGCTCCGCTCACGCCTGCCGCGATCGAGGCGGCCCGCCATGCGCTGAGCAGCACCGCGGTGGCGACCAAGATCGCGCCGACCGACCGGAAGATCCAGCTGCCGCCCAACGTCTCGGTCAAAGACCTCTCCGACCATCTCAACGTGGGTGCGGTGGAGGTGATCAAGAAGCTGATGCAGAACGGGCTGATGGCGACGATCAACCAGGTCATCGACTTCG
>DIZV01000108.1 GCA_002427995.1 Chloroflexi bacterium UBA6019
GCAAGCTCGCATGGTCTTGTGGGTGAACTTCATTGGGTAACTGGCAGCCCCGCGGAACTGGCGCCGGTCTGGAATGAGTACGGTATCGGGGTGCAGCTCGCCAACGGGGATCTGATCCACACCTCCGTGATCTACCTGATCGACCGCGCCGGTTACGAGCGGGTCGCCTTTGCCGACTTGCCCGACCAGGCTGCGGTCGAACGTGACGTCCGGCTCCTCGAGCAGGGCGCCTAGGCGAGGGGTGAGTTGGGCGGAGGCGAAGAGATCGCCCTCCCATCACCCGCCGGTGACAGCCCGATTGACCCGATCGCGGTCTGACGCTCCCAAAACCGTCTGGGCCAGGGGGATGACGAGCTCGAAGATTGCCCCTCGGCCCGCGCCGTTGGCGGCCTTGACCGACCCGCCGTGGGCATCGAGCACTGCTTTCGCGATGGCCAGCCCGAGCCCCGTCCCGCCCGATCGGCGGCTACGGCCCCGATCGCCGCGCGCGAATCGCACGAAGATCCGGTCGAGATCCTCCGGATCGATGCCCGGTCCGGAGTCTCGAACCGTGATTATCGCGTTGGCGCCGTCCCGGCGCAGTCCCAGCTCGACCTCGCCCTCGCTGTTGGTATGTTTGACGGCGTTCTCGATCACGGCGTCCAGCGCGGCCGCGAGACGGTCGGGATCGCCTTCGACTTCAGCCTCCTCGATCTCCCCCAGCCGCCATTTGCGCGTGGTGGCCACCCAGCGTCGGTAGGCGTCGACGACGATCGGCTCGAGGTCGATGATTGTCTTCCGCAGGAAGTCCGGGTGCTCCGAGGACGCCAACATCAGGAGTCTGTCGACCAGTCGGCGCAGCCGCAGAAGCTCATCTGTGATCACCCCCGCGTCCGCCCTGAGGGTCGCGTCGGAAGCCTGACGCTCGATCAGCTCGGCATGCCCCAAGGCGACGGTGATGGGTGTCGCAAGCTCGTGGGAGGCATCCTGGAGGAATTGGCGACCGCTCTCGAGGAGCCGTAGGTTTTGGTCCGAGACCCGCTGCAGCCCCTGCATCGTCGAGAGGCGCCGGCGGGCATGCCAGACCATGGCGAAGAACATCACCGACATCAGCGGCACCTCGGCCAACTCGTCGAGTGGCTGTAGGCCCCGCCGGATGTCAACGACCAGCCCGGCGCCGGTGAGCACGATTATCGCCGAGAGCAGGCCGAGCGTCGGCCCCATCCGCCAGACGCGGAAGCCATAGAGGATGGTGAGGCTCACCCAGATGAAGTGGAAGGGGACCGTCTCCCATGCTCCCCACACTTCCATCGCGATGAGGTTGCCGAGGGCGAATACGACCCAGCCCGCCTCGACCCAGCGAAAGCCCTTGAGCGGCCAGCCCCAGCGATCAATCAAGGTCAACGCGATGGCCTTCGCCACGCACCGTCAGGATCGCTCCGAGGCCGAGCTTGGCGCGAAGGCGCCTCACATAAACGTCGACGACATTGGTCCCCGGATCGAACTTGTACCCCCATACCCTCTCCAGCAGCTGATCGTTGGTAAGGGTCTTCCCGCGGCTCCGCATCAGTTCGCGGAGAAGCAGGAACTCGCGCTCGGAGAGGGCCACCGGACCAGCCCCGACATCGGCGCGCCTCCTCACCAGGTCGAGCGTGGTCCCGCCGCACCTGAGGGTGACGCCCTCGGCGTGGCTCCGGAGCCGGGCGTTGATCCGCGCCAGAAGCTCTTCAAACGCGAATGGCTTGACCACGTAATCCTGGGCGCCGAGTTCGAGGGATTTCACCTTGTTGGCGGTGTCGCCGAGCGCCGAGAGGATGATGACGGGCTGATCGGGCCTGAGCTTCAGCAGTTCGACGAGAAGGTCGCGGCCGTCCAACTCCGGCATCAGGAGATCGAGGATGACGAGGTCATAGCCACCGGCAAGTGCCGCCTGCAGGCCGGCCTTCGGATCGGAAAACTTCTCGACATCGAAGCCCACGCCAGCCAGGCCGCGAGCCACGAAGTCGGCGATCCTGCACTCATCGTCGATCACGAGCAACCGGGGAACACTGTGTTGTCGGGGCTCCCCATCGACTGCAGGGTGCGGTGCCACGCCGCTTCGCGCCATAGCGGTCGAATCATAACCACGTTGCCGTGGGAATACCGACGCCCTGGCCGGCCAAGGCTTACCGGTCGGTTCGAGGGTGCGATAATTTGAGGACTGCTGCCGTCCGCGGGTTCGGGGGTGTGGACATGGCCAAGTACGCGATCTTCTTCAGGTTCAAAGGCGAGACGGTCGCCCACGCGATCGAGCATCCGACCGATCGGTCGGTGGCCGTCGCGAAAGCAGCCAAGGCCGCCGGAGGGAATCTCGAGGCCTACTACTGGATGCTCGGCGACCCTGACGGCTTCGGCATCGTGGACATGCCTGACTCGGCCGCAGTCGCTGCCATGAGCCTGGCGGTGTCCAGTTCGGGTGCCTTGAGCCTCGTCTCGACCCATGAGCTTTTCGATGCGAAGCAGGTCATCGGCCTGCTGACCAAGGCAAAGGCAATCAAAGGCCAGTACTCGCCGCCGTAGGCACGCCCCCTGGTCGCACTCTTGATGGGAATCGCCCGCGGTGGCAGGGCTAGCTCGGGTGGTGAACTTCCTGGCGTCCGTACACCGGGGTCTGGATTCCTTCCATCCGCGCCTTGAGCTGAAGTGCCAGGTACAACGAGTAGTGCCGCGACTGGTGCAGGTTGCCGCCATGAAACCACAGCGCCTCCTGCTGGGTGGGCTTCCACATGTTGCGTAGCTCGCCCTCCCATGGCCCGGGGTCCTTTGTGGTGCTCGAACCCAGACCCCAACACTTACCGACTTTGGCTGCAACCTCCGGCGAGATCAGCTCCGCGGCCCAGCCGTTCATCGAGGAGTAGCCGGTGGCGTAAACGACGACATCGGCCGGCAACGTCTTCCCATTGCTCAGTACGACTGCCGTCTCCGTCAGTCGCACGACATCGACGCCGGACTCGAGCTTGATGTCACCGTTGGCCACGAGTTCAGATGCGCCCACGTCGATGTAGTAACCGGAACCGCGGCGCAGGTACTTCATGAACAACCCGGAGTCGTCGTCGCCGAAGTCGAGCAGGAAGCCAGCCTTCTCCAGTCGTGCATAGAAATCGGCGTCGCGCTCGCGGATAGCGTTGTAGACCGGGATCTGGAATTCATGCATGATCCGGTAGGGCAACGACGCGAAGATGAGGTCGGCCTTCTGAGTCGTGATCCCGGCCGCGAGCGCGCTCTCGGAATAGAGGCCGCCGAGGGCGAGCTCCATCAAAGAGTCGGACCTCGCGATGTGGGTCGAGGACCGCTGGACCATGGTGACGTCGGCGCCGCCCTCCCAGAGCGCGGCGCAGATGTCGTGGGCTGAGTTGTTGGAGCCGATCACGACCGCCTTCTTGCCACGGTAGGCATCTGGTCCGGG
>DIZV01000054.1:0-7122 GCA_002427995.1 Chloroflexi bacterium UBA6019
ATCGTGCAGATCGAGCCGGGGTGTCCGGTGTTCATCGCGTCGAGCAGGTCGAGCGCCTCCGCCCCGCGAACCTCGCCGATCACGATGCGGTCGGGCGACATCCGCAGCGCCTGGTGGACGAGGAGCTGGATGCCGATCGCCCCCCGGCCCTCGATGTTGGCCGGGCGGCCCTCCAGGGAGACGCAGTCGGGCAGCTCGCGCCAGAGATGAAGCTCGGCCTGGTCCTCGATCGTCACCAGCCGCTCGCCGGCCGGTATGAGCCGGCAGAGCGTCCTCGTGAAGGTCGTCTTCCCGGTCCCGGTTCCTCCCGCCACCAGGAGGTTGAGCCGGGAACGGACGGCAGCCGTCAGGAAGGCGATCGAGCCCTCCGGCAGGAAGCCGGCGGCGGCGAGGTCGGCGAGGTCGCGGAACCGAGCCGGCACGTGGCGGCGGATGGTGAGCGAGAGCGGCCGGGCGGGTGGCGAGAGCGCGGCGTGGAGCCGGCTCCCATCGGGCAGGGTGAGGGTGACCATCGGGCTCGCGCGATCGAGCCGGGCGCTGCCGGCGCCGTCGGTGTACCAGTGGACCAGGTCCACCAGCGCGTCCTCGCTCGCAAAGGGTGGCTCGACCTCGACCCGGCGGCCCTCACGGAGCACGAAGGCGGAGAGGGTGCCGTTGATCCGGATCTCCTCGACGGCCGGGTCGGCGAGATGGTCGGCCAGCGGACCAAGCGGCGTCACCGCTCCGTAGACCCGCCTCCACATCGCCGCGAAGGCCTCCCGGTCGGCCGCCAGCCCGGCCAGCCGGTGCTCTTCGGCGACCGCCCGCCCGACCATTCCGTAGACCCAGTCCTGGTCCTCCAGCCCGATCCGGGTCGAGCTTCTCTCACCCAACCGCTGGGCCAGCTGCAGCTCGACCGAGCGAAGCACCCGCTCCTCGATGGCGGCGACCGTGGGTGGGCTCACGGCCAACGCTCGCCCCCTCCGCCGAGGATGTCGGGGTGAACGCAGCGGGCCAGCTCCGCGAACGGTCGCCGAAACTCGCGCGCCCGATGAGGGCTGGAGCATCGCCGAGCCGCATCGCGAGCGCCCCGCGCACTCTCCGGCAGCCGCGCCAGCAGGGGCAGGCGGTGGCGCTCGGCCAGCACCGAGCCGGCGTCGCTCAGCCGGTCGGGTCCGAGCCGGTTGAGGACGATGCCCGCGCCGACCCTCGGAAGCGCGTCACCGCCGAGGATGCGGTCGGCCCGCTCGAAGCCGGTCCGGTCCGGCGCGACGACCCAGAGCAGCCAGTCAGCCGCCGCAACCAGCTCGCGCTGGAAGCGGGCAGGGCGGTGGCCGAGGTCGATGACCACCGCCGGGTAGCGGAGGCGCGCCAGCTCGGCGAGCGCGCGACCATCGACCTCGGGTGGATCACCGCTGAGGTCGAGGCAGCCAAGCCCGGCCGAGACGTCGACGGTCGCACCCGCCAGGGCGGCCTCGGTCAGCGGGGTGAAGCCGGGGGACGGCTCGAGCCGCGCGAGGTCGAGGGAGGTGGCCAGCGAACCGGCCTCGGCGTCGGCGTCGATCAGCAGGGTGGCAAGTCCGGCTTGCGCGAGCCGGGCCGCCAGGCCGAGCGCGACGAAGCTGCAGCCGGGGCTGCCCTTGGCCGAGGCGACGGCGACGATCCGCGCCCGGCTCAACTCACCGCCGCCAGTGCCTGGTCGGGGGACGTTATCGGCGCCACCGCCGCCGGTGGTGCGCTGGCTCCGCTGACCACCGCGGCCAGCCGCAGGGCCCCGGCCGCGTAGACGAAGGCCAGCTCCTGGCGGACGCCGACCCGGAGCACCAGGCTGTCGCCTGTCACCGCTGCGACCGGCACCGCCCAGGCAAAGGGCTGAGCGGCGGCGTGGTCGCCCGTCCCACTGAGAACGAAAAGGTCGACCCGGTCGCCGACGCGGGTGGGCGGGAGATCCTTGATCGGGACCGCCACCAGTGAGGCGGCCACCTCGGGGCCGGCGGCCTCCAGGTCCCCGCGCACCAGCAGCTGGCCGGCCGTCAGCAGGTGGGTGGTGCGGCTGCCGACCGGGAGGCGCGACCCGGGAGCGGCGAGGAGCACGGCAGCCTGGGCGGGCGCGACGACCACCTGGACGACCTCCACCGAGTCGGCGGTCAGGGCCGCCCCCGCGGGCAGATCGTGGGCGGCCGCGAGGAAGCCGCGGCTGCCGCCGATGGCGGACGAGTAGGCGAGAAGGCCCGCGCTGACGGCGGCACCGGCGGCGAGGGCGACGGCTGCGACGACGATCCTTCGAAACATCTCGCGCCGCAGCCTAAGGCCCCGTCCGGCGCCTGCCCAAGGGACGTTGTAAAGGCGCCTCGCCCTTCTCAGCAACTCCGTTGTAAATAAATACTTTACTAATGTCGGCGCCAGCGATACGTTCGCGGCACCGCATGAAGACGTCGCTTTCGAACCCCGAGGACGGTGATCGCAGAGCTCTGCTGCAGGAATCGGACGAGCTCCTCGACGAGGTCGAGGTCCTCCGCCTCGGGGACCTCCGGCGGGTCCCGGAGCGGCTCAGCACAGCGATCGAGAAGCTGCAGCTGAAAGCGGGTCGGGGCGAGGCGAGCATCGCCCCGGCGACTCTTCGCAACGCCCACGAGCTCGTCCTCAGCGTCCAGTACCGGCTCATGAGCGGCAACCCGCGCAACCGGATGACGGGCACCCATCTCGGCCGCGGCGGCGGTCAGGCGACCGTCCGCGCGCTGGCCGGAGGCGGCACCTGGAAGCATCTCGTCCTCCCGCCGCTGGGGCCGGCGCCGATGGCCGAATGGCAGCCGCTGGCCGAGGCCACCCTGGAGCGGGCACTCGATCGCTGGGCCTACGCCCAGCACCACGCGGTCCAGGCGGCTCGCGACCGCAGCGGCGCAAAGCAGGCGCTGGCGCGCTCGCGGGTGGCCTGGAGGAACTACCTGGAGCTTCGGGAGGAGGCCGAGCGACTGCTGGGAACGCCAACGTAGACTTGGTCCCGATGCAGCCGATCGTGATCGGGGACGTGGTTTGGGAACCGAGTCCCGATGTCACCGAGCGAGCCCGGCTCACGAGGTTCATGGAGCGCCACCGGATCGCCGGCTTCGAGGAATTGCTGAAGCGCTCGGTGGAGGAGCCGGAATGGTTCTGGGACGCCGTCATCCACGACCTCGGCATCTCCTTCTACCGCCACTACGACAGAGTCCTCGACGAGTCAAAGGGGCCGGAGTGGCCGCGGTGGTTCACCGGCGGCAAGATCAACATCGTCCAGAGCTGCGTCGACAACTGGCTCCACGGGCCGCGGGCCCAGCCGGACAAGGTCGCGCTGATCTGGGAGGGGGAGCCGGGCGAGGTCCGCCGGCTCACCTATGCCGAGCTCAACCGCGAGGTCAGCAGGCTCGGCCACGCTCTCGGCAAGCTGGGCGTCAAGCCGGGCGACGGGGTCGGCGTCTTCCTGCCGATGTGTCCCGAGGTGGCGATCGCGCTCCTCGCCATCGCCAAGATCGGAGCCGTCATCGTGCCCCTCTTCAGCGGCTTCGGAGCGGGCGCGGTCGCCGCCCGGCTCAACGACGCCGAGGCCCGGGTGCTGCTCTGCGCCGACGGCTTCTATCGGCGTGGCAAGGTGGTGAAGATGAAGGAGGTCGCCGACGAGGCGCTCCACGACTGTCCGGCTGTCGAGCACCTGGTGGTCCTCCGGCGGGTGATCCGCGAGATCCCCTGGACCCACGGCCGGGACAAGGTCTGGGAGCAACTGGTCGAGGACGAGCCCGAGGACCTGCCCAGCCATCGCTGCGACCCCGACCACCCGATCATGGTCATCTACACCTCGGGCACCACCGGCAAGCCCAAGGGGGCGGTCCACAGCCACGCCGGGTTTCCCGTCAAGGGCGCCCAGGACATGGCCTGGGGGTTTGACCTCGGGCGCGACGACACGATCTTCTGGATCACCGACATCGGGTGGATGATGGGCCCCTGGCTGATCTTCGGGAGCCTCAGCCAGGGCGCGACCATGGTGCTCTACGAGGGGACTCCCGACACGCCCGGACCGGACCGGATGTGGCGGATGATCGCCGACCACCGGGTGACCATCTTCGGCTGCGCGCCAACCCTGATCCGCTCCCTGATGGGTGCTGGCGACGAGCACCCCAAGCGCCACGACCTCTCCAGCCTGCGAATCCTCGGCGGGACTGGCGAGGCCTGGAACCCTGAGCCCTGGCTCTGGTTCTTCCGCGAGGTCGGCGGTGGCCGGCTGCCGGTGATCAACTACACCGGCGGCACCGAGGTCGCCGGCGGCATCCTGCAGACGAACGTGCTGAGCCCGCTCCGCCCCTGCTCCTTCAGCGGCCCGATCCCCGGGATGGCCGCCGACGTCGTCAACGAGAAGGGCGAGAGCATCCGGGGCGAGGTCGGCGAGCTCGTCGTACGCCGGCCCTGGGTCGGGATGACCAACGGCTTCTGGAAGGACAACGAGCGCTACGTCTCCACCTACTGGAGCCGTTTCGAGGGCACCTGGGTCCACGGCGACTGGGCGTACGTCGATCCGCGCGACGGGCTCTGGTACGTCCTCGGGCGTTCCGACGACACGCTCAAGATCGCGGGCAAGCGGCTCGGGCCGGCGGAGATCGAGTCGGTCCTGGTCGGCCACAAGCTGGTCCAGGAAGCAGCCGCTGTCGGTGTCCCGGACGAGATCAAGGGTGAGGCGTTGGTCGTCTTCGTCGTACCCCGCCCCGGCGTCGAGGCGGGCGCCGAGCTGGCGGAGGAGTTGAAGGACATGGTCGCCCGCGACATGGGCAAGCCGCTCCGCCCGAAGGCGATTCACTTCGTCCCCGACCTGCCTCGGACGAGGAACGCGAAAATCCTCCGCCGGGTTGTCAAGGCGGTCTACCTCGGCCTCGCCCCCGGCGACCTCACCGCGCTCGAGAACCCGCAGTCGCTCGACGCCATCGGGGCGGCCAGGGGCTGAGCCGGCAGCTCCTCTTCCGGGTTGGCCTTCTCTGGCTGGTCGGCAACTGCGTCCGGCTGACCCTGCTCGCGGTCCCCCCGCTGCTGCCCGCCATCCACCGGAGCCTGCCCCTCAACGAAAGCGCGATCGGGGCGCTGACCTCGCTCCCGATCCTGCTCTTGGCGACCGCGACCCTGCTTGGCTCGCTCCTCATCGCCCGCCTCGGCGCGCGCCGCGCGGTCCTCCTCGGGCTGGGCCTGATCGCCCTCGGCGGGGCCGCCCGCGGCCTCGGCCCGAGCCTCGCGGTCCTCTTCGCCATGACCGTCCTGATGGGCGTCGGAATCGCCATCGCCCAGCCCTCGCTCCCCTCGCTGGTCGCGCTCTGGACCCCGCGCCGGGTGGCGCTGGCGACGGCGTCCTTCTCCAACGGTTTCCTGATCGGCGAGATCCTTCCCGCCGCCCTGACGGTGCCCTGGATCCTGGCCCTGGTCGGCGGGACCTGGGAGTCGGCGCTCGCCTTCTGGTCCCTGCCGGTGGCGCTCACGGCCGTCGCCGTCTTCTTCTTCACCGGCCACGAGCCGCGGGACGCCGGGACGCCCCGGCCCCTCTGGATCCCCGACTGGCGGAAGCCCACGACCTGGCGACTCGGTCTCACGCTGGGAACGGCCTCCGCCGCCTACTTCGGGCTCAACGCCTTCATCCCCGACTACATGCGGTCGATCCACCAGCCGGAGCTGATCACGCCCTCTCTGACCTGCCTCAACCTGTTCCAGCTGCCGGCGTCGTTCGTCGTCGGCGGGTTCTCCCGTCAGATCCTGGGCCGCCGCTGGCCCTTCGTTGCGACGGGCCTCGTGACGCTCGCCGCGATGGCGGCGTTCATCGTCGTGCCCGGGATCTGGAAGGCGATCGCCGTCGGCGTCGTCGGGTACGCCTCCGCCCAGGTCTTCATGCAGGTGCTGGCACTGCCGCCGCTGCTGGCCAGGGCGGACGACGTCCACCGGGTGACCGCCGGCATCACCACCATCCAGTACACCACCGCCTTCCTCGCGACGCTGGTCGCGGGCGCCGCCTGGGACCTGACCGGCAGGAGCTCGAGCGCGTACCTGATGGTCATCGCGGCCGCGATCGTGCAGACCGTCGTGCCGCTGGGCCTTCGCCTGCAACTCCGGCCGGGTTCACAAACCTGACCGGGTGGGAATCTAGAAGCGCACGCCGGCGGCGGCGGTCCGGCGCTGCGCCGCCAGGAGCACGGGAGGCGGCGGCAGCAGGCGCGCCGAGAGCTTGGCGCCCGCCGCGACCAGCGGCCGCAGGGCCGACTCGGCCGCCGAGTTGCGGCGAATGCCGTAGAGCTCCACCGCGTGTTCCGGCAGCAGCGACACCGCGCATTGCCCGAGCGCCCACCAGCCGGGCCGGCGGTGGGGCGGCAGGGGTGGGTTGAGGACGGTGTCGAGCGCCTCCATCGCGGTCTGGGTCCGCTGCAGGATCGGCCGCTGCCCCTCGATGAAGCGATGGTTGGCGGCCCAGCTGGCGGGGACGTCGTCCGGGCGCAGTCCGACCAGCTCGGCCTGCCGCACCATCTCGGCGCAGTAGCCGTCCTTCACCGCCACGCCCAGCGGCCGGACGAAGCGCTCGTAGGAGAGCACGAAGGACTCCACCAGCGTCGTGTGGATCCAGAGCAGGAGGATCGGGTCGTCGGCCGCGTAGGGCAGGCCGGTGACGCGATCCACACCGTGGATCGGGCGGTGGATCGCGCGCACCCGGCGGCCCAGAGCGCGCGCCTCCTCGTTCGTCCCGAAGACGGTCGTCATGACGTAGTTGGAGGTGCGGTTGAAGCGTCCCCAGACGTCGTTCTTGTAATCGCTGTGCTGCTCGACGGCGGCGATCGCGAGCGGGTGCAGCGCCTGGACCATCAGCGCCCGCAGGCCGCCGATGAGAAGGCCCGGCTCCCGGTGCAGCCGCCAGGCGATGGAACCGGGTCCGAAAAGACCGAGGTCGACCGCACTTTCGACCGAGCTGACCATCGAGAAGAGTCTAGGAGCGACGCTTCCCGCTGGTCGGCGCCGAACCCGGCGCGATCTCCCATTCCGGCTCCAGCTCGACGAGCCCCGCCAGCTCGTCGGGGCTGACCGGCAGCCGGCCGAGCCGGTGCCCGGTGGCCGCGCGCAGGGCCGCCGCGATCGCCGCCGGCGAGGAGATCA
>DIZV01000054.1:7207-8289 GCA_002427995.1 Chloroflexi bacterium UBA6019
ATGACGCCCTCCCGCTGCTTGATCTCCTCCATCGTGGCCATCCCGACCCCCTGGGCGATGCCGCCCTCGATCTGGCCATGGACCTGGAGCGGGTTGAGGGCCTTGCCGACGTCCTGGGCGGTGGCGACCTCCACCACCCGCACCAGCCCCGCCTCGGGGTCGACGTCGACGGTCGCCCGGTGGGCCACGAACATGAAGGAGACGTGGGCGTCGCCCTGGCCATCGGGGTCGAGGCCGCTGGTCGGCTTGTGGTGGTATTCGAACTCTCGCTCCACCGGCTCCTCGAGGAAGAGCTCGATCGGCGCCAGCGGAGCGCCCTCGGCGTCCAGCACCTGCCCGCCGGCGAGCGAGTGCGCCGGCGGTCCGGCTCTCCGCAGCACTTCCTCGGCGACCCGGCCGGCAGCGCGCTGGACCGCGGTGCCGGTCATCCAGGTCTGCCGGGAGGCCGACGAGGACCCGGCGTCGCCGACCGTGGTGTCAGCCGGCAGCGACCGCACCTGCTCCACCCCGAGCTCGGTCCGCGCGATCTGCTGGGTGATCGTCACAATGCCCTGGCCGACCTCCGAGGCAGCGGTCTTGATCGAGGCCAGGGCCCGGCCGTCGGGACCCCGCTCGAGGCGCACCCGGGCGGTGGCGTAGTCGTCGTGGCCCTCGGAGTAGGCGATGTTCTTGAAGCCGACCGCGAAGCCGCTGCGGCGCACCACGTCGCCGCCGGCGGCCACGTTGCCGGCACCGCCGGGTAGGGCCAGCCGGTGGCTCGCCGGTGCCGGCTCGGGGAGCGCCGCGCAGAGCCGGATCAGCTCTTCCATCGGCGCGGCGCCGGTCACCAATTGCCCGGTGATCAGCGGGTCGCCGGGGCGGAGCGCGTTTTTCAGCCGGAGCTGGACCGGGGCGATGCCCAGCCGCTGGGCGAGAAGGTCCATCTGGGACTCGTGGGCGAAACAGGTCTGGACCGCGCCGAACCCCCGCATGGCGCCGTTGGGAACGGTGTGGGTGCGCGCGGCGCCGCTCCAGATGAGCGCGTTCGGCATCCGGTAGGGGCCGGCGCCGAAACAGGCGGCGTTGGCGGTCACCGCGCCCGA
>DIZV01000054.1:8423-11799 GCA_002427995.1 Chloroflexi bacterium UBA6019
CGGCCGTACGACATCTTCACCGGCCTCCCGGTGCGCAGCGCCAGCAGGCAGGCATGGATGTGGATGGATAGGTCCTCGCGCGCCCCGAAGGCGCCGCCGACGCCGGCCAGGTGGAGGCGGACCGAGCCCTTGGGTAGGGCGAGCGCCGCCTCGACCTGCTCCAGGTCGACATGGAGCGCCTGCGTCGCGACGAAGAGGTCGACCCCACCCTCGGGGGTCGGGACGGCCAGCCCCGCCTCCGGCCCGAGCGGCGCCTGGTCCTGCTGGCCCAGCTCGTAATAGCCGTCGACCTGGACCTCGGCGGTCGCTGCCGGGTCGCCCCGGCGAATGACCAGCTCGCGGTGAACCTGGCCCTGGCGGAGCGCCTCGACCGGGTCGGTGAGCGCGGGCAGCTCCTCGTAGACGATCTCGATCGCCTCTGCCGCCAGACGGGCCTGCTCGGGATGATCCGCGGCGACCAGCGCCACCTGCTCGCCGCGGAAGCAAACCACCTCCCCGACTCCCACCAGGACCGGCTGGTCGGGCGGCTTGTGGAGGCTGTAGAGCCGGAACCCGGGGATGTCGGCCGCCGTCAGCACGGACCGCACGCCCGGCATGGCGGCGGCTCGCCGGGTGTCGATGGACCTGATCAGCGCGTGCGGGTGCGGGCTGCGCAGTGTCTTTCCGAAAAGCATCCCCGGCGCGACCAGGTCGGAGCCGAAGCTGAACTCGCCCCGCACCTTGGCCGGGCCGTCGGGCCGCGGAACCGACTCGCCGATCCCGCCGGGCGTGGTGACCTCAGGCACTTTGGGCCCCGCGCAGGCGCTCGCTGGCGGCGCGGATCTCGCGCGCCAGCCCCTCCTCGTCGGCGGTCAGAAGGCGGCCGTCGCGGACGACCACCCGACCGTCGACGACCACCGCCTCGGCCCGAGCGGGCGGCGCCAGCGCGATCGCTGCCAGCGGATCGGAGATCCCCCCGCGGCCGAGGTCGTCCGCCCGGTAGAGCGCCACGTCGGCCCGCTTCCCGACCTCGATCGTGCCCACCTCCTCGCGGCCGAGCACGCGGGCGCCGCCCTGGGTGCCGAGCGCGAAGGCGCCGCTCGGGGTGAGCGCGCCCGCCGCGTCGCGGATACCCAGCATCGAAGCCCGCAGCCGCGCCAGGAGGAGCGCCTGGTGGACCTCGGCGAGGAGGTCATAGTCCTCGTTGCTGGCCGCGCCATCGACCCCCAGGCCGACCCTCGCGCCGGCCGCCACCAGCTCGCCCGCGGGGCAGGCGCCGGATCCAAGCCGCATGTTGCTGGACGGGCAGTGCGCGATCCCGGTGCGGGTCCGACCGAGGTGGGCGATCTCGTCCCCCGAGAAGTGGACGCCGTGGGCCAACCAGACGTCGGGACCGAGCCAGCCCCACTCCTCCAGCAGCTCGAGCGGCCGGCGGCCGAACCGGGCGACGCAGAACTCCTCCTCGTCGACGGTCTCGGCAAGGTGGGTGTGGAGATGGACGCCCAGCCGGCGGGCGAGCCCGGCCGACTCGGTCATCAGCCGCGGCGTCACCGAGAAGGGCGAGCAGGGCGCGATCGCGACCCGGAGCATCGAGCCGGGTGCCGGGTCGTGGTATTTCGCGACCACCCGCTCGGTCTCGTCCAGGATGGTGTCCAGGTCCTCCACCACCGAGTCCGGCGGAAGACCTCCCTGCGATTCGCCCAGGTCCATCGAGCCGCGGCAGGGATGGAAGCGGATGCCGAGCTCCCGGCCGGCCACCACCAGCGCCTCGAAGACGCCCGGTCGCCCCGCCGGGAAGATGTAGTGGTGGTCGGTCGTCATCGTGCAGCCGGCCAGCAGCAGGCGGCCGATGGCGGCGCGCGCCGCGACCCGCACGATCTCGGCGTCGATCCCGGCCCAGACCGGGTAGAGCTCCTTCAGCCAGGCGAAGAGACCGGAGCTGGGGGCGCAGCCGCGGGTGGCCCACTGGTACATGTGGTCGTGGGTGTTGACGAGGCCCGCGATCATGACGCAGTTGGGGAGATCGAGCACCTCGCCCGCCTCCGGCGGGGGGCCGCTGCCGATCTCGACGATCTCGCCCTGGCGGCTCCGCAGCCAGCCGCCTTCAAGCTGGATGCCGGTGCCGGTGACCAGCGAGCCGGCCCGCACGACAAGGCTCATCGCGCTGCCCGAAGAGTTCGGGCGGCGCGCTGCGCCGCCTCGAAGATGCGGACGTACCCGGTGCAGCGGCAGAGGTTGCCGCTGAGCGCCTCGCGGAGCTCGAACTCGTCCGGTTCGGGGTTGCGGCGGAGGAGGTCGGTGAGCGACACGACGAAGCCGGGCGTGCAGAACCCGCACTGGACGCCTCCCGCCTCGACCATCGCGGCCTGCACGGCAACCGTCACCGGCTCCTCGGCCAGTCCCTCGACGGTGACGATCTCCGACCCCTCGGCGGCGGCCGCCAGGACGAGGCAGGAGCAGACCAGGCTCCCGTCGAGCAAAACCGAGCAGGATCCGCACTCCCCCTGCTCGCAGGCGTTCTTGGAGCCGAACCGGCCCAGCCGCTCGCGCAGGAAGTAGAGGAGGGACTCGCCTTCCCAGGCTTCCGCCTCGTGCTCCTCGCCGTTGAGCCGGACCCGGATCAGCCGGCTCACGCCGCGGCGCCCGTCCGGGCCAGCGCCCGCCGCGCCATCACGGCGACGATGTGGCGGCGGTAGCGGGCGGTGCCTCGCTGGTCGTCGATCGGCCTTGCGGCGGCGGCGGTGAGCTCGCCGAAGCGGGCCGAGGCAGCCTCTTCCACCCGCAGCGGTCGGTCCCATCCGGATTCCTCGAAAAGGCCGGTCGCCAGGTCCTCCGCCGCGGTCGCCCGGATGATGGTCGGGCCGACCGAGCCGAGGGCGACCCGCACCCGGCGCCGGTCGCGGTCGACGACCATCGCCAGGTTCGCGACCGCGATCACCATCGCGTTCCGGGTGCCGGCCTTCAGGAATACCTGCGAGTGCCCTGCATCGTCCCACTCGATGGCCTGGACGACCTCGCCCGGCTTTCGCTCCGACTTCCGCGGGCCGAACATGAAGGCCGAGAAGGGCACCCTGCGCTCGCCTGCCGCCGAGCGGAGGACGACCGTCGCGTCGAGCGCTGCGAGGACCGGCAGGGTGTCGCCCGCGGGCGAGCAGGTGCCGAGGTTGCCGCCCATCGTCCCCGCGTTGCGGATCTGGGGGGAGCCGATGGTTCGGGCGGCCTGGACCAGCGCTGGACTTGCCTCGCCCAGCGATTCCACGAGGCGGGTGTAGGTCACGCCTCCGCCGCAGCTGACGGTCGAACCGGCGCGGATCTCAGACAGCTCCGGCAGCCCGCGGAGGGAGACGATGTGCTCGGGGCGATCGCGGCCGAAGTTGATCCCCACCATGAGATCGGT
>DIZV01000054.1:12065-12522 GCA_002427995.1 Chloroflexi bacterium UBA6019
CGGAAGTTGCGAACGTCGACCAGGCCGCGGTCGGTGAGCTTCAGGTCGGGGATCACCGACAGCGCCAGGAAGCTGATCGTCATGAAAGGCGCCTCCAGGCTCACTCCCATATCCAAGAGCATCCGCTCCATCATCGTCAGGCGTTCGTGGACCTCGGCCAGCGGCCGGTCGCTCATCAGGCCCGCCACCGGCAGGGCCAGCTCGGCGGTGATGCCACCGCCGTCGGCGATCACGATCCCTCCCCCGATCGCCCCCAGCCGGCCGACGCAGGCGGCCATCGCCGCATCGTCGACGCCGAGGACGACGATGTTGTGGGCGTCATGGGCGACGGTCGACGCGAAGGCGCCGCGCTGAAGGCCGACGTCGGTCGCGAACCCGATGCCGATGCGCCCGGTCGCGTGGTGACGCTCGACGACGGCGATCTTGACCAGGTTCCGGGCGGGATCGGCGACCAGCT
>DIZV01000177.1:0-14126 GCA_002427995.1 Chloroflexi bacterium UBA6019
GAGGCGTGCGCCTCAACTTGACAGCCGCCGGGGTCCAACTCAGGATTGGCCTCGCGCCGTCAGCAGCCGCCGTTGGGAGGGAGCCGCCAAGATGCCCGGGATCGAAGGTCCGCTTTTCCAGTCCCTCACGCGCCGGGCGCTCCTCCGCAAGCTGAGCACCGGCGCCATCGCGCTGAGCGCCGGCAGCCTGGCGGCAGCCTGCGGGCTGGGCAATGTCAAGGGGACGACGACCAACACCACCAAGAAGATCGTGATCGGCTACGTCAGTCCCCAGACCGGCGAGGCCGCGGGCTTCGCGGCGGGCGACAACTACGTCATCAACCAGATCCGCTCCGCGGCCGCGGTCAAGAACGGCTTCAAGGCCGGCGGCAAGACCTATGACGTCGAGATCGTCATCAAGGATTCGCAGTCGAACCCCAACCGCGCTTCTCAGGTCGCCCAGGAACTCGTCAACAGCGGCGTCGACATCGTCCTCGCGGCATCAACGCCGGAGGTCACCAACCCGGTGTCGGACATCTGCGAGGCGGGCGGCGTGCCCTGCGTCTCGACCATCGTCCCCTGGGAGGCCTGGTACTTCGGCCGCGGCGCCAAACCGGGCAGCGCCTTCAACTTCACGACGATGTTCTTCTTCGGCCTGCACGAATTCGCCGGCTGCTTCATCCCCATGTGGGACCGGATGGGCACCAACAAGATCGTGGCCGAGATGTACCCCAACGACGCCGACGGCGGCGCCTTCCGGGGTAATTTCCCGGGCCTGATCTCGAAGGCGGGCTACACCTCACTCGACGGGGGCGCCTACCCCGACGGCACGACCGACTACAGCGCGATGATCGGCAAGTTCAAGGCGGGCAACGCTCAGCTTTACTCCAATGTCCCGCTGCCGCCCGACTTCAACGTCTTCTGGAAGCAGGCGGCTCAGCAGGGCTTCAAGCCGAAGCTGGCCACCGTGGCCAAGGTGCTCCTCTTCCCGGCCGACGTCGCCGCCCTCGACACCCTCGTCAACAACATCGCGACCGACTGCTGGTGGTCGCCCTTTCATCCCTACAAGTCCTCTCTCACCGGCGAGTCAGCGAAGGACCTCGCGGACGGCTTCGAGAAGGCGACCGGCCAGCAGTGGCTGCAGTCGCTGGGCTCGGTCCACTCCCTCTTCGAGATCGCCCAGAAGGCTCTGACGGCGGTCGATGACCCGCACGACCGGAAGGCGGTCGCGGCCCAGCTGAAGACGCTCAAGTACTCCGGCATCAGCGGCCCACTCGACTGGACCGCCGGCCCGATGCCAGGGGTCGCGATCCAGCAACCGGTCGGCGTGCAGTGGAAGAAGGGGACCAAGTACCCCTGGAGCATGTACGTGGTCGACAACTCCCTCAACAAGGACGTGCCACTGAACGGGACGCTAGAACCGACCAACTAGGTGGGGGCGCCCCTGCTCGAGCTGGACCGGGTGTCGAAGCGATTCGGCAGCGTGGTCGTCGCCGAATCGCTTTCGCTCACCGTCCGGACGGGTGACGCGCTCGGCATCGTCGGCCCCAATGGGGCCGGCAAGTCGAGCCTCTTCTCGGTCATCTCCGGCGACCTGGCGCCGAACTCGGGCGAGGTTCGCTTCGACGGCCGCCCGGTCAACGCGCTGGGAGCCGCCGCGCGGTGCCGGTTGGGGATCGGCCGCACCTACCAGGTGCCGCGCTCCTTCGAGCACATGACAGTCTTCGAGAACGTCCTCGTCGCCGCCGGTCGAGGCGGAGGGCTGGCCGGCCGGCCCGCGGCCGAGCTTGCCGCCGCCGTCCTCGAGCAGACCGGGTTGCGGGTCGAGGCAAATCGCCCCGCCGCCCGGCTCGGTCTGCTCCAGCGAAAGCGGCTCGAGCTGGCCCGGGCGATTGCCACCCGGCCCCGGCTGCTGATGCTCGACGAGGTCGCGGCCGGGCTCACCGACCCCGAGGTGAGGCAGCTCATCGAGGTCGTTAACGGAGTCCGGCGAGAGGGCGTCGCCGTGATCTGGGTCGAGCACGTCGTGCGGGCCCTGGTCGGCGTCGTCGACCGACTGATCTGCCTCGCCGGCGGCCGCTTCATCGGCGACGGCTCGCCGGCCGAGGTCCTCGCCAGCCCGGAGGTGAAGGAGGTTTTCCTGGGCACCGGCTACGGGGTCGGCGACACCCCCGGCGGAGGCGCCGGCCGCTGACCGCCCAACCGCCGGTGCTCGAGGTCTCCGGCCTCACAGTCCGCCATGGCCAACTGGAAGCGCTGGCCAATGTCAGCCTCGCCCTCGCCCAAGGCGAGACGGTCGCGATGATCGGCGCCAACGGGGCCGGCAAGTCGACGCTGCTGCGGACCATCGCGGGGCTCCACCGGCCGGCCGCGGGCACCATCCGGCTCGCCGGCCGCGACATCACTGGCCTGCCCGTTCACGCGCGGGTCGCCCTGGGACTGGTGCTGGTCCCCGAGGGCCGGCGGCTCTTCGGTTCCCTGACGCTGGAGGAGAACCTGCTCGTCGGCGCCGTCCGCGGCCGGCCGGGCCGGTGGGACACCGCCCGCGTCTTCGAGCTCTTCCCCTGGATGGCCGAGCGGCGGAGCCGGCCGACGATCCACCTCTCGGGTGGCGAGCAGCAGGCGGTCGCGATCGGCCGAGCGCTGATGGCCAACCCGCGCGTCCTGCTTCTCGACGAGCTGTCGCTGGGGCTCGCTCCCGCGCTCGTCCAGCGTCTCTACGACGTCCTCCCTCAGCTCCTGGAGGCCGGGATGTCGCTGCTCCTCGTCGAGCAGGACGTGTCCCAGGCGCTGCGGGTCGCGGACCGCGCCCACTGCCTGCTGGAGGGCAGGATCACGCTCAGTGGCCGGCCCCGGGACCTGAGCCCGGTCGAGGTCGAGGCGGCCTACTTCGGGCTCACGGCCGGGCCGACCTGACGCCGATGCAGTGGGTCAACGCGATCGTGCAGGGGATCCTCCTCGGCGGCCTCTACGCGCTCTTCGCCTGCGGGCTTTCCCTGATGTTCGGAGTGATGCGCGTCGTCAACCTCGCTCACGGCGATTTCGCGGTCCTCGCCGCCTACCTGGCGCTGGCGGTGATCACCGGGCTTCACGTGCCGATGCTCTGGTCCGCGCTGATCGTCGCCCCGCTCTTCGCCGGGCTCGGCTATGTGGTCCAGCGCGTCATCATCCAACGCAGCCTCGACGTCAGCCCGGTGACCACCCTGCTGGTCACCTTCGGCCTCTCGATCGTGCTTCAGAACGGGATGCTGGAGGCGTTCTCCGCCAACAGCCATTCGCTGCCCTCGGGAGTGCTGGCAGCGGGCTCCTTCAGGCTCTCCCCGCAGCTCTCGGTCGGCTACCTCTCGCTGATCGTCTTCGCGGCCGCGGTGGCCCTCATAGCCGGCCTCCAGCTCTTCCTCTCCCGGGCGCCGCTGGGTCGCCGAATTCGGGCCGCCGCCGATGACCCCGAGGCGGCCGCGATCGTGGGCACCGACGTCCGCCACGTCTTCGGGATCGCCGCCGCGATCGCCTTCGCGACCGTCGCGCTGGCCGGCATCGCGTTCGGCGGCTACTCCTCCTTCGACCCTGCCGCCGGCCCGCAGCGGCTGATCTTCGCCTTTGAGGCCGTCGTCATCGGCGGCATCGGCTCGCTCTGGGGCACGCTTCTCGGCGGCATCATCCTCGGCGTCGCCCAGGCGCTCGGCGCCCAGGTCGACTCCGGCTTCGGCGTCCTCGCGGGCCATCTCGTCTTCCTCGCCGTGCTGGCACTGCGGCCGAGCGGCCTCTTCCGGGTCCGCCTGACGTGAGCGAGCCGACGCCCCGCCCGATCCGGGTGACCCGCTCGCGGCGGCCGGCGACCGCGAGCGCCGTCCTCTCGGCGATCGCCGTGGTGGCGCTGCTGTCGCTGCCCTACGTCGTCTACGCCAACGTCACCAGCCTGCTCGTGAACCTCTTCATCCTGCTCGTGCTGGCGACGATGTGGAACCTGCTGGCGGGTTACGCGGGCCTGGTCTCGGTCGGCCAGCAGGCGTACATCGGGCTCGGTGCCTACATCGTGCTGGTGCTGGCCCAAAACGGGGTCTCGCCCTTCCTCGGGATCCCCCTCGCCGCGGCCGGCTGCGCGATCGCCGCCCTGCCTCTCTCGCTGCTTGTGTTCCGGCTCCGCAACGAGTACTTCGCGATCGGCACCTGGGTCGTCGCCGAGGCCGTCCAGCTGATTGCGGTCCGCTTTCCGAGTCTCGGCGGCGGGACCGGCGCCAGCCTTCCCGGGCTCGGCGGCTGGGACCCCGCCCTCCGGCTCGCCCTCACCTATTGGGCGGCGCTGGCGGTGGTGGTCCTCGCCCTGGCCGGCGCCTACCTGCTCTTGCGAAGCCGGCTCGGACTCGACCTGACGGCGATCCGCGACGACGAGGTCGGGGCGAGGAGCGTCGGGGTGGGGGTGAGCCGCGCCAAGCGGATCGTCTACGTGGTCGCTGCCGGCGGCGCCGGCGCCGCCGGCTCGCTGCTGATCATCAGCCAGCTGAACGTTCAGGCCGGTTCTGTCTTCAGCGTCCAGTGGTCGGCCTACATGATCTTTGTGGCCGTGATCGGCGGCCTCGGCACGATCGAGGGGCCGATTCTCGGGACGGTGATCTTTTTCGCTCTCCAGCAGACGCTGGCCGAGCGCGGTGCATGGTACCTGGTCGTCGTCGGCGGGCTCGCGGTGCTGATCGCCATGTACGCGCCCCAGGGCCTCTGGGGCCTGGTCAGCGAGCGGTTCGACCTCCGCCTGTTCCCGGTCGGCTACTGGTTGCACGGTGACGATGCGCACACCGAAGGGTTTTTCGGGCGGCTCCGCCGACTGGTCGGCCGGGACTAGGCTGGAAATCCGCCGTCTCGATTCGAAAAAGGGGCGCCTACGGAGGTTGTTTCGATGCGAAGAGTTGACAAACTTCCTGACCAATATGGCCGGCGAGGTCGCACACCGCTTCGGGCACCCCGAACAGCGGTCCACGGTCTGCGGCTGAGCCGGCGATGAAAGACGACAGCGATGAGAACTTCCGGATCGCCGTGCGCGACTCCCGCCTGGTCGACCCTCGGCCGACCTTCGAGAACCTGGCCGCGAATACCGGCCTCAGCTATGAGGAGGTCGTCCATTTCGCCCTCGTGCGCTACGCGGGCTCGGGCGCCGAAGCCCTGCTGGCGGTCGAACCGGCAGCCTTATCCGAGCTGATCGCCGCCCGCCGCGCCGGCGACTGGGACAAGGTTGGCGCCCTGATCGACTGGCTGGAGGCCGGGCTGGAGTCGAAGGAGTGGCGCTGAGGGGGGTCCGGCCGGGGCCGCTGCTGGTCGTGCACGGTCTCGGCGACCGCGCCGCCGCCTGGCGAAGATTTGCGGCTGCGATGCCGGCCGGGCGGGACATCGTCACCTTCGACCTTCCGGGCCACGGCGAGAGTCCGCCCGCCAACGACTCCCGCTACCCGGCGCTGGTTGAGGCTGTCGGCCGGGCGGCGGCGGGGTATGACCGCTTCGCGCTCCTCGGCCACTCGGTCGGGGGAGCGTTAGCCTGGCTGTACGCCGCCTCCCATCCAGAGCGCGTGACGCGGTTGGTGCTGGTCGAGCCGGCCGCCCCGCACCGGAGCCGTTTCCTCGCCGGCCCCACGCCCCCGGCCAGCTCCCTACACCTACGCCGACGACGCGAGGGAGATTGGCCGGCGCTACTGGGAGGAGTTGGGACGGATCCGGGCCCCGACGCTGGTGGTGCGCGCCGGCGGAGGCATGATCGGCGCCGGCCAGCTCGAGGAGGTCGCGGCGGCGATCCCCGGCGCGAGGTTGCTCACCCTTGATGGATGGGGCACTTCCTCCACCGGGAGTGTCCCGACCAGCTGGCGCGGGCGGTCAGCGAGTTCCTGGCGGAACCGCCGCCGGCGGAGCCCGGCTAGCTCGGCGGTGTCACCGAGCGCTTGCGACGCGCCCGGGCCGCGCGCTTGCGCGCCGCGATCGACTTGATCTTTCGGCGAGCGCTCGGCGGCACGAAGTATTTCTTCCGGCGCGCCTCGCTTTTGGCCATGAGGCTGTCGTCGCGGAAGAGCCGGAGAGCGAACTCAAGTTCTTCTGGGCCGGCCAGGACCATGCGGGTGCCTGCCTGCCGGTGCTTATCGAGCAAGACTCAGAAGTATGCACGGCAGAGCGCCGGATTGCAGGTCGCCGGTTCGCGTCCGACCTGTCAGCGGCTGATCGAGCCGGCACCAGCGGAGGCCGCCGGGTGGGTCCAGGCAAGCGCGCCGCTCGCGCCCCCCGACCAGACGGCGCCGACCGCCAGCGAGCCGAGGATCGCGGCTGCCGCCACCGCCGCCAGCAGCCGCCGCCGGCCGCGACGCTTGGGCTGGATCTGGCTATAGGGCATGACGATGGTCAGGTAGGGCTCGCTGGGACCGATGTTGAGGGCGGCCAGCCGAGGATCCATGCCTGCCGACGGGACCGCCGGCGCGACGCGGACCGGGGCCGCCGCGGGCTCCACCGGGCGGCTTGCCGGGGCCTCCGACATCGACGCGACGAAGGCGTTGAGGATCGCGTCGACCAGTGACTGGCAATTCGGCCAGCGGTCCGCGGGTCGCTTGCTCAGCCCGCGGAGCAGCGCGGCGTCGATTGCCGGCGCGAGGCCGGAGCGGATCGACGAGGGACGGGCGGGCTCGCGCGTGAGAAGGGCCGTGAGCACCTCACTGACCGTGTCCCCGGGAAAGGGGACCTGGCCCGTCACCAGCTCGTAGGCGAGCGCCGCCAGCGAATACTGATCCGTGGCGGGGCCGACCTCGCCGCCCTCGGCCTGCTCGGGAGACATGTAGGCGGGAGTGCCGGCGAACATCCCGGTGGCGGTGGCCGAGGGCTGCTCGAGCAGTCGCGCGAGGCCGAAATCGGCGATCACCGGCGCGCCGGTGGTGCTCATCAGGATGTTTTCGGGCTTGATGTCGCGATGGATGATCCCGCGCCGGTGGGCGTAATCGAGGCCCTTGGCGATGCCGTTCAGGACGGCCATCGACTCCGACGCCGTCAGCGGCTCGGTCGCCATCAGGTTGCCGAGCGAGCCGGCGGGGATGAAGTCGAAGATCATGTAGGGCGTCCCCTCGTACTCGCCGGTGTCGAGCACCTGGACGATGTTGGGGTGGTCCAGGCGGCGCAGCGCCCGCGACTCCCGCACGAAGCGCGACTTCGCCATCGGCTCGTGGAGGTTGGGCAGGAACTTCATGGCCACCGTCCGCTGGAGGTCGGCATGCCAGCCGCGGTGGACGATGCCGGACGCGCCATGACCGATCCGGTCCTGGACCAGATAGCCGCCGATGACAGTGCCTGGTTCGATCATTTCCCCCGGATAGTTGTAGGTCCGGCCACAGGCATGGCGGGGACTTCCCGCCGTCATTTCGGAGGCAACCGGCGCCACTGCCAGAATGGCCTTGGTGGTCGTGCTGGTGACCGGCGGAAGCGGCGCTGTGGGCCACCTCGTGGTGCGCACTCTGCGTGAGCATGGCCATCGCGCCGTCGTGCTCAGCCGCCAGCCCGGGACCGGCGCCGACTGGCGTCGCGGCGACCTCGCGAGCGGGAAAGGGCTGCGGGAGGCTGTCGTCGGAGTGGGGGCCATCGTCCACGCCGGCTCGGCGACGGCCGAGTTCACGCGGACCAGGGCGACCGACGTCGAAGGTACCCGGCGGCTGCTTGAGGCGGCACGCCTGGAAGGGGTCGGCCACCTCGTCTACATCTCGATCGTGGGCATGGAGGGCGTCGCGTACCCCTACTACCGGGCCAAGCTCGCGGCGGAGGCGATCGTTCGCCAGGGTTCGGTGCCCTGGACGATCCTGCGCACGACCCAGTTCCACACCCTGATGGAATTCTTCCTCGCCGCCTTTTCGCGGCTGCCCGGGTTGATGACGGTCCCCTTCGGCTGGCGCTTCCAGCCGGTCGACCCGAGCGAGGTCGCGACGCGGCTGGCCGAGGTTGCGACTGGTGCTCCGGCCGGCCTGCTGCCCGACTTCGGCGGCCCCGAAGTTCGCGACTTCCGGAGCCTGGCGGAGTCCTGGCGCCGGGCCCGCGGAGTGCGCAAGGGGTTGGTCAACCTGCCCCTTCCGTTCCGTTTCAGCCGCCAGTTCGCCGCCGGCCGGCTGCTCTGCCCCGACCACCGCAACGGCCAGATCACCTTCGAGCACTACCTGGCGCGCAAATACCCGGTTCTCAGCTAGGTCGCCGGCAGCGAATCGCCGTCAGCCGGGCTGGGAGCTCGCTGCGTTAGGTGACGTCCCTCCGGCGGACCAGTACCGCCGAGACGGCGAGGAAGACGAGCAGGTACACCGAGAGCACGAGCACGGCGTGGTTGGCGTCGGCGACCGGCTTGGGGATGTTCCGGGCGAACTGGGGTGGGAGCGCGCTGCCGAAGGACCGGACGAGGTAGCCGGTGTTGGCGAGCGGGAACCAGGACTCGATCTGCCTGACGGTGTTGCCGCCGACGTTCCCCGCGATCTGGAAGACGATCCCCTCGATCACGATCGCGTAGGCGAGGCCGAGGCCGATCGCCATCGCGGACTGCCGGAACAAGGTCGCCAGGGCGAAGCCGAAGACGCCCCAGAAACCGAAGATCAGCCAGGCCGCGGCCATCGCCTTGAGGATGTCGACCGCAGCCGGGAAGGCGATCGTGGCCTTCCTGTCGACAAGGGCGACCGCGAAGCTGGAGAGCGCGTCGACGGCGAACAGCGCCAGCACCATCGCGAGCACGGCCAGGATCAGCGCCAGCAGCTTCCCGGCCAGCATCGAGATCCGCCCCGGCCGCTGGGTGTAGAGGGTCTTGATCGTCCCCCAGCCGTACTCGCTGCCCTGGCTCAGGACGCCGAGGATGAGCGCGAAGACGCCGCCCAGCGTGTCCCAGGTGGCGAGGGTGTACTGGGCGAAGGCGGCCGGGTAGAGCTCGACCTTGAAGTCGCTCAGCTTCACGCCCCGTGGCAGCCCCTGGCTGGAGGCCGGCGGCGAATAGGTGTAGACGAGGTAGAAGGTCAGGTAGCCGAGCCCCACCGCGAGCAGCAGGAAGAGCCCGATGGAGAACCAGACCGCGGGCCGTCGGAGCAGCTTGTACGACTCCCACTGGAAGGTTGTGAGCATTTCAGAGCCCGGCCTCGGTGCCGGTGAGCTCCAAGAAGACTTCTTCGAGCGACCGCTCACCCGCGCTGAGCTCGCTCACCGCGATGCCCGCCTCGACCAGCTTGCGGTTGATCTCGGCCGCCCGCGATACGTCGACCTTGACCCGGAACCCAGCGTCACCCTCGACGGACACGTTGCCGGGGCCGGCCTCGGCCTCGAGGAGGGCGCGGGCCCGGTCGGCGGGCTCGGCCCGGATGCTGAGGTGGGCGGCGCCGCGGAGTTCGTCGATCGTCCCCTCGGCGACCATCCGGCCGCGCTGGATGACCCCGACGCGGGTGCACATCAGCTCGACCTCGTTCAGGAGGTGGCTCGAGATCAGCACCGTCCGCCGGCCCTGGCCGAGCGCGGTGATCAGCCCTCGCATGTCGGCCATTCCCTGCGGGTCGAGGCCGTTGGTCGGCTCGTCGAGAATCATGAGTTGCGGGTCCTTGATCAATGCCGCGGCCACGGCCAGGCGCTGTTTCATTCCCATCGAGTAGGTGCCGAAGCGGTCCTTGGCCCGGCCGGCCAGGTCGACTTCTTCGAGCGCCGCGTCAACGCGCTTGTGCGGGATCCCGGCGTAGTCTGCCATGATCTTGAGGTTCTCGCGACCCGAGAGGTAGGGGATAGAAGGCTGGTGACTCGACCAGCGAGCCGATCTGCCGCAGGCCCTCCGGGTCACCGGGGCGGTGCTCGGCGACGACGGCGGATCCCGAGGTCGGCCGGATCAGGCCAAAGCAGCATCCGCAGGGTGGTCGTCTTTCCTGCCCCGTTGGGGCCGAGGAAGCCGAAGACCTCGCCGCGCCGCACCTCCAGGTCGAGGGCATCGACGGCGGCGATCGCCTGGCCGTATCGCTTGGTCAGCTTGTGAGTCGTGATGACGTTTTCATTTGCCATGTGGCATCTCCTTTTGGGGACGATCTGTGCCATTCACGGTAGGGCCGTCCGCTCCGGATGTCGTCCCCTGCGCGCCCGATCTTGAGGTCCACTGCCAGGGGGAGGCCGCTGGCGCCCGTCTCCCCCGTACGGGGGACGCGGTTAGGAAGCGCCGGGGCTTGATCAGGCCGACTTCGTAAGCGAAGATCACCGCCTGGACACGGTCGCGGAGCCCGAGCTTGTCGAGCACGTGCGCCACGTGGGTCTTGACCGTGGCTTCGCCGACCTTCAGGTCACGGGCGATCTCGGGGTTCGACATACCGCGAGCCAGGAGCCGGATGACCTCGCGCTCGCGCTCCGTCAACGTATCCAGGTCGGTGCCGGCAGCCCGCACCGGTGCCCGCTGTTTCGCAAATTCCTCGATCAGGCGTTTCGTGATCGACGGCGCCAGCAAGGCGTCACCGGCGGCGGCGACCCGGACGCCATGCACCAGCTCCTCCGGGGGCACGTGCTTGAGGAGAAACCCGCAGGCCCCGGCGGCCAGCGCATCGAAGACATACTCGTCCAGGTCATAGGTCGTCAGGATCACGATCCGGCTGGGCACCCCGGCATCCGTCAACCGGCGCGTGGCCGCGATCCCGTCCAGGCCGGGCATCCGGATATCCATCAATACGACGTCTGGGCGAAGTCGCCGGACCTCGTCGACTGCCCGGGCACCGTCGCCCACCTCTCCCTCCACCTCGATGTCCGGCTGCGCCTCGAGAATCATTCGGAATCCCGCCCGGACCAGCGCCTGGTCGTCAACGATCAGGACCCGGATCACGAACTCGGACCGATCGGTAAACGTGCGTGGACCGAGAATCCGCCAGCGGGGTCGCGGCCAGTCCGCAGCTCGCCCTTAAAGAGCGCCACGCGCTCGCGCATGCCAATCAATCCGTGACCGGAGGAAGAAGTGGGTCCGTCGCCGTCGCCCGCGCCGTCATCACGGATATCCAGCGCCAGCATCGCCTCGGTATACCGCACGCGAATATCGACACGCCGGGCGCGGGCGTGCTTGAGCACGTTGGTCGTCGCTTCCTGAACGATCCGATAGGCGGACAGGTCAACAGCCGGAGGGAGCGGACGGGCCTCGCCTTCCACCCGGGCGTCGACCTCGAGGCCGGCGGCGCGGAGTTCCTCGACGAGACCTGCTAGCTCGCCCATGCCCCGGTTGGGGGCGGCGATCCCGTGTAGATCCGTTAGTCGAGCGGAGAACGCCTAGGAGCCGGTTGAGCTCGATCAAGGTCTCGCGGGCGGTCGTTTCGATTAAGGCCAGGGCCTGGGTCGCCGCCTCGGGTTTGCTCGCTTGCACGGTGCGCGCCGCACCAGCCTGGATGGCGATGACGCTGACGTCGTGGGCAACCACGTCATGGAGCTCTCGGGCGATTCGGGCGCGCTCCTCGTCCGCGGCCAGCCGCCGGTCCTGGTCCCGATCACGCTCGAGCCGCGACGCCCGCTCCTCGAGCTGGGCGACGTAGGCGCGCCGAGTTCGAAGGTAGTCGCCGATCAGCCAGGCGGCGGCGAAAAAGAGGCTGGGCACCGTGATGGCGATCGCGGCGTGGGTTTCCCGTGACGCCGAATGCCACAAAGCCGGCGAGGAAGCCAAGGGCGGCGGATGACGAGAAAGACGACCCGACGCGCGCCCGCGTATGCGGCGACGCTGTACATCGCGACCAGCAGGCCGATGCTCGCGGCGCCAGGATTGAGCCCGAATAACACCTTGGCACCAAAGGCGCCGGCCACCAGAAGCAGCACCGTGGCTTGGCAGTTGGCGGCGCCAGAGCAGCGGAATCGTCTGGTACCAGGATCAGGACTGCGCCGATGACGAGTGCTAGCGCAACGCCGCCGGGGAGGCCGAACGGCGCCAGGATCCCGCGCTCGGCGGAGCGCGGGTCCAGCAGCGTGAGCAGCCCGAAGAAGAGGAGCAGCCCGACCAGGACCCGATCCACGGTGCGCGGCGGAAGCCGCCCGATCCACGCCCACTGGTTGGGCCGTGTCTGCATCGCTACAGCCTAGCCCCGTTGTTCGAGCCGCGAATCCGTCTCGCGAGGGAGCGCCTCCACCGTGCGGGGGACCTGAATCGGAGGACCGGGGCGCGTAGGCTGATGCGCTGTGAGCGCTGCCGCCCAGTGGGCCCGCGACCTCGAACAATGGGCGATCCCGGCCACGATTCTTGCCCAGGCTTCCGCCTCACCCTGGGACTTTCCACCGGGCGTGTTCGAGCGGCGTGCCGACCGGGCGATCACTCGAAGCACGCCGTCGACGGTTGCGGCGATGGAAGCGCTTCCCGAAGCTGGGAGTGTCCTCGATGTCGGATGTGGCGCCGGGGCAGCCTCGCTGCCGCTGGCGGACCTTGCCGCCAGGCTGGTCGGCGTCGATACCGACGCGCGCTCTCTCAACGAGTTTCGAATCCGGGCCGAAGGCCGTGGTGTGCTGGTCAGCACCATCCAGGGCCGCTGGCCCGACGTCGCCGATCAGGCGCCGACCGTCGGCGTTGTCGTCTGCAACCACGTGGCTTATAACGTCCCCGACCTTGTGGCATTCGCTCATGGCCTCACCAAAAAGGCCTGCTCGCGCGTGGTCGTGGAACTGACCCTGGTTCATCCGCGGGCATACCTGAATAACCTCTGGATGCGATTTCACCAGCTCCAACGGCCCACCCGACCGACCGCCGATGATGCCGAGGTGGTACTTCGTGAGGCGGGCCTTGCGATTTCATCGCGAGGACTGGACGCCATCCGAGCCGGGCACCTGGTTCGAGTCGGTCGAGGAGGCTGTCGCCTGGACCGGGCGCGCCGTCTGCCTCACCGACAACCGCCTGGATGAACTCAGGTCGATCATCGAGCCTGGTCTCCTCCGGGTCGACGGCATGGTCGCGCATCCGCCGCGGCCGCGGGCAACCATCTGGTGGCCGGGCGCAGCCTCGGGTAGCCTCGGCTAGCAGACTTTTATCGGGGCGTCTCGGCGGTCGGAGCGAAGGGTGCTCCGTGCCCCGGCACGATGAGTTGTGCCAGCTCCAACACTCGCGCCCGGTTGCGGTGCAGTAGGTCTGGATCCACGGCATAGGGATCGTCGGCCGGGCCTTGCGCGGACCACCAGAGATGCGTGAAGGCCACCACGCCTTCGGCGGTCGTCACCAGGGTGGTGATGTCCTGCGGGGTGTGGCCCGGTGTTTCGATCAGGCGGATCGATGGGCTGATCGCAAAGCCCTCCGCGGGCCGGCTGTCCCAGACGTCGCCCTTGTAGATGGCCCAAAGGTCATGAAAGCGAGCTCGCGGGAACAGCGCGGCATTGAGCGTGTGGTCCGGATGATGGTGCGAGAACACGACATCGGTGATATCGGCAGGGGTGTCGACGCACCCTCGCAGCGGGTCAAGGATCGAGCCCGGCCCCGGCACCAGCCCTGGGTCGATGACCACCCGGACGTCCCCATCGCGCACGAAGCTCACCGTGCTGGCCACCCGGGCTCCAACGTAGCCGGTGAACAGGACGTGGAAATCGGCAGCCATCGGTGATCGATTCTATTCTCGAGGATCCCGGGCGCACGCCCGTATCATGTGGATATGTCTGAGACGAAAACAATGGCGGCACTCGAGCGCGCCGGTCAACGACTAACCCCCCAACGGCTCGCCATCGCGGAGGCGCTCGCGCGCACCGGAAAGGAGGCGACCGTCCAGGAATTGTATGACCAGGTTCGTCGCAAGCACCCGTACATCGGCCGCGCCACGATCTTCCGCTCGGTCGACATGCTGGTCGAGGCAGGGCTGGCCCAGCGACTCGAGCGTCCGGGCCACGTGTCGGCCTATATCTGGTGCGAGCCCGGGCACCACCATCACCTGATCTGCACCAGCTGTCGAGCGGTGGAGGACCTTGGCGAGACCCTCGTCGCACCGCTCGCCAAATCGATCGCCCGAGAACGCGGCTTCCGCGTGGATCACGCCACGCTCGATTTCTACGGCTTATGCCGTGCCTGTGCCGCGAAGCGTGGCAAGCCAGCCGCGAGCTAAGGCCCTGTGGCCAGGCTGATCTATTCGGCGATCACCTCGCTCGATGGCTACGTCGCAGATGAGGCCGGCAACTTCGACTGGGCCGCGCCGGACGAGGAGGTGCAC